>DATFXR010000388.1:0-4144 GCA_035315685.1 Vicinamibacterales bacterium | reverse complement strand
GCTGGATGGTGTGACGAAGGTCTTCTTCACCGACGAAGTCGAAACGCACGCGCTTTCCGGAATCCACCTCCAGATCGACAAGGGCGAGTACGTGTCGATTGCCGGACCATCCGGCTGCGGCAAGTCGACGCTGCTGTCGATCCTCGGGCTGCTCGACTCGCCGACTGAAGGTCAGTATCTGTTGAACGGACGGCCGGTCGCGGAGCTTCCCGCGTCGGAGCGCGCCCGGGTGCGCAACCGCGAGATCGGCTTCATCTTTCAGAGCTTCAACCTGATTGGCGATCTCACGGTCTTCGAGAACGTCGAGTTGCCGCTCACCTACCGCGGCATGAAAGCCGCCGAGCGCAGGCAGCGCGTCGAAGCGGCGCTCGAGCGCGTCGGGATGGCGCATCGCGCGAAGCACCTGCCGAGTCAGCTGTCCGGCGGTCAGCAGCAGCGCGTCGCCGTCGCGCGCGCGGTTGCCGGCGAGCCGCTCATCCTGCTGGCGGACGAGCCGACCGGAAACCTCGATTCGCGGAGCGGTGAAGCGGTGATGGATCTCCTCCGTGAACTGCATCGCAGCGGAGCGACGATTTGCATGGTCACACACGATCCGCGCTATGCCCGCCACGCCGATCGCAGCGTCCACATCTTCGACGGCCGCGTCGTCGAGGAGCAAACGGAGATGGCGGTTACTGAGTAGCGTCAATGGCTCATGGCTGATGGCTGATGGCAATGGCTGATGACAGTCATCAGCCATGATCCATTCAGCCATCAGCCATCAGCCATCAGCCATGTTCACTGATCTTCGACACGCCGTACGCCTCTTCTTCAACGCTCCCGGGTTCACGCTGCTCGTCGTAGTGGTGCTCGCCGTCGGCATCGGTGCCACGACGTCGATCTTCAGCATCGTCAACGGCGTGCTGTTGAGGCGGCTACCCTTCCCAGACGCCGACCGGCTGATCGCGATTCAGTCGGTCACGCAGGCTGACGAGGATGGCTCCGCCTCGGTGCCGGACATCACGGATTTCCAGGGCGCGCGAGCGGTGCAGGACGTCGTCGGCTACACCGGCGGAACGGCGATCCTCACCGGACGCGGCGAAGCGGCTACGCTGCTGACGTCGTTCGTCACCGGCGATCTCATGGCGACACTGCGGGCGCCGCTGCTGCGCGGCCGCCCGTTCACCGCCGCTGACATCCGACCGGGTGCTGCGCCGGCGGCGATCATCTCGGAGCGGCTGTGGACGGACCGGTTCGGTCGCGATCCTTCGGTCGTTGGCGGCAGCGCCACGATCGAAGGCCAGCCATTTACCATCGTCGGCATCGCTCCCGATGCATTCGAATTTCCGATCCAGGCGAAGCGCGTCGAGATATGGCTGCCGATCACGGCGACGCAGATTGGTGCGCAACTGGCGGCGCAGCGCGGCGCGCACTTCATGCACACGATCGCGCGGCTGCGGCCCGAGGCCTCCGTCGGCCAGGCTGCCGCCGAGCTCGGCGCCATTGCCGACCGCCTCGGTCGCGAGTATTCGAAGAGCAACGCCGCACGAACGGTCCGTGTGCTGCCGCTGCAGGAGCGCATCGTGGGCCGGCACCGCACGGCGCTCACCGTTCTTTTTGCATCCGTCGCCGGCGTCCTGCTGATCGCCTGTGCGAACGTTGCCAACCTGCTGCTGGCGCGCGGCGTCTCGCGGCGCCGCGAGATCGCCATCCGCACGGCGCTGGGCGCGGGCCGCGCGAGAATCGTCAACCAGCTGCTGATCGAAAGCCTGTTCATCGCGATGATCGCGGGCGGCGCCGGCGTCCTCATGGCCGAGTGGGGCGTCGCCGCAATCGTCGCGGCAAGCCCGCTCGATATCCCGCGACTCCAGGCGGTGCGCGTCGACTGGAGCGTTCTGTCGTTTGCGGCGCTGCTGTCGATGGCGACCGGCGTCGGATTCGGCGTCATTCCCGCGCTTCAGGTCAGCCGGTCGGACGCCGGCGAGACGCTGAAGGGGACGACCGGCAGCGATCCACACGGCGCGCGGATCCGCGAGGTGCTCGTGGCCGCCGAGGTCGCGCTCTCGATTCTGTTGCTGGCGGGTGCAGGACTCCTCGCACGGACGCTCATCAACCTCGAACACGTTGACGTGGGATTCGTGGCTGATCGCACGCTTGCGATGGAGATTTCATTGCCCGACACGCGCTATCCGACCGCCGACGCGCGCATCGCATTCTACCGGCGCGCGATCGACGGACTCCGCGCGGTTCCGGGCGTCCGCTCCGCAGCGGCGAGCTCGACGCTGCCGCTGACTGGCAACGACATGGGGATCGGGTTCCGCATCGAGGGACGACCGGTTCGCGACGACGATCACACCAACGCGGCTTATCACGCAGTCAGTCCCGATTACTTCTCGACGATGGGGATTCGGATCATCCGCGGCCGGGGCTTCACCGACCGCGACGGCGAAAACGCACCGCCGGTTCTCGTCATCAGCGAGGCGATGGCGCGGCGGTACTGGCCCGGCGAGGATCCGATCGGCAAGCGCGTGACGATCGGCTACAACGGCACCGGGCCACGTGACGTGATCGGCGTCGTCGCGGACGTGAAGGAGGCGGCGCTCTCCGAGCCGGCGCGCCCGGAGATGTACGCCGCGTTTCCGCAGACACCGTGGCCGTTTTTCACCGCGGTCGTGCGTAGCGACGGCGACCCGGCGCCGCTCGCCGCGGCGCTGCGCGCCGCCGTCGCGCGGCTCGATCCTGGCCAGCCCCCGGGCGACGTGCAGGCGCTCACCTACTACGTGCGCGAGGCGGCCTCGCAACCGCGCTTCACCGCGGCTTTGGCGGGGACGTTCGCGGTGCTCGCGACGGTGCTGGCCGGTCTCGGAATCTACGGCGTCCTCGCCTACGGCGTCGCGCAGCGACGCCGCGAGATCGGGATCCGGATGGCGCTCGGCGCCCGCGCGGCAGACGTGCGGTCGCTGGTCGTCGGTCAGGCACTCCTGCTCGGCGGAATCGGCATCGCCGTCGGTGTTGCCGGTGCGCTGGTCCTGACGCGCGTTCTCGCATCGCTGCTCTTTGGCGTCGGCGCGTCGGATCCGCTGACATTTGCCGTAGTCTGTGTGGTGTTGCTGATCGTCGTCGCAGCGGCGGCGTGGCTGCCCGCCCGCCGCGCGACGCGGGTGGATCCACTGGTCGCACTCAGAGCGGATTGAACCATGCTGATTTCGCTGCGTAACGTCGAGAAGTCATATCCCCACGGTGTCGGGCGCACCTACGTGCTGCGGCGTGTGAACGTGGACATCAAGGAGGGCGAGTTCGTCTCGATCATGGGGCCGTCGGGCGCCGGCAAGTCGACACTGCTCCACATCCTCGGCATGCACGACAGCGCGTGGTCCGGCGAGTACTACTTCATGGATCAGCCGGTCCATCGTCTCAATCCCAAACAGCGTTCGGAACTGCACAAGAAGCACATCGGCTTCGTGTTCCAGAGCTATCACCTGCTCGACAACCTGACCGTTTACGAGAATCTGGAGATTCCGCTCTCCTACCGCAACGTGAGCCGGAAGGATCGACAGAGCATGGTCGCCGACATCCTCGATCGCTTCCAGATCGTCGGCAAAAAGGATCTCTATCCGAACCAGCTCTCGGGCGGACAACAGCAGCTGGTCGGCGTCGCGCGCGCGGTGATCGCGAATCCGCAGGTGATCCTCGCCGACGAACCGACCGGCAATCTGCACTCCGCACAGGGCAAGGAGATCATGGAGCTGTTCCGCTCGTTGAACGAAAGTGGCGCGACGATCGTCCAGGTAACGCATTCGGAGGTGAACGCGTCTTATGGCACACGCATCATCCAGCTGCGCGACGGCTGGGTGGTGGACGAGGAGACCTCCAACCAAACAACGGCGGCCGGCGTCTAAAGGCCGGCCCGTTTCAGCGAGCGGTCGGTAGTCGGCCGTCGCCAGCGGATGCGATCTCCGGCGGCGACAGCGCGACGTTCGACGGACTCAGGAGAACGCCCGTGGCAGTAGCGCAACGATGGCCGGTTGACGAACAGACGCCGATCCGAGTAGAAGCCGCGGTGCCGCGCGTGCTCATCGCCGACGATCAGCCCGATGTCCTCGAGGCGCTGCGGCTGCTGCTCAAGGGCGAAGGCTACAAGATCGACTCGGCCGGATCCCCGGCG
>DATFXR010000387.1:0-6292 GCA_035315685.1 Vicinamibacterales bacterium | reverse complement strand
GCGGGGGCTGTGCCGGCTCCTGACTGCGCAGCGGGATCGTTCCGAGCGCGAGGATGACCGTGAGCGCGGCGATGCGCGCGGCTGAGGCGTACATGCCTCAGATCCTACACCGTGCCGGCTGGGTTGGCCGCGCGCGCGTGGGCGCGCGTGAGCCAGTCACACAACTGGTCGGCGGCGTCGAGCGGCGTCGTGCCGTAGAACGGCATCAACGCGGTCGGCACGCCGGGGATGCGCACGATGTAGGCGCGCCAGCGATCCTGCGACACCTTGACGACTTCGATCAGATAGGGGCGTCCCGCAATCGATTGTTCGTAACGATGCACGGCAGCACTCACAGGTCTCGACGAAGGCGCGGAAGTCGCTGGGAACGCGTGAGATTCTATGCACGAGTGTGCGCCGCACAAGCGAAGCGCCTCGCGAAAGCGCGCGCACAGTGCGCGCGGAGGACAATCTGGCGCGAGACGCGCCAAAAAAATTTCACGTGTCGGTCCGTGCACAGGAAATGCACCAACGTTCAACAGGATTTCCACAGCTTGACCCGGCGTACGGCGCACACTACTCTTGATCGGCGGTTTTTTCGGGCCGTCGCCCCCGGTTCCAGCGTGACTTACGTCCGCACGTCGATCGCCGCACTGCTCGCGGCAGTGCTCCTGACTCCTGCGCGCGCGGCCGCTGCCGACGACCCGGTACTGCTGCGCGTGTTCCTTGCCGACGGCACCTCGCTCGTCAGCTACGGTGAGCCGGCGCGCGTCGGCGATCGTGTCGTCTTCTCGATGCCGACCGCCGCGGGGCCGAACCCGCCGCTCCACCTCGTCAATCTGCCCGTGGCACGCGTGGACTGGGATCGCACGAACCGCTACACGACGACCGCTCAGGGCAAGCGCTATCTCCAGACGCAGGCCGACGCCGACTATGCAGCGCTCTCGAACGACGTTGCCGCAACGCTGAACGACGTCGCGAGCACGACCGATCCGCGCGCGCGCCTCGCCATCGTCCAGCGCGCGCGCAAGGCGCTCGCCGAGTGGCCGCAGAACCACTACAACTTCCGGCAGGCCGAGGTGAAGCAGATGCTCGCGATGCTCGACGAGGCGATCGCCGATCTGCAGGCGGCCACCGGCCGCGGCCAGTTCACGCTGACGCTGTCGGCATTTGCCGATCCTCCGGCAATCGACGAGACACTGCTGCCGCCGCCAACGCCGCGAGAGGCGATCGAGCAGGTGCTCCTCGCTGCGCGCGTCGTCGACAGCGCAGCCGAACGCAGCTCGTTGCTCTCCTCGGCGATCGTGACCCTCGATCTCGAGAAGGATCACGTGCCGGTGGACTGGGCGTCGGCGACGCGGGCGGCGACCGAGGCGCAGGTCCACGCCGAGCTGCAGATCGACAAGCGGTACCAGTACCTTTCGGCGCAGACGATGGCGACGGCCAACTGGCGGGCACAGCAGGCCGACGTGAAGGGACTCGAACGGCTGCTGGAGACGATCGCGCTGCGTGACGCGACGCTCGGCGGAAAGCGGCCGGACGCGGTGGCGGCGCTCGTCGCCGCCGTCGGGGCGAAGCTCGACGCGGCGCGTCAGCTGCAGCTCGCGCGCGACAAGTTCGCACTGCGCGCGCCGGTACTCCGGGAATATCGTCTGGCGATTCGCACGCCGATCGACCTGTTCGTCCAGCTGAAGCCGGCGCTCGAGGCGGTGAAGTCGCTGTCGGGGTCGACGCCGGAGGCGCTGGCGCTGATGCAGAACAACGTCACGCGCATTCTCACGCTGGCGGCGGCGATTGTTCCGCCCGAGGAAACTGCGGCGGCGCACGCGCTGCTCGTGAGCGCTGCACAGCTCGCCGGGAACGCCGCAAAGATCCGCCGCGAAGCGATTCTGGCGGGCGACATGGGCCGTGCGTGGAACGCCTCGTCGGCCGCCGCCGGCGCGCTGATGCTCGGCGCCAAGGCGCGGACGGACATTCAAACGTCACTGCGGCCACCACAACTCAAGTGATCACACCCCGCCGGACACGCCTGGTCCGGGTTCCTGACCTTCAGCACTTCCGTCGCGCGATCGTCGGCCTTGCCGCATCTGCCTTAACCGCAGAGAGCGCAGAGGACGCAGAGGCTCTTTTCTCTCGGAACCCGGAACGCCGAATCCCGAATCCCCAATCCCAAATCCCGAACGCGCTCGTTGTTGTCCCCACCAGGAGCGCGGCGAGGCAGCTGATGCGCGCCGCGCCGTCGATCGACGCCGTCACCCGTGACGAGCTCTACGATCGGCTGCACGCGCGGCTCGACAATCCGCCGCGGCGGCTGACACCGCTCGAGCGCGACGTGATCGCACAGGCGGCGGCGCGCAGCGCGGCATCGCGTGCCAGCGAGCTCACGTTCCGGCTCCGTCCTGGACTCGTCGCCGAGATGTTGCGCTTCTACGACCAGCTCCGGCGTCAGTCGCAGCGGGTGAACCGCTTCGAGGAGTTGATCGAGGACGCGCTCGGATCCGACGACCTCGATCGGGCTGCCCGGCGGATGCGCATCCAGACGCACTTCCTCGCGGACGCGTTCCGCGAATACGAACGGCTCGTCGCGGCGTCGTCGGCCTGCGACGAGCACCGGCTTCGCGATCTGTTGATCGCCGAACACGCGCGGGATCCGCTCCGCCGCATCGTCGTCACGGTCGCAGACTGGATCGCGGAGAGCGAGGGACTCTTTCTTGCCGACTTCGATCTGCTGGCGCGGATCCCCGGCCTCGAGACGCTCGACGTCGTCGCCACGGAGCGTGTTCTCGCATCAGGCTTCGACGAGCGCGTGCACGAATGGTGGCCCGGGCTGGAAGAGCTGGGATTCGGGAATCGGGATTTGGGATTCGGGACTCGGGATTCGGGACTCGGTCCGCCCCTTCTGGTCATTCCAGATCCTGAACCCAGAATCCGAAATCCCGATTCCCGAACGAATCCCGAATCCCAAATCCCGAATCCCGATCTGTGGTGGACCTACCGCGATCGGGACGAAGAACTTATCGCGGTCGCTCGGCAGGTGAAGACCGACGAAGCTGCTGGCGACTTGGTGAACCTCGCCCGGACGGCCGTGGTCTTCAAGCGGCCACTGCCGTATCTGTACGCCGCCGCCGAAGTGTTCCGCTCCGCGCGCATCGCATTTCAGGCGTCCGACGCGATGCCGCTCGCTGCCGAGCCGACGGCCGCGGCGCTCGACCTGGTGCTCGACATGGTTGCGTCGAACTTCACCCGCGCGACGCTCGTCGCGCTGCTGCGATCGCCGCATCTCCTGTTCACGGACGGCGGAGCCGAGATCTCGCGCGAGTCGATCAGCTCGCTCGATCGCATGCTCAGCGAGGCGAGGTATCTGGGAGACCCCGAGCGCCTCGAAGCCATTCACGAATTCCAAATTCCACATTCCAGATTCTGGATTGCGAGCGCCGCGCTCGATGTCGCACGAGCGGCCGCGCAACAACTCGCCCCGCTGGCCACGGCCCGCGCGGCGTCACAACAGCTGTCGCTGTTGCTCGAGTTCTGGACGAATCATCTGCGGCCGATCGAAGACGGTGCGCCGCTGGCTGCACGAGAGCGTCGCGCTCGGGCCGCGATTGGCGACACGTTGTCGGCGCTCGCCACCGTCCATAGGGCCTACGACGATCCCGAGTGGACGATCGCGGAGCTCGGCGTGGCAGTCCGGCGCTGGATCGGGGAGCACACCTTCGATCCCGAAGCAGCCGGCAGCGGCATTCACCTGCTCGACGATCGGGCGGCTCGCTACGGCGATTTCGATGATCTGGCGATTGTCGGTCTAGTCGAGACCGACTGGCCCGAGAAGCCGCGCCGCAACATCTTCTATCCGCCGTCACTGCTCAAGTCGCTCGGCTGGCCGTCTGAGAAAGATCGCCGATCTGCCGACGACGCGCGCTTTCTCGATCTGCTGGCGTCGGCCTGCCGGCACACGACTGTGTCCACGTTCACGCTGGATGAGGACGCGCTCGTGTCACGCTCGATGCAGCTGGACGAGATCCCGCGCGCGCGCCTGACGACGGCTGCCCTTCCGTCGGCCGACGCCGCACGTCGCTTCGAAGACGAGGCGCTGTCGCTCGAGCCGGTCGCCTTCGGCGCGCTGGACGACGATGTGCGAGAGTGGGCGAACCTGAGGATGTCGCGGTCGCCGGCGGACGAGCCCCGGTTCCACGGCACGGTTCGCGGCGCGCCCGCGCGCACCTGGGCGGTGAGCGCGATCGAAACATATCTCGATTGCCCATTCCGGTTCTTCGCGCAACATGTGCTGAAGCTGCAGGAGGAGCCTGAGGACGAAGAGGTCATGGACCCTCGGCGTCAGGGTCAGTTCGTGCATCGCGTGTTCGAAACGTTCTTCACAGAGTGGCAGGGCGCCGGCCATCGCGCGATTACCCGGGCGAACCTCGACCGTGCGCGCGAGATGTTCACGAACGTCGTCGACCGCGCGCTCGAGCAGCTGTCGCCGGCCGAAGCGGGTCTGGAACGGACGCGGCTCCTCGGATCGCCGGCCGCCGCGGGTCTCGGCGACGCCGTCTTCCGGATGGAGGCCGAGCGGCCGACGGCCGTCGTCGAACGCCTGTTGGAGCACCGGCTCGACGGCGAATTCACGGTGATCACCTCCGCAGGCCCGCGAACGGTCGCGCTCAGAGGCAAAGCGGACCGGATCGATCTGCTGGACGACGGGACGTTCCGGCTGATCGATTACAAGCTCGGTTGGCCGCCGGACCGCTCGCGCGCGCTGCAGCTGCCGATCTACAGCATCTGCGCCGAGCAGGCGCTGCCGCCCCGGGTCGGCCGCAGCTGGCGGCTCGGCGAAGCTGTCTATCTCGCCTTCAAGGGCCCGAAGCGCGTGGTGTCGCTGTTCTCGAAGCCAGGTGATCGCGTGAAGGTGCTCGCCGACTCGCAGCAGAGGTTGTCGGACACGCTCGACGCGATCGAGCGCGGAGAGTTCCCACCGGCGCCGGACGACGTCTACCGGTGCGAGACCTGCGCCTACGACTCGGTCTGCCGCAAGGACTATGTCGGCGATGTTTGACGGGATGCTCCCGTTCGAGGACGAAGAGGTCGAAGTAGTCCGGCCAAAGCCGGACACTACGGCGGCGAGCCTCGAAACGAGCGGCGGTAACGTCGGAACGAGCTGCGGTAGTGTCGAAACGAACGGCGGTAGTGTCGCAACGACCGGCGGTAGTGTCGAGACGAGCGGCGGTAGTGTCGCAACGAGCGGCGGTAGTGTCCGGCTTCAGCCGGACCGTGATCGGAATCTTCCGGACCACGCCGCGCGCGCCCACGCGGTCGATCCGGCACAGAACATCCTGCTCGAGGCGTCGGCGGGCACAGGCAAGACGCGCGTGCTCGTCGAACGGTATGTCAACCTGCTGCGCGCGGGCGTCGAGCCGGACTACATCCTTGCAATCACGTTCACCCGGAAGGCCGCGGCGGAGATGCGCCAGCGGATCGTCGATCGCTTGAAGGAGGCGGGCCGCAGGTCGGAAATCGACGCGGCACGCTACCGCGACATCGAGGATCGACTCGGCGACATCGCCATCTCGACCATCGACGCGTTCTGTCTGTCGCTGCTGCGCGAATTTCCTCTCGAGGCCGACGTCGATCCCGGCTTCGATCTCGCCGACGACACCGAAGTGCCGCGCCTGATCAACGCATCGCTCGATCAGGCGCTGCGCATCTGCCGCGGCCTCGCGTGTGACGACGAAGACGTTGCGCTGGTATTCGCGCAACTGGGCGAGCGGCGTCTTCGAGCCGGGATCGCGGCACTGCTCGATCGGCGGCTGGTCGCGCCGGATGCGCTACGGCGATTCCTGCAGACGGGGCCTCGCGATCTGACAGCGGCCAGCGCCTGCGAAGCGGCCGCCGCTCGGCTGCGGGAGATCTTTTCCAGCGTCCGCGACGGCGTTCCACTGTTTCTGTCTGATGGTCCACGGCGGCATCCCCAGTTCATGATGCTGTCCGAGGAGATCAGGACCCTCTGTCGCGGAGCAGGCGGCGCCGCATGCGACGACCGAGTGGCGCAGGCGGCATTTCGTGCATTCATCGATCGTCTGCGCGCCTATTTCCTGACACAGGACGGCAGCCCTCGTGGCGACAGGTTCGCCGGCACCGGCTTCAGCGCCGCCGAGTGCGACACGGAGGACGCCTGGCGGCGTCATCGCGCGAGCGCGGCGCAGATTGCGCCGCTCGTCGCCGACGCCATCAAAGGGTTCCGGCGCGACCTCAACGCCGTCATGTCGCGTGGTGTGTGGCGGATCTTCGCGGTCGCGCTGCGGCAGTATCAGCAGAC
>DATFXR010000386.1:0-6322 GCA_035315685.1 Vicinamibacterales bacterium | reverse complement strand
GATCGTTTCTACAAGGGCGACATCGCGCGCACGATGGCGCAGTTCTCCGAAGCGGAAGGCGGCCTGTTCCGCTACGAGGACTTTGCCTCCTACACCGCCAAGTTCGAGACGCCGGTGTCAGTCGACTATCGCGGCTACCGCGTCTACAAGAACGCGTCGTCGAACCAGGGTCCGACCGAACTGTTCGCGCTGAACATCCTCGAGGGCTACGACCTGAAGGCGATGCACCACAACAGCCCCGAGTACATTCACGCGAGTGTCGAAGCAGTGAAGCTCGCGATGGCCGATCGCGAGAAATATCTCGGCGACGCCGACTTCGTCCCGATCCCGTTCGACGGCCTGCTGTCGAAGGACTACGCGCGCGAGCGCCGCGCGCTGATCGATCCGGCGCACGCTTCGCTCGAGCTCCGGCCGGGCACGCCGGAGAAGTACACACGGTCGACGCAGGCGCTCAACCGGCCGTGGCACCTCAACCTGCAGGGCGAGGCCGACCACGAAGGCGACACCAGCTATCTTGCCGTCGTGGACAAGGACCGCAACATGGTGAGTTTCGAGCCGAGCCTGCACAGCGGCTTCGGCACCGGCGTCGTGATGGCCGATCTCGGGTTCATCTTCAACTGCCGCGGCGATTACTACTCGCTCGTCGAAGGCGAAGCGAACGCGCTCGCCCCGGGCAAGCGCCCGCGCAGCACGCTGCAGAGCACGCTGGTGATGAAGGACAGCCAGCCGTTCATGATCGTCGGCAGCCCCGGCGGCGACGATCAGGTGTTCCGCACCCTGCAGACGCTCCTGAACGTCGTGGAGTTCGGCATGAACGTGCAGCAGGCGATCGAAGCGCCGCGCTGGGCGACGCGAAGCTTCCCGGCGTCGCCGTTCCCGCACACGATGTATCCCGGCGAGATGTCGGTGGAGCAGCGCGTGCCGCAGGCGGTGCGCGACAGCCTCATCGCGCGCGGGCACAAGCTGCGCGTATCCGGTCCGTGGACCATGGGGTCGCTCGCCGCGATTGTCGTCGATCCGAAGACGGGTGTGCTCAGCGCCGGCACCGATCCGCGCGTCGACGCCTACGCCATCGCCTGGTAAAGGAGGAATCGTGGCGACTACCTGGGTTGTGCTCGCGGCGGTGCTGATCGCGCTGGCTGGCCAGCAGCCGTCGCTCGACTACGAGGTGTTCAAGACGAAGGTCGAGCCGATCTTCCTCGCCAAGCGCCCGGGCCACGCCCGCTGCATTTCGTGCCACGCATCCGGGACGCCGCTCCGTCTGCAGCCGCTGCCGCAGGGGCGCGCCATGTGGAACGACGAGGAGTCGCGCAAGAACTTCGAGGCGGTGAAGCGCGTCGTGGTGCCCGGCAGCATGAAGAGCATGCTGCTGATCCACCCGCTCGCCGAACAGGCCGGCGGCGATTTCTTTCACAACGGCGGCAAGCACTGGAGCTCGCAAGACGATCCCGAGTGGCAGATCCTGAAGGCGTGGGTGGTCGGTCAACCGAGGAGTGAGCAATGACGAACAATCGTTTCGCTGCGATCGCTGCGCGCTCTGCGGTTGCTGTGGCGGCCGCCGCCGTCCTGTTCGCGGTCGCGCCGCGCGCGGCGGAGAAGAAGGTCCGCATCATCCAGACCAACAGTGCCGGCGACAACGTGCACATCATCGATCCCGTGACCAACAAGGTCGTCGGCGTGATCGACGGCATCGAGGTCAACCACGGCGCCGCGGCGGCGCCGGACGGCAGCCGCATCTACGTGTCCAACGAAGCGGACAGCACGCTCGACGTCGTCGACAGCCAGACGCTGAAGGTGGTGAAGAAGGTTCCGCTCAGCGGCCATCCCAACAACATCGCCATCGGCCGCGACGGCCGCAAGGTCTACGTCGGCATCATCGAGGCGCCGGGCGGCGTCGATGTGATCGACACAGCGGCGATGAAGAACGTGAAAACGCTGCAGACGAGGGGCAGCATCCACAACGCCTACGTCACGCCCGACGGCAAGTACGTCGTCGCCGGATCGATTGCCGGCAAGACGATCAACGTCTTCGACGCACAAACCGACCAGAACGCGTGGGTGCTCGAGATGGATCTGGGAGTGAGGCCGATGACGTTCTCCGCGAACCCGGACGGATCGACGAAGTGGATCTTCGCGCAGCTGTCCGGGTTCAATGGCTTTGCCGTCGTCGACTTCGCGACGCAGAAAGAGATTCACCGCATCAAGAATCCCGATCTGCCGCCGGGCAAGCAGACGGTGCCGGCGGGCTCCGATCCATCGCACGGCATGGCCGTGACCGCCGATCAGAAGACGCTCGTCGTATGCAGCCGGTTGAACAACTACCTGTATGCGTACTCGTTGCCGGACCTGAAGTCGCTCGGCGGCGCGGAGCTCGGCGGCAAGGGTGCGGCGTGGGTGACGCTCACTCCGGATGGCAAGACGGCATACGTGGCGAATCCCGTCACCAACGACGTCTCGGTGATCGACATCAAGTCACTGAAGGAAGTGACCCGCATCCCGGTCGGCTTCGTGCCGAAGCGGAACACCACGGCGATGCTGCCGTAGCGGGTGACGCGCCCCACATGGCAGCCGGGTCGGCCAGCGCTGATAGTCCAGGCGTGATTGCGCTGCCGCCGCTGCTTTATGCCGGCGCCTTGCTCTTGGTTGTCATCCTGCGGGTGTTCCGGCCGCTGCCGATCACGGCATGGGTGATCGCGTTGCCAGCCGGCCTCGCGCTGAGCGTAGCTGCGATCGCGCTCGCGAGATGGGGCCGGCGCACGATGCAGGCCGCCGGCACGAACATCAACCCCGGCCTGCCGGCTACCACTGTCGTCACGGCCGGGCCGTTCCGCTACTCGCGTAATCCGCTGTACGTCGCCCTGACGCTGCTGTATCTCGGCCTCACGCTGGCAGTGAACACATGGTGGGGCATCGTCGTGCTCGCTCCCCTCCTCATCGTGATGCACGTCGGGGTCGTCGCGCGGGAAGAACGCTATCTCGATCGAAAATTCGGCGACAGCTACCGAGACTACCGGTCCAAGGTACGGCGATACGTGTAAAAGCGGTCCTGGTTCGCCGTACGTCGAGCGGCGTGAGCCGTGTCCTCGAGCTCGTCGCGGCTCGCCTGCTCGATCGGTTCGAGGCTGAGCGGACGGCGGCGGCGCTTGGTCATCGTGCGTCACCCCTGCCGCGCGGCACGCTCGGCGCGATGCTTCTCCATCGCGTCCAGGTGGTCGGCCGACGCCATCGACAGGCGTTGGTATTCGAAGTAGGTCTCGGCAAATTCGGTGAACGACGCATCGAACGCCATGTTGGTCAGCTTCTTCGTCAACCGCGTCGAGGTCCGCGCCATCGACAGCAGGCGTTCGGTGAGCTCGACGACGGTGCTCTCGAACGCGTCGGCGTCCACGACCCAGTCGACCAGCCCCCATTCGAGCGCGACGGCGGCATCGACGACGTCGGCGGCGAGCGCCAGCCGCTTCGCGCGGCCGAGGCCGGCGTGGCGGGCGACGCGCCACATGCCCATGCCCGGAATGATCCCTTCCCGCAATGCGGTGATGCCGAACCGCGCGTCGTCGCGCGCGATCCGCAGGTCGCAGGCGAGCGCGATTTGCAGGCCGCCGCCGATGCAGTGCGACTGAATCGCTGCGACCACCACCGCGTCGAGCGCCTCCAGCTTGCGCAGCGCAGTTTCCCAGTTGCGGTAGAACGTCATGCCGATCTCGCCCAATGACAGCGCCGTGAGATCGATGCCGCTGCAGAAGGCGCGGCCGGCGCCGCGCACGACGACCACGCGCAGCTGCGAATGGCTCGCGAGATCGTCGACCAGCGTGTTGAGATCGCGCGCCCACTGCTCGTTCGCGCAGTTCAGGACGTGCGGACGGTTGAGGACGAGCGCCGCCGCGGCGCCATCGATCGTGGAGTACATCGTTTCGAGCTGCATTCAGCCTCCGTGCCTTGAAGTGCGCAGCCACCTGGAGACTGCGTGGTTAGCGAAACGGAGAAAGGCAGGCACTAGTCGTCGAGCAGGTCTTCGCGGAACACCGGCTGCGCCGGATCGAGACGGCCGCTGCGCACCGCCGCGAGCAGGCGCTCGTAGACGTCCATTGCGTCCGGCAACGATCGGTGGCCGCGCTCCCACTGCACGGCGCCGGACGTCGAATAGATCAGCGTGTAGTAGCGGCCCGAGGCGAACTGGAGCTCGAGCCACTCATTCGGCATGTCGGGATCGCCGTCCTGGCCGAGCAGGTCCATCAGCGCGATCGACCATGCCCGTCCTTTCGGATCGGTGATCTGGCTTCTCGCCACGTATCGCCAGTCGTCCATCGACCACATCGTGACTGATTCGGGATCCGGAGTTGGAAATCAGGGATTGGGAGGATTGGCGACCGTGGACCGGCGACTGGCACCCGCTTCATCGAAGAGCTGTGACAGCGCACGCGCGATGTGCCCGCCGGTGAAAGGCTTTGGTATCAGGAGCACGTGGTCCGCCTCCCTGCGGCGCAGGCTGGCGTCTGCCTTCTCAGGTGTGTCGCTCACGACCACGACCGGGAGCGTGGCGTACTCGGCGTGCGCGCGAACCGCGTCGAACAGCATCTCGGTCATGTCGAACGACGAGCAATCGAGCACCAGCGCATCCGGCTGGTGCTCGGCCACGAGATCGCCAATCGCCGGATCGAATCCGACCGCGACGACGTCGTGCCCGTTATCGCGGAGCGCGAACGACAGCAACTCCGCGATCTCGGGCGTATCGTCAATCAGCAGCACTCGCATGTCCGTCCACGGAAAGCAACCGCAGAGACCGCAGAGACCGCAGAAAAAGTGATCTCTGCGATCTCTGTGCGCTCTGCGGTTGCTTTCCCCTCAGTGCCTCGGCGCCAGGAAGCGCTTCTTCTTGCCGGCCGCCGGCTCGAGGTCGAGCACCCACACCCGGCCGCCAGCCGTGTAGTAGCCGCGTCGATCGTTCTCGACCTGCGCACCCCACGCCTCGAGCGTTCGCATCTGGAACGTGTACCCCTCGAAGTTGTTGCGCACGTGCTCGAACACTTCCTTGGTGTGCCAGTTCTCGGTGAGAATCGCGTCGCCGGCGTGCACACGCAGCACCGTGTAATAGCGATCGTGCGCCGCTTCCGGCCGCACATCGCGTGTCGCGCCGCGTTTCTTGCCCTCAGCGACGATGTAGCTCTCCTGCGAGGTCGCGGATTGCTGATTCGAGTCGCTCATCACCATCCCCCGTGGAAAGCAACCGCAGAGACCGCGGAGATCGCAGAGATAAATTCTTTTCTGCGGTCTCTGCGATCTCTGCGGTTGCTTGTCCCGCTACACCGTGTGCGCGACCGCGGCCGCGGCCTCCGCGGAAGCCATGTCGGCAATCGCAGTCGGATCTGTTGCGCGAATGAGCGCTTCCGGCAGCTCCACACCCATCATCTTCCACTGCTCGTTCGCGAACCGCTGCAGCGTCGCGATGTGTTCCGCATGCAGGTGGCCGAACCGCCCCTGCAGCTTCAGGTACTCGGACACCGGCCGCATGTGCTGCGGCCGGAAGCTGTTGTCGTACTCCCGCTTCTCCGGGTTCCATTCCCAGATCGGATACAGCCCGCACTCGACGACCAGCCGGCCGAGATCGATCGAGCGCGGCGTCTCGTAGACGAACCCCTTCTGGCACGGCGTGTAGACCATCAGGAACGCGGCGCCTTTGTGATTCAGGCCTTTGCGCACTTTGTTCATGAGGTCGATCGGATAACCGACGCTCGCCGTGCTGACGTAGCAATGCGGATGTCCAGCCGCCATCATGCGCGCCAGATCTTTCGGGAAGAGCGTCTTCGCCTCGGGGATCTTCGGCCCCGGCGGCGAGAACGTGGTCATGCCGCCGTAGGGAGTTCGAGACGAGGCCTGGATGCCGGTGTTCGCGTACTGCTCGTTGTCGTAGCAGATGATCAGGCAATCGTGGTTGCGGTAGAGCGCACCGGAGATCGATCCGATCCCGATGTCCGACGCGCTGCCGTCCCCCGCCTCGCAGATGATGTTGGGAAACGCGCCCTTCCATTTCCCCTTGCGGATCATCGCCTCGTAGGCAGCGGCGACGCCGGCGGTGAAGCTGCCGGAGCTGCCGATCTGCGTGTGCGCCCAGGGCACGTTGTACGGCGTGCAGAGGTAGGAGCTGTTCGCCACGTACATGCAGCCGGTCGGGCCGACGAGGATGGTGTTGTCGCCGGCCGCCTTGCTCGTCATCCGGTACTGGATTGACGGACCGCAGCCGGCGCAGGTGCGATGACCCGGCACGAACGGCTCGGTCGAGGGCAGCTCCGGGTTGTAGAACCGCGCGCCCTGATGCGGGCTGCCG
>DATFXR010000385.1:0-5404 GCA_035315685.1 Vicinamibacterales bacterium | reverse complement strand
TACGACTGGGAGACGCCCGAAGGCGGCGGGCACATGCGGTCGCCGCACACCATCGAGATTCCGTTCGTGTTCAACAACATCGAGATCGCCGGGCCGCTCATCTCGAAGATGCCCGAGGCGTACGCGCTGGCCGGTCGAACGAGCGCCGCGTGGGCGGCCTTTGCGCGCACTGGCGATCCCAACACGCCGAAACTGCCGAAGTGGCCCGCCTACTCCGCAACCGCGCGAGATACGATGCTGTTCAACAACGAGTGCCGCGTGGAGCCCGACCCCGACCGCGGACCGCGCCTCGTCATGGAGCACATCCTGAAGCTCTCATAGCGATTCAGCGGGGAATGTAGAATAGGAGGTCCCCTACCAATTGAGGAACCGGAGTCATCGTGCTCATTGAACATCGTCGCGGTATCGCGGCGGCGGCGCTCGGCATCGCGGCGGGCTGGGCCGTCACTGTTGCCGCGCAGCGCCCTCAGCCGACATTGCCGCTCGATCCGGCCCGTGAACGCGGGGCCAGCATCACGCCCGCCTACGAAGGCTGGTACGCGAATCCCGACGGCAGCTTCAGCATGCTCGTCGGCTACTACAACCGGAACAGCAAGGAAGCCCTCGACATCCCGGTCGGTCCGAACAACCGCGTCGAGCCCGGGCCCGTCGATCAAGGGCAGCCCACCCATTTCGAGACCGGGCGGCAATGGGGCGTCTTCGTGGTCAAGGTGCCGAAGGACTTCGGCACCAGGGCGATCACGTGGACGATCGCATCCAACGGCGAGACACAGTCGGTGCCGTTCACGCTGAACAAGGGCTATCCGATTACTCCGTTCAAGGAGCTCGGGATGGGCAACCAGCCGCCGGTGCTCGCGTTTTCTCAGGGCGGCCCGAAGTTCACCGGCCCGCCGACGGCGGTTGCCGCCAGCTTCAACGGCGCGGTGAACCAGCCTGTGCCGATCAATGTCTGGGTCGAGGATCCGAAGGCGCCAGGCGATGCAGAGACCGCCGCAGCGCGCGGCGGCCCGTCATCGGTCGCGACCGTGTCGCTGCACAAGTTTCGCGGGCCCGGGAAGGTCACCCTCGACAAGCCCCGCGTGATGGTCGCGAAGCAGGGCGATATGGTCACCTCGTCTGCGACATTTGCCGCACCCGGCGAGTATCTGCTGCGGGTGCAGGCGAACGACGAATCGGGCGAAGGCGGCTTCGGGTTTCAGTGCTGTTGGACGAACACCTACGTCAAAGTGACCGTGCGGTAGAATCTAGCGGGGAGCATCGACATGCTGGGAATGAAGTCTGCACAGGCGCGAAGGACCACGTTTGGCGCGTGCGTGCTGGGCGCCGCACTCGGGGTTGCGGGGCTCGCGGCGGCCGCCGACGCTCCGAAGACGCCGACCTTTACCAAGGACATCGCGCCGATCTTCCAGGACAAGTGCGAGGCGTGCCATCGGCCCAATTCGATCGCGCCGATGTCGCTGGTGACCTTCGCCGAGACGCGCCCGTGGGCGCGCTCGATCAAGACCCGGGTCGCCGAGCACCAGATGCCGCCGTGGCAGATCGACCGCACTGTCGGCATCCAGAAATTTAAGAACGATCGATCGCTCAGCGACGAGCAGATCGAGACCATCGTCCGCTGGGTGGACGCCGGCGCGCCGCAGGGCGACTCGAAGGACATGCCGGCGCCCAGGCAGTGGCCTGACGGACAGGGCTGGAACTTCGCGCCGCTGTTCGGCCAGAAAGAGCCGGACCTCATCATCAAGTCGTACGAGTTCACGATGGGGGCGGTTGCGCAGGACGCCTGGGACAAGCGGATCACGCCGTCCGGGATCACCGAGCCGCGCTGGGTGCGGGCGATCGAGATCCGGCCCGAGACGCTCAAGGGCCGCAAGATCACCCATCACGCGATTGCCTACCTCGAACAGAACGACCCCGACAACCCGGCGTTGCCGGGTCTGCCGACGCCGTTCATGGAGTGGGCGGTCGGCAAGCAGGGCGAGATGATGCGGCCGGACACCGGGAAGCTTCTCCTGCCCGGCTCCAAGTTCCATTGGGACATCCACTACTCGCAGGCTGGCGAAGAGATCACCAGCAAGGTGGAGATGGGCATCTACTTCTACCCGAAGGGGCAGGATCCGAAGTACCGCACCACGCTGTCGCTCGTCCCGGCCGCGCTCGGTACGCTCGATATCCGTCCCAACTCGATCGCGGTCGAGGAAGGCTTTACGACGCTCCGCGAGAATGCCCGCATCGAGAGCTTCCAGGCGCATATGCACCTGCGCGGCAAGGCGATGATGGTCGAAGCCATCCTGCCGAGCGGGATCAGGCAGGTGATCAGCCTCGTCAGCGACTTCAACTTCAACTGGATGACCACCTACGTCTACGCCGACGACGCCGCGCCGCTCCTGCCGAAGGGAACGATCCTCAAGGTGACGGCATGGCACGACAACACTACCGCCAAGAAGAGCAATCCGGATCCGAATCAGTGGGTGGGCTGGGGCGATCGCACCGTTGACGAGATGGCGCACGCGTGGATCAACATCGTCTACATGAAGGACGCGGACTTCAAGGTGGAGCAGGACAAGCGCCGCTCCTCGCAGACGACTACGACGGCGCCTGCGCAGCAGCCGTAGCCAGCCTTCGCGCTACGTTGTCGCGGAATTCGTGACCGCCAGCAGATGCGCTGCGATGCGCGCCCACTCCGCATCGAGCGCATCCGCGGCGACCGGCTGATTCGCCTGGCCGTACCAGTACGCGGCGTTGCCGAGATCGCCTTCCTTGCGGTGCAGGTACGCGTGCACCCACGCGCCATTCTGATCGTCGACGTCCTGTGCGAGACGATGCGCCTCGTCCCAGTCGCCACGAGCGTCGTGCCAGAGGGCGCGCAGCAGCGGCGGCAGCGCGCCGACGTTTGCCGCCGACCTGAACTCATCGATCGTCATGCGCTGCGCACCAGAGCAGGGATACGTACTCGCTCAGTCGGAGTCTTGCGATCAGCCACGAAGCCACGAAATCACGAAGAAGAAAATTGGACTTCGTGTCTTCGTGGCGACCGATGGCGGCACGATTCAGCGCGGAGGTCGTCCACTAACGCCCACCGGCAGCAGTCGATGCGGCAGGCTCTGCGACGAGACGCTCGACCAGTTCGCGCAATTCAGTCTTCAGCCGTGTGTGCTCTTCGCCAGTCGCCGGGCTGGCGAAGCCGGCATGGATGCTGCGCACCTTGCCGTCGCGACCGAGGTAGATCGTCGTCGGATACGCGCCGAAATTGACAATCTGCGGCAGCTTCTCGCCGATGTTCTGCGTCGTGCCGGCCAGCAGCATCGGGTAGGTCACGCCGTATTTCTTGATGAACGACTGCACCCGCGGCCGCGCAACCGCCGGATCGGCGTCGTTCTCGAACATCAGGCCGATCACCTCGAGTCCACGCGTGCGGTAGTCGCGATACAACTCGCTCAGAAACGGCGCCTCGTCGTGGCAATTCGGGCACCAGCTGCCACCGATCGACAGGATGACGACCTTGCCTTTGAAGGTGGCATCGGTGTTCGAGACTGTCTTCCCGGTGAGATCTGGAAACGCGAACCGGAACGGCGTCGTCGGATCCTTGACGCTGGTATACCGCGACGGATCCGGCGGCTCGGGAATCCCTTTCGCGCGCGCCTCGCTGCTGCGGACGACGAGATAATGCGCGTTGCCGTTGAGCGTAACGTTGAGCGTGCCGTCTGGATTCGGGGTCGCCTCGAACAGGTTTGCGCGCTCGCCGGCGAAGTGGCTGAGCGTCAGCTTGCCGCCGTTCCAGCGGCCGACGAGCGTGCCGGTGTCGCCGTCCACGCGCAGGATCGAGCCGGCGACTTCCGCTCCAGACTGCCGCAGGAACACTCGCCACGTGCGCGTGTCCCGCGGCGCGCTCACCTCTTCGGCGATGCGGCGCATCTCCCATGTCCCGGTGGCCTGCAGCACGTTCGACACGTCGGCAGTGACCGGCGCGAACCGCTTCATCTCGACTTTCTGGGGACGCGAGTTCGGCCGCCGGTTGACGTAGCTGCCGGTGAGCGAGTCGCCGTGGAGCGCCAGCTCGAGGACCGTGTTCAGGTGATCCCAGACGAGTTTCAGCTCGGCGCCGGTATAGGTGCCTTCGCTCGATTCGACCTTGCGGTCGCCCTCGAAGAAGAACCCGGTCGCCTTCGTGCCTTGCGTGGCGATCTCGAACCGGAATGGAATCGTCGCAGTAGCGGTTTCGATCGTCGCATCCCAGAGGCCGTCGACTCTCGGCGGCGCCGACTGGGCCGCAGCGCGCGCCGCCGGCGTCAGCGACGGAACCGCAAGGAGCACCGCGGTGACCGCGGCGAGGTGCGCGAAGGGGATGATGGCGCGTCGGGCCATGGGGGACTCCTTCCTGCGGCAGCTGCAGCTGCCGCATTGTAGCAGTCGCCGCCAGCGGGCGTAACCAGCTCGGCCTTTGGCTTCGGCCGTTCGGGTGTTACGATTCGCGCGCCTCAAACTCATACGCGTCCTATCCGTCCCATTTCAGTTCGGCGGGCGTGAACAGCTCGATCATCTTCTCCGCCGACGGCGGGTTCAGGATGTAGTCGGACGCGAACGACTCCGCCTCCGGATACCCGGTCTCGCGCACGACGGAGGCGGCCGCGGCGAGATCGTAGTTGGTGTGCCGCAATTCGACGCCTGGTCCGAGCAGCAGCCAGTCGGCGCCGGACGGGCCGAACGGCATCCCGACGCTGCCGGCATTCACGACACGATGGCGTCCGACCATCCGGTCGAACTGCATGTGCGTGTGGCCGCAGACGACCATCGACTCCTTGACGCCGCTGAACACCGGGAGGAGGTTCTCCTCTGCCGTCGTCGGCAGGAAGATCTCGAACTCGTTCCGCGGTGTCGAGTGACAGAACAGGACGTCGCCGAAACCCTCAATCGACAGGCTCATGGTCATCGGCCACGTTGCAATGAACTGTGCCTGTTCGTCCTCCAGCTGCTGCGCGACCCACTCGATCATCGGCAGGTACTGCTTGGGGACGCCCGGCGGGGTTTCGCCGCGCCGTTGTGCGCTGACCGCAACTTCTCCGTTGCCGCGGATGAAGGCAGTCGGCATGTCGAGATCCTGAAGCCGCGCGAGCACCTCGACGCACATCGGTCCCGGCACGACATCGCCGCCGACGACGACGCGGTCGACGCGCGCGTTGCGAAGCTCGCGCAACACGGCGTTCAGCGCGGGCAGATTTCCATGGATGTCACAGAGAACAGCAACGGTCATGCGATTGCGAGGTTCTAAGAGCAGGTTGCAAAATTAGCTCGCTCGCGGGTGGCCGCGAACGGGGCCGCCCCGCCGGGCGCGGAGCCGTGGGCCGTGACAAGTGCTCTTCTGGCGAGCACCCGGTGGGGCTGTTCGCGGACAGGACCCGCCTCGAGC
>DATFXR010000384.1:0-3825 GCA_035315685.1 Vicinamibacterales bacterium | reverse complement strand
CCGGCCGTCGAGCTCTTTGATCGGCGTGTTGGCGCGCGGCGGCGTCACGTACGCAGTGACGTAGCTCTCGTGGCCGGCCGCGTCGACAGCCGCGACGCCGAAGACGAAATCGTCGATCTGCATGTTTGGCAGTACGACGTTGGTCAGGTTGCCGACCAGCATCTCGTGCTGCCAGTCCGGCCCCCAGGCTTCACGCCAGAAAATGCGATAGGCGGCAGCGCCCGGAACGGCGCTCCACTTCAGATTTGCGTCGTAGCCTGTGGGCGCGCGGCTGATCTGCGGCTGATTGCGGTCGTTCACGACGCCCGGCGGCGGCGGCGCGAGCGCCAGAGTCGCCGCGGCGGCCGCGTTGACGCGCGCGTTCTGCGCAAGGTACGGCAGCGAGATGCCCTCGTAGGTATCGCGGACGTCGTGCTGACGGGTGAAGTTCTCGCGCGACTCGCGGAAGCCGACCGCCGTAAATCCCAGCTGGTTGTAGGCCGAGTGGTCGCCACCGCGGCCGAATCGATCCGGCCGCGCCATCGGACGGACCTTGTGCGACGGCACGTAGCGTCCGCCCCAGCGCTGGACGAATCGCGCGAGCTCACGTGAGGGCGAGTCTTCCGGTCCTTCGGAGTACACGCGGATCGTTGCGCCGTCGACGATGCCGTTGCCGCCGCGGTCGTTGCCGACGATGTCGTTGTTGAGAATCGCCTCGATTGGGATCTTCTCGGCGACCGCTCTCTGGGCGTGGAGCCGCGCGCCGACCAGCCCCTGCTCTTCGGCCACGTGGCACATGAAGACGAGCGTCGCGTCGAAGTCGATGCCGCTCTGGCTGAACACACGCGACAGCTCGATCGTCAGCGCCGTTCCGCTGCCGTCGTCGTTGACGCCGGGCGCCAGGTTGTCGAGCGGCGCGTTGGGATCGGCCGGCCGCGCGGCCGGCGCGTCGGGATCGGCCGGCGGGCCCGCATTCGCCGCGCCCTGGCCACCCGGCCGCGCGACGGTGTCGTAGTGACCGCTGATGTAAATCCGGCGCGGGCTGCGGCCCGGCAGGATCGCCATCACGTTGCGCAACTCGACCTGGCGCGTGATTCGCCCTTGCGGCGGCACCTGGTAGGTGTCGAAGCTCACCTGCAGCTTCGGGCTGTAGCTCTTCATCTCGTCAAAGATCCACTGACGCGCCGCGCCGATCCCGCGCGTCGTGGACGTGATCGACGAGAGCGAGTTGCGTGTCTCGAAGCTCTCGAGCTTCTTCTCGATGACGCCGAGCCGGTCCTCCGAGACCGACGCGACGAGCTTCATGATCCGCGGATCGAGATCGCCTTCGAAGGACTGGGCAGCCACGGTCCGGCTAAAGCCGGACACTACCGCGATGACGGCGAATATCGCTAGACTCCTCTTCCCGATTGTGTCCGGCTTCAGCCAGACGGGCGCGGGCGTCGTAATCCCGGCAGTGTCCGGCTTCAGCCGGACCGTGATCGTCGTCATCATTTGACCTTCAGGTGTTCGAGATAGTCGCCGGACTCGATCCGCTGGGCGCCGCCGAGCGGCGCGTTGTAGAAGTACGCCCACGCGCTTGCGACGTGGCCGTCCTCGAACGTGACGGGCGTCTCGACGCGCGTATAGAGGCTGCGATCGGGCTCGGCCGGGCGAAAACCTTCGATCTCGTCGAGCGCCGCGAGCACGGTCTCGACATCGGTCATGCGGTTGACCTCTCCCCAGACGCGGCTGTCGGTGGCCGGGATCGCGGCGGGATAGAGTCCCAGATCGAACAGCGTCGCGCCGATCGAACCGCGGCCTTGAGGGGTGAGCTTCGCATCGACACGCGCCCGCCCGGCCCGCTTGAAGCCGCGCATCAACGTACCGTAGAAAAAAACGAGGTCGGTCAATCCGGGAGGAGTGTAGTCAGGGGAGTCGTCCAGTCGCAAGTCACAAGTGGCAAGTCAGCAGTCGCAAGTCATCAATGGCAAGTCGTGGGTCGCAAGTCGCTGACTTGCCACTGACGACTGACTGATGGCTGCCGACTTGCCGACTTGCGACTATCTCAGTGCTTGATTGCGCCGACGATGTCGAAGACCTCGGCCGGGATCGCGAACGAGAGCGAGACGGTCTTTCCGGTTCCAGCGAGCTCGAGCGATTGCATCATCGCCTGCATTTCCGGCTTCGAGCCGGCGCCCAGCTTCGCGAGCGCCAGGAACCCGCGGACGACGTCGCGCAGGTTGTTTGCGGCCTCGTCGTCACGCGCTTCGGCGCGAATGGTGCCACGCAAGCCGCCGTTGACGTGACCGCTGATGGCGAACCAGTTGATCGCCGAAATCTGGTCGATCACGTTCTCGG
This sequence comes from Vicinamibacterales bacterium, assembly GCA_035315685.1. GTDB lineage: Bacteria > Acidobacteriota > Vicinamibacteria > Vicinamibacterales > CAVVIG01 > QHWK01. Next base: position 1,506 of record DATFXR010000384.1, on the reverse strand, counting down.
GCAGGTGGGCGTTGGCGCGCAGCGCATCGAACCGGCCCACCGCCCACGCGGTCTGGAAGCTGCTGTCCATCGACCGCACGAGGTTCATGAGCTCTTCGTTGCCGGTGACAGTCTCAATGCCTGACTGCGGGTTGTTGCCGGCGCGGTGCAGATCGACCGCAGTTTTGATCATCGACGTGCTGCCGATTGCGACCAGTCCGGGCTCGATGAACGACACCGCAAAGCTCTGCTCGGTCGGACGGCGCTCACGCCGCGGCGCGGAGTTGTCGACGTCGACGTCGAAATGGCGGTCGACGTCGGCGACGATGAGCCGCTTGCCGTTGTAGTCCTCGACCTGCGCGCCATGCTCACGCATCAACGATTCGATCTTCACTTCGTCGAACCGGCCACGGGCGAGCACCATGCCGGCGCCCGGCATGCCGGTTTCGCCGGCATTGGCTCGCGCGCAGGCGACCACACGATCGACGTCGGTTTCGAGATTGATCCCGGTGTGTTCCTGGAATTCGCGTTGTCCTTGTGGCTCGGCGGGGAGGGCGTGGTGGAGCCTCTGACGAAGCTCCGAGGTCATGATTTCCTGGACGTTCGCGAACGCGACGACAGCAACGTTCCGCGGCACGTATTGAAGCTCTTCGGGTCCGCCGCGCTGGCCCGCTGCGCGCGCCGGAAATCCCACGTAGTACGCCACCAGGCCGGTACTGAGCCCGACGCCCAGTGTCACCAGCGAAACAATGACGAAGTTGCGGGTCCTCGTGGTCATCGATAGCGCCTCAAGACTCTAAGACGGTCCGGAGATCCTCATTGTTCAAGGACATACTCGCGCTGTTCGACCGCGCGCCCGGCACTCCATAGAGTAACCGCGATGATGGCCGACAGACACAAAAGACTCGTGAAAACGGTCGGGACTTCGTGGAAGAGCTGAAGCACCACGCTGACCGCCGAATCCTGCGGCATTTCGTGGGTGACCAGCGCCTGCAGGTAATAGGCCACGGTCAGTCTCTTGAGATAGCCGGGAAACATCAGGACGGCCGGCTCCCACCCGAACGCGTAGACGAGGCCGACGACCAGGGGCCGCTTGAGCCGCGTGCCGACCAGCGCGAATACGGCGCCGTAGGCGGCGAGACCGACCACGATCATGCCGAAGTCGGCCAGCAACGACGGGAACGCCTCGCCGATGGTGCTGCCGCCCGTGGGCACGACCAGAAAGTAGACGAGCATCACCGACGGCAGCACGAGCAGGACAGTCGAGGCGAGATACGCCAGGTACTTGCCCAGCAGCACGGCGCTGCGGGGAATCGGCCGGGTGAACAGATAGGTAATGGTCTTGTCGTCGACCTCGTCGGCGATCAGCGCGGTCCCGTAGAAGACGCCGAGCACCGGGATGATGAAGCGAATGTAGAGCAGCCAGATCATCATCCCGAAGATGGAGGCGCCGGCCGGCTGGACGCCGTTGATGCGGAAACCCGACGTGTAGAACGCGAACACGACGCGCAGCGCAAAGGCGATCAC
>DATFXR010000383.1:0-4514 GCA_035315685.1 Vicinamibacterales bacterium | reverse complement strand
GCCGTTCGACTTCAGCTCCATCGATCGCAACACGTCGATTCGCATCACCTTGTAGCAGGTCTCCATGTCGGTGAGCATCGTGTTGTAGAGCAGGTTGGTGATGAAGGTGAGGAGACGGTTGCCGAGATAGTGGGTGAGGAGGAAGACGCGGTGCGTGCCGAGAAACCGTGAGCCGAACACGACGTCGGCGCGTCCCGATGTGATCAGGCTGGTGAGCAGCGGGTACTCCTCCGGGTGATACTCGAGATCGGCGTCCTGGATGATCATCAGATCGCCGCTGACGGCAGTGAAGCCGCGCCGCAGTGCCGCGCCCTTGCCGCCGTTGCGCGGCTGCTTCAGCAGCGTGAACTCCAGCTCGTTCTGCAGGCGCTCCAGAATCTCGCTCGTCCCGTCGGTCGACACATCGTCGACGACGATCAGCTGAATCCGGATTGGCACCGCCAGCACGCGGCGGATGATTTCCTCGACCGTGTGCCGCTCGTTGTAGACCGGCATCACGACCGACAGCAACGGGTCGTGCGGCACGATCCGCGCCGCGCGTGCGAGCGTCGAGCCGGGCGTGGTCATGCGGACTGCGGACGCGCGCGGCCGACGGCGAACAGCGACAGTCCGATCGGCGGCACGAACACGCGCTCGAGCGGCAGCGCCCAAGGGGCGACAAACCGATCGAAGAGGCGCACTTGTCCGGTGGTGTGCTCCGTGTTCCCGCTGACGTACAGGTTGTACATCCAGCCGAGCAGGCCAATGGGGTTCGTATAGCGCATCGCCACGACGTCGAGGCCGGCCGCGCCGAATGCCGCGCGCAGCGTCTGCTTGGAATACCGGCGGTGGTGGCCCAGTGCCGCGTCATGCGGCCCATAGATGCGCTGGATCGCGGGCACGAAGATCAATACGCGGCCTCCGATGTCCGCGACCACGTCGCGAAACAGCCCCAGCGCCCGGACATCGTCTTCGATGTGCTCCAGCACGTTGACACAGACGACCGTGTCGAAGCGCTGCTCCTGCAGTTCGGCGCGGCTGCATTCCTCGAGATGGCAGACGCGAATCGCGACGCGGTCGATACCCGCGAGCGTCTCGCGCGCGCGCGTCGCACAGTTCAGGTTCGGCTCGATGCAGACGACGCGCTCGGCGTGATCGAGGAGCTGGCTGGTCATCGTGCCGATGCCGCAGCCAACCTCGAGAACCGCGGCGCCAACGAACGGGCGGACGAGGTCGAAGACGTGCGCCTGGTAGTTCCGCGCCTCGCTCATCGTTTCGAGGTCGTCGGCGGCGTAGCGCTTCTGAGTCTGGGTGTAGCGGTGGTCGGCGTTCATCCGCGATGGCACTGTGGGCGCGTAAAGGTACCATATGCTATCGTCCCTCCGCTACCGTGCCCTCGATCTGGTCGAGCGCTCACCTGGCCGCGGCGCTGCTTCTCGCCGGAGCGATCGCCGAGCCGCCGCCGCTCGCCGATGCCGTCTTGTACGGCCGGACCGCTGATGTCAAGCAGCTGATCGCCGATGGCGCCGACGTGAACGCGCCCGACGACAGCGGCATGACGCCGCTGATGATCGCCGCATCGCAGGGAGAGACAGCGATCGCGCGGGTGCTGATTGCGGCGCACGCCGACATTGCGGCGACCGCGCCGGACAAGACGACCGCCCTGATGCATGCAGCGTCCGCCAACCGCGGCGAGATGGTGGCGCTCCTCCTTGCCAGCGGAGGCGAGGTGGACGCGCGCAACAACGCCGGCATGACGGCGCTGATGGTCGGCGCCTTCGGCGGCAATCTCGGTCCGGTACGGGCACTGATCGCGAAGCGGGCGAACGTCAACGCGCAGGACAATCAAGGACGGACCGCTCTCATGGCGGCAGTGTCGAACGGCGACGCTGCGGTCGTGACAGCGCTCATCGACGCCGGGGCGAGGATCGACGCGGCGGACGCAAATGGCGGCGTTGCGCTCACCTATGCCGCCGCGGTTGGATCGGCCGACGCCATCGACGTGCTGCAGAAGCGCGGGGCGAAGCCGGTCGCCAACGACCTCGTGCTCGCGGCCTCGAGCTGCGCGACGCCGGCCGTCCGGGTGCTGCTCGGTGCCGGGCTGAGCGCAAACGGCGCCCCGGACGGCCGTGCGCCGATGCTGGCGGCAACCGGCGAGAACTGCGCGGATACGGTGGCGCTGCTGCTCGATCGCGGCGCGGACATCAACATCAAGGACAATGACGGCCGCACGCCGCTCATCGTCGCGACGGCGGCGGGTTTTGTCGATGTCGTGCGCGTGCTGCTCACGCGTGGCGCCGACATGGACGTCCAGGACAAGCTCGAACGGACGGCGTGGATGTACGCGGGGACGCAGGGGAAGGAAGCGATCGCGGCGCTGTTCGAGGCGGAGAAGTCGCGGCGCAAGAAGTAGGCGCCCGAGCCCCGAGAGGGCACGGGGATCAGGGGACTGATGGATTCGTTCCGCGCATTTCGAGTCTTCGACGACAGCGGACACGTGCAAGGGCGCGTCGTGGACGCGACGCTCGACGAGCTGAGCGCTGGCGACGTCGAGATCCGCGCGGCCTATTCGAGCGTGAATTACAAGGACGCGCTGGCCGCCACCGGGTCCGGAAAGATCATCCGGCGGTTCCCGCTCGTCCCGGGCATTGACGTGGCGGGCGTCGTCTCGTCGAGTGTTGATGCCCGGTTTCGTAAAGGCGACGCGGTGCTCGTCACCGGTTACGACCTCGGCGTCTCGCATGACGGCGGCTACTCGGCGTTCGTCCGGGCGCCGGCCGACTGGGTCGTGCCGATCCCGAACGGCCTGTCGCCGTTGGAGGCGATGACCATCGGAACCGCCGGCTTCACTGCGGCACTGTCGCTCGTCGGCATGGAGCAGAACGGCCTCGTGCCGTCGGGCGGTCCGGTGATCGTCACCGGCGCCACTGGCGGCGTCGGCAGTCTCGCCGTGCAGTTGCTCGCCGCGCGCGGCTACGCGGTGACGGCGTTGACCGGCAAGGATTCCGAACACGACTTCCTGCGGACCCTTGGTGCGAAGGAGGTCCTGTCGCGCCACGGACTGCAGATGGGCACGCGGCCGCTTGAAAAGACGCAATGGGCCGGCGCCGTTGACGCGGTGGGCGGCGACACGCTGGCGTGGTTGACTCGCACGATGATGTACAACGGCGTGATCGCAAACTCGGGGCTGACCGGTGGCACTGAACTGCACACCACCGTCCTCCCGTTCATCCTTCGCGGCGTCAAGCTGCTCGGGATCGACTCCGTGATGTGTCCGATGGAGAAGCGCCGCCACGTCTGGCAACGGCTTGCGAGTGATCTGAAACCGGCAGGATTACCCACGATCGTGCGCGAGATCACACTCGCGGATCTGCCTGACGCCTTTGCGACGCTGTTGCGCGGCGGGGCGCGAGGCCGATTCGTCGTGAAGCTGTCATGAACGCGATGCAACCGCCTCCGCAGACGATCGTCGTCCGGAGTCCCACGATTGCCGCCGATCAGCCGATTCCGCGCGACTACACCGCCGATGGCCGCAACATCTCGCCGCCGCTCACGTGGAGCGGTGTGCCGTCCGGCACGAAGCAGCTGGCGCTCGTGGTCGAAGATCCCGACGCCGGTAACCCGCCGCCGTTCGTCCATTGGGTGCTTTACAATCTGCCGCCAGCGGCGACGGGCGTCCCGGAAGGGATTTCGATCGATCCGGCGGCGCCGATACCGAAAGAAATCGGCGGCGCGATCCAGGGTGTGTCGGGCTTCAGGCGGCCAATCTATCGCGGCCCGGCGCCGCCGCCCGGCAAGCCGCACCACTATCACTTCGTCATCTACGCGCTCGATGCCGACCTCGGACTGAAACCCGGTTTGACGCGCGCGGATCTGCTCGCCGCGATCCGTGGACACGTCATCGCACAGGGCGAGCTGGTCGCTACTTACGAACGGAAGGCGCCATGACGTTCATCTCACGCCGCGATCTCCTGAAGCGCGCGACCGCCATCGGTGCACTGCCCTTGTCGGGTGTCGGGCCACCCGTCGAGAGCGGCCAGGACGTCCGCCCTGGAGGGCCGGACCTGCACGTGCACTACAGCGAAGGGTTTGCCGCGCGCGAGCCGCTGGAAAGCCTTACCGCCGCCGAGGCCGATCTTTTGGACGCGATCGTCGCGCGGCTGATCCCGACCGACGCGAACGGCCCGGGCGCCACCGAGGCGCGCGCCGTCCACTACATCGATCGCGCGCTCGGCGGACCGCTGGCGTCCTCGCGCCAGGCGTACACTTCCGGCCTCGCGGCGCTCGATCGATATGCGCGCTCTTCACGCGGGAAGGCGTTCAATGAGCTGGCGCCGATCGATCAGGATTCGGTGCTCATCGACGTCGAAACCGGCGCGGCCACCGGATTCACCGGCAGCTCCGCCGCCTTCTTCGCTCTGGTGCTCAACCACACCCATCAGGGGACGTTCGGCGATCCGTACTACGGTGGCAACGCGAACTTCGTCGGCTGGGATCTCATCGGCTATCCCGGCATACGCACGATGGTCACCGCC
>DATFXR010000382.1:0-21524 GCA_035315685.1 Vicinamibacterales bacterium | reverse complement strand
ATCTGCTCGATCGCCTCGAGGCCATTGCCCGCCTCGACGAACTCCACGGCCGGCAACGTGCGCAGCGAGGCGCGCACCATCTTGCGAATCGTCGCCGAGTCATCAACGATCAAGATCTTGGACAACGTTTTGAATCAGTACGGTCGACCAACCAGCGCAGCCGTTTTCTCGACGGTTTTCGAGGCGGCCGGGCTAGAAACCCATCTAAGGAGCAAACCGTGTGCCCTATGTGCCCTATGTGCTGCGGTCTGCTGACGGTGCGCGGACATCGCGCATCAGCGTGTTGCGAGCCCAGGCGCACACGGTGTGGGCGGCGGCGGGGCGCTGCCTGAGCAGCGCCCGTGGAAGCAGCGGCGCAGCCGCGGTCAGCGAGAACCGGCGGTTGATCCTCCGCCGACGGTGATCGTGACGTCGGCCTTCGTCGACAGCGCGCCATCGTTGGCCGTCACGCGCAGCACGTAGGTCCCGCGCTCGCCGAACCGCACGGCCGTTTCTGCTTTCCCGTTCTCGACGGCGATCGGCCCGGTCCGATCGAAGCGCGCCTTTGCCGGTCCGCGCAGCTGCATCCAGGTGATCGTCAGCCCGCGCGGACGCGCTGGCGCCGACGAGTTCGCCTGCGCCTGAATGGTCGTCGCATCGCCGGTCTGCGGCGTACGCACCGGCGCTGCTGGGCGCGGCTTCGGCAGCCCGTCGTCGGAGACACTCGCGCTAAGTGACAGCGGCGCGTCGATCGACGCCGTGGCCGTCGGCGCGATCGAAACAGCCGGTGGCTTGTTTGGATCATCCTCGCCCGGATTGAGATTCCCGCGCGTCATGACGATCCGTTCGGTGATTTCTTCCACCGGGAGCAGCTCTCCGTAGGCCTTCTCGGTCTTGCCGTTTGCCTTGATCGTCCAGGTGACGACGCCTTTGCCGAAGTCAGCTGGCACACGGAGCCGGTACACCCAGCCCTGACGCCGCGCAAGAAAGAACGTCGGCTGGCCCCGATCGGCGGGGCCCGGGTCGATCGAGTTGTCGGGTCCCGGAGGAATCGCAATTTCCTCCTCCCAGTTGCGGTTGAAGTAGCCGAAGACGAGGTCGAAGCTGAGATCCTTGTTCCGAATCCAGCCTTCGAAGTACGGAACGATGTCCTGTCCGCTCTTGAATTTCGTCGACGGCAATTCGGTCGGCAGTTGCGCCGAGTCGCTCCCGCCCGCAGCGTAGCCGTGGAGCGGCCCGCCTGGGCTGGCCGTCACCGCTGGAGTCGGGTACCAGTGGCGCAACCCTTCAGGGCTACCCACCACGAGAAACAACGCCGCGACGATGACCTTATTCATTGGCCTTCTTGCGTGCGGCGGTGCGCGCCTCGTACTCGCTGTCGTCGATATAAAACAGGCTCACCCACGCGAAGCTCATCTCGTCAATCGTGCGCTGGCCGTAGCCGACCCAGTTCCGCGGATTCGGGTTGTACTTGTTGGCCGCGGTGTTGTCGTGCCACGCCGTGATGTGAATGATCGTTCCCGCCGGCAGAATCGGCGCGACATCGTCTGCGTACGGATACGTGATGTGCCAGCCGAACTGATAGTTGCTCACGCAGTTCAGCGTCTCGGTTCGCGCCGGGCCCGGACGCGCCGAGTCGGCGCGAATGTCGGGATAGATCGCCTCCATGCACATCGCCTTTCCGCGGTTGTGCATGTGCGGCTGAAACGCGGACAGCACGGCCGCGCGCGGCAGGCGGAAGTACCCATCGGTGCGCACGACCTGCCCCGGCGGAATGTCGAGATCGGTGTTGTCGCCCATGTGCTGCGTAAAGGCGACGTGCTTGGGCACCTGTCCTTTCGGATAGAGCTTGAACCCGATCGACACGTTCACGAGCGCGCGCTCGCCGCCCGGATGCAGGTGCAGGTTGAAGTGAATCTTCGATCCCGCCTTGATCAGACGACCGGAGTCCTCCGGAAAAATGTCCCCGTTCTTGCCGAGCGCGTACTCGTTGAAGAAGAAGCCAACCGGATCCGCCTCTTCGTCCTCGATCATGTTCGCGGTGGCGTGATGAACCACCTTGAAGCTGTACGGCTCCGGCTTGGTCTCGACCGCGCTGATGTACATGTCTTCCTTGAAGTCTGGATCGACGTCGATGTCGTAGAACTCGTCGGGGCCGTTCGCCTTCAGCTCGTACGGCTTGGGCAGCGACACGATCATGTCCGGCTTTCCGATGTGCCACTTGTCGATATCGGTGAACTGCCGCGGCGGCGGCATGTCCTTCGCGTTTCCGGCCGGCGCGCCCTCGTCGACCCACTTGACGATCGTGGCAATCTCGGCGTCGGTGAGCGACGGATCGTCTTTGAACTTGGTGATGCCGATGTGGCGATCGATGTACCACGGCGGCATCTCGCGCGCGGTCACCTTCGCCTTGATCGAGCGGGCCCAGGGACGCGCGTCCTGATAGGTGAGGAGCGACATCGGCGCAATCGCACCGGGCCGATGGCAATTCTGACAGGATTTCTGGAGAATCGGCGCGACGTCCTTGCTGAAGGTCACAGCCGGTCCGGCGGGGGCCTGTCCGGCGAACGCAGCGTGAGCGAAGGCGGCCAGGAAAGCGATTGTCAGCGTCGCGCGCATAAACACCTCATCGCGCCAGGAGTGGAATTCGCGAGACATCGGCCGGCCGCGGCCGGCTTCTCAGGTAAGCATACACGTCGGCGAGATCCTGCTCCGCCATGACCGTCGCAGTATAGGGCGGCATGTCGCCGCGCGGCGCCCGGACGTACGCGACGAACGCGCGGAACGGCAGCGGATTGGGCGCGATGCGCGCGCCAGCGGCGCCGCCGTGTCCTTCGTAGTTGTGACACTGGTAGCAGCCGTTCTTGACGAACAACGCCTTCCCGCGTTCGGCATCGCCCGGCGGCGCAGCCGCCGCCGGCTGCGCCGGGGACGGAGACTGCGTGTGCACGGCGACGGTCAGCGTCATCGCGGCGGCTGCGACAAGAGCGGCTCGCATGGACGTCATCGCGGCTGACACACGACGTCGACGAGCGCCGGCTCGCCGCGCTTCACCGTCGCAACCGCTCGAGCAATCGCCGGCCCGACGTCCTTCGGATCGGTGATCGGGCCTTCGGCATGGAGCCCGAGGCCCTGCGCCACCTTGGCGTAGTCGATGAACGGATCGACGAGCTCGCTGCCGATGCGGCCGCGATCGACGCCGCGGCTGTGCCGGTTGCACATCTTCTGCACGTGCATCAGCTCCTGGTGGTACGCGCGATTGTTGTGCATCACGCTGAGCAGGGGAATGCGATGATGCGCGGCGGTCCAGAGTACGCCTGGCGCGTACATCAGGTCGCCGTCGGTCTGGATGTTCACCGCCAGCCGGCCGTGACGCTTGTGCGCAAGCGCCGCGCCGACCGCGGCTGGCGCACCATAGCCGACGCCGGCGCCTCCCGATCCGCCGATGAACTGATACGGCTTGTCGAAGCTCCAGAGCCGCGGCGCCCAGCCGGCGGTGCCGTTCACGAGCGCCCAGTCCTCGTTCCTGATCTGGCCCCACAACTCCGCGCAGAGCCGCGCCGTGCTCACCGGGCTGGCGTCCCACGCATAGGACGCTTCGAGCCGCGCTCGATCGAGCGCCGCGCTCGTCGCCTCGGCGAGCTTCGCGCCGCGGCTCTCGAACACGCGTCTGCGATCGGCGGTCGCGGTGCGCTTCACCGCGTCGACGAGCGACGGCAGCGTCGCCTCCGCATCGGCGGCGAGCGCCAGATCGACTTCTGCGAATCGCTGGAAGTCCTGGTAGTTCGCCTTCAGGTAGAGATCGCCGCTGGTGATGCTGATCACTTTCGTCCCGGGTCTGGTCAGCGGTCGCGAGCTGCGATGCAGCTGATCACGGAACGTGTTGACGACGCCCCAGAGGTCGTTGACTTCGAGCGCGAGGATGAGATCGGCATCGGCGATCGCGCGCGCCTGCGACACGTTGAGCGGGTGGCGTGTCGGGAAGTTCAACCGGCCGCCCAGGCTGATGACGCCGGCCTGCAGCGTCTCGGCGAGCTCGACGAGGTGCGCCATCGCGGCGGGCGTGCGTGCGTAGCGGTCGGCCACGATCACCGGGTGCTCCGCGGCGACGAGCAGCCGCGCAACCTCCGCGACCGCACGCGAGTCGCCTTCTGGCGGCGCCGGAATCGCGAGCTTCGGAATGGCGAGTCGCACGTCGGTGCCGAGCGGCTGCTCCTGCAACTCGGCGTTGAGTACGAGCACGACCGGTGCCATCGGCGGCGTCATCGCGATCTTGTAAGCCCGCAGCGCCGACTCCGCGAAATGCGGCAGCGACATCGGCGTGTCGTCCCACTTCGTGAAGTCCCGTACCATCGCCGCCGCGTCCTGCACGCTGTGCGCCCATTCCGCCCCCGGCCGACGCAGGGTCGCATCGAGCTGGTTGCCGAGCATGACGTAGACCGGCACGCGATCGCACCACGCGTTGTAGATCGCCATCGCCGCGTGCTGCAGGCCGACCGTGCCGTGCGCGAAGACGCCGAGTGGCTTGCCCTCCACCTTCGCGTACCCATGACCCATCGCGACGGACGATTCCTCGTGGCAGCACGTGATCAACTCCGGACGTTCGTTGCCCCCGTAGTTGATCACCGATTCGTGGATGCCGCGGAAGCTCGATCCGGGGTTCGCGCAGATGTAGTCGAGGCCGATCGCCTTCAGGACGTCGACCATGAAATCCGAGCCGGTCCGATCCGTCGTCAGGATCTCTGCCTCTGGTGGGGTGGCGGTCTCCGCGGCGGCGGACATGATCGGGGTTGCCGGTGCGGCGCCGCGCGCCGCCGGCGATTGCGGCTCCGCGACGGCAGGCGTCGCGATCGCCGCCGCACCGGCGAGCGATGCATGCTTCAAGAAGCCTCGCCGATTCATGGCGCACCTCCCATCGAGAACCGCAAACCGGAATCACGCCTGCATGGCCGGTTGTGAACCGGCGACGGCGACTTCCTACGTCACGGCCGGCTTTCGACGCCGCTCATCCCGGCAACCGGAACGCCACCAATTCGCCGCTGTAATTGCCGCCGCTGATCGCGATGACGATGTACTGCTTGCCGTTGTGCATGTAGGTCATCGGCGATCCGCTTTCGGGCGCCGGCATGTAGACGGCGCCAACGTCCTTCCCGTCTTTCTTGTCGTACGCCCGGAGCATCGCCCCGCGCGCACCCGAGGGCGTCGTGAATACGCCACCCTCGCCCGCGATCAGGAGCGTTTTCGTGACCAGCGGGCCGATCAACCCCGACCGCCCGGTTCGCGCAATGGTGAGGCCTTTGAGCGCCGGATTGTTGCGAACATTGTCGGCGGTCTCGCCGTGCGCGATGAACCAGAGAATCTCGCCCTTGTTCAAATCGATCGCACTGATGCGCGCGTACGGCGGCTTGAGGAGCGGCAACCCGCTGACCGTGAGTCCGCCGCCGCCTTCGCCGCCCGCTGGCGCGGCGGCCGCCGCTCCCGCGCGGGGCGCCGGAGCTTCCTCGCCCGTGCGGCCGCCGCCAGCCGCGGATCCCGATCCACCCGTTCGCCGTGCGCCGGTCAGCGCGCTGCCCTGGATGAAATTCATGTCCGACAGGTCGGCAGGCGGCGGCACCAGTCCGAGCGGACTCGCGCCGCTCTGCGAGTAGATGTACGCGATGTGCGTCTCGGGATCGTACGAGCCGCCGGGCCAGTTGGTCGCGAAGCCAGACGTGAGCGTCGCAAGCGGACCCGGCAGCTTGCTGACGACCGGCGGCGTGAAGATTGGTCCGATCTTGTAGCGCTCCACCGTCTTCATCGCCTCGGCCCGCAGCTCCGGCGTGAAGTCGATCAGATCGTCAACCGAGACGCCCTGCCGATCGTACGCCGGCGGCCTGGTCGGGAACGGCTGCGTCGGCGCATACCACTCGCCCGGTACGTCCCCTTTCGCGACCGGCCGCTCTTCGATCGGCCAGATCGGCTCGCCGGTCTCGCGATTGAAGACGTACAGCCACGCCTGCTTGGTCGGCTGCGCGACGGCTTTCACCGTCCGGCCGTTGATGGTGATGTCGACGAGGATCGGCGCGCACGGGATGTCGAAGTCCCAGATGCCGTGATGCACCAGCTGATAGTGCCAGCGCCGCTTTCCCGTCTGCAGATCGACGGCGACCAGGCTCTCGCCGAACAAGCCGTTGCCGGGACGATGACCGCCGTAGTAATCGCCGGTCGGCAGTTCCACCGGCAGATACACGAGACCGAGCTCCTCGTCCGCCGAGATCTGTCCCCACACCCCGGTGTTCCCGGTGTACGACGCGGAGTCCTTCTCCCACGTGTCGCGGCCGAACTCGCCGGCCATCGGAATCGTGTGGAAGATCCACAGCCGCTTGCCGGTGCGCACGTCGAATCCGCGCACGTAGCCCTTCTCGTTGCGGCGGCTCTTGGGATTGCCGCCGGTCTTGTGCGCGGCGCCGACAATCACGACGTTCCTGGCGACCGCCGGCGTCGAATGCAGACCGATCTCGCCGGTCACGAGATCCATCTCCTGGTCGTCGTCTTTTTTCAGATCGACGACGCCCTTGTCGCCGAAGGCCTCAATCGGCACGCCCGTGCGCGCGTTCAACGCGATCAGCCGGTAGCCGGGCGTCACGTAGAGAATGCGATCGTCCGCGGCGCCATCGGACCAGTACGCTAGGCCGCGGCCGGATAACTGCCGCGGCGCCGCCGCGCCGCGGGCTCCCTCGTTCTCGCTGTGCATCCACAGCAGCTCGCCCGTGGCCGCATCGAGCGCGACCACCGCGCGCCGCGATCCCGCAGTCGAATAGACCACGCCTTTCGCCATCAGGGGCGTCCCCTCGAACTGGTACTCGGGACGCGGACCGAGACTGTCCGTCTTGAACCGCCACGCGATCTCGAGGGTGTTGAAGTTCGAGGCGTTGATTTGATCGAGCGGCGCGTAGCGGGTGTGACCGATGTCGCCACCGTAGCTGCGCCACTCGCCGTTCCGCGCGCCGGACTGTCCGGTGACCTGCGCGATGAAACAGACGCTGATGCACGCCGCCGCGAAGATGATGCGCTTCACGCGGGATACCATACAATAACTCGTCCTGCCCGGACTCACCTTTCGATACTCGCTGCACGGGACCGATGAAGCTCACCGTCGCCGCTGAGAACCCGCTCGAACGCGTCGCGCTCGCGCTCGGGATTCCGCCGGTGGCGTTGATGGACACGCACCTGAGCTTCCTGCGCGCGCGGGCGATCATGGTCGCGACGAGGCTCGGTGTCTTCGATGCGCTCGTGTCCGGCGCCTCGACGGCAGACGCCGTGGCGGCGCGTTGCGAGACGGCGCCGCCCGCAACGGAGAAACTGCTGAACGCGCTCGTTGGCTGCGGCTATCTTCGATTCGCCGCCGGCCGCTATCGCCTCGCGCCACAGGCCCGCAAGTGGCTGACGAGCGACTCGCCGCATTCGATTCGCGACAAGGTGCTGTTCGAGTTCATCGAGTGGGCGCTGGTCGAGCGCATCGAGGACTACGTGCGCGACGGGCGGCCGCTCGACATTCACGGATGGGACTCGGACGATCACTGGGCCCACTATCAACGCGCGATGCGCGCCCTTGCGGCGCTGGCCGCGGACGAGGTCGTCCGGCGGACACCGATGCCGCGCGGCGCGACACGCCTGCTCGACGTCGGCGGCGCCCACGGCTACCTGTCGGTCGCGATGTGCCGCCGCTACCCTGATCTGAACGCTGTCGTCTTCGATCTTCCCGCCGCGGTGAAGCAGGCGGCGCCGATCCTCGCGCGCGAAGGCATGGGCGCGCGCGTTGTCCATCGCGCCGGCGATGCGCGGTCCGACGATTTCGGATCCGGGGCCTGGGACGTCGTGTTGGTGTCCCTGCTGCTCCATCACTTCGACGCAGCGACGAACCGCGACGTGCTGCAGCGCGCCGCGCGCGCGCTGCGGCCGGGTGGTGCGTGCGTCGTGCTCGAGATCGTGCGTCCTCGGTCGCCCAACGAGGCGGGACAGGTCGGCGCGTTGCTCGATCTCTATTACGCGCTCACGAGCGAGTCGGGTACCTGGTCAATCGACGAGATGACGCGCTGGCAGCGAGACGCGGGCCTGACGCCGCAGAGGCTGATCCGCCTCCGAACCGCACCCGGCGCCTGCGAAGTCATCGCGCGCAAGTAGCCGGCGTCGAGCGCAGGCCCGATTCGCGCCGTCGGCGCCGACCCCTCTTATAATGCCCGGCATGATCACCCGAAGAGACGCACTCGCATCGCTCGCGCTGTTTGCAGAGCTCATCGCGTCTTCATCTGACGCCGATGCGGCCGCGCAGCCGCCGTCCGGCGCGCCGCCGACGCCGCGGCCTCCCGTGTTCAAACACGACCTGCCGAACGTGTCGCTCGACGGCTGGGAAGTGACGGTGAGCCATGTCGACTACCCGCCTGGCCGGGTCGGCAACGCCCATCAGCACGCCGGGTTCGTGCTGGCATACGTCCTCGAAGGCAAGGTCGTCGCGAAAGTGTCCGGCCAGGGTCCGGAACGGACCTATTCGGTCGGCGAGATGTTCTACGAGCAGCCGGGCGCAGTCCACGAAGTCTCGCGCAATGCGAGTCAGACCGAACCGGCGAAGCTGCTCGCGATGATCTTCGCTCAGAAGGGCGCGACGTTGACCACGCCGGTCGCCGAGACGCGACCAAAAGGCAGATAGCCGGCGAATATTTGCTTTTTGTTCGCCTGACGATCTACGCTGCGCGCATGGCGTTTCGGGCCTGCACGGTCAGCGTTGTCGGGCCCACGCGCGTGCGGCACAGCGTCGACGTGACCGCCGAATCGCTGTACGAAGCGGCGGTCCTCGGCGTGAAACTTCTCGCGCAGGACGGTTGGGTAGGCGCGATTGCGCCGGGGACGCACGTGGAGGTGCAGGTGCGTCCGCCGGCGATGCTGCACGTAGTGACTGTCGCGGAGTTGCGGCGGTGGGTCGATGCCGTCGGCATGAGTCCCGACGAGACGATGCGCAAGCGGAAACTGCGCGCGCTGCTGCAGTCCGCTATTCCGACTTCGCCTTCAGCTTCGCGTCGTTCTCCTTGATGAACGTGCGGATGTCGTCGGCCATGTCGAGCAGCCGCGCCCACTGTTCCTTGTACAGCGTGACGGGGAATCGTCCCAGGCCGTACACCGACACGCCACCTTTCTCGCTCACCTTCAGCGAAACGCCACGCGTCTGGCGGTTCTTCAGCCGTTCATTTTCCTGTCGGAGCCGCTCGAGCTCGGCCTTCATGTCCTCGTCGGTCACGGTCACCTCCGGACCGTATTGTGGACCAACCACAGCGATGCGCATCGGCCGGACAGGTATCCGCCTTCGTCCATACGACCGCCCGGCGTCGGATCACGGCCGTCGCGGCCTGCCGTGGGGCTCTAGAAAAGAAAAGGGCCGGCTACGAACCGGCCCCTGTGCCTGACGCGCTGCGCCAGATCGACTACTTCTTCAACACGATCGCCGTCAGCTCACCTTGCAGGACCGTGGACGAATCACCGCTCACCTTCGCGCCGGTCGTAACGCCGGCAACGCTCGCGACGCGCACGTCGATGGTGTGCGTGCCGGCCGAGAGCGGAAGCGCCAGCGACAGGTCCCAGGTCGCCCATCCCGTGTTGGTCGCGGCAGGTACCGAGACGCGGCGGTACGCGCCGGCTGGCGTCAAACTGCCGTCGACGGTGATCACGACGTCGACGACGGATGGCAACGTGGTCGATGCCGACTGCACGCCGCCGTCCGTGGCCACATACAGCACGCTGTTGGCTGGCAATGTCAGCGTCGTCGAAAGTCCGGGAACGATCGTGAACCCGGCACCGGCCGCCACGGTCAGCGAGGCGCTGCCGAACACCGTCGACGCATCCTGACCTGTCGTCCCTGGATCGCCCTTCGGTCCCTGCGTACCGGGAGATCCCTGCGAACCAACCTCGCCTTGATCGCCCTTGGGGCCGGGAGGCCCCTTGATCCCAGGCGGCCCCTGAATGCCCTGCGGGCCCTGCTGACCTTCGGCCGCGAGCAAGTCCCAACCCTGGCTCGAGCCAGGCTCGTTGCCGATGTTGTCGTCGATTAACGAGATGAAGCTCGAGCCATTGAAGCTCACCGCGTCGTTCTCGTCGTAGCGCGTCGCCGGATTCCAGGCGCCTTTCCAGTCCAGGCCTTTGTCGCCTTTGTCGCCCTTGTCGCCCTTATCGCCGTGGTCGCCCTTGTTGCCCTTTTCGCCGGCCTGGCCCTGAGAACCCTGTGCCCCGGTCGGCCCCTGAAGGCCTTGATCGCCTTTCGGACCCTGTGGCCCCAGGGGTCCGCGAGGGCCGGCTTCGCCCTGCGGGCCTTGCAGGCCTTGCGGTCCGACCGGTCCCGACGGACCGACCACGTTCCACTTGAGGCGGAGTTCACTGCGCCTGCACGATTGATCCGATCTCACGAATCGAAGCTCGTCTTCGTGAACGCACGCTTCGATCACCCCGGATCCCGGCGGCGTCTGAATGAAAGCCTGTGTCTGCGCAAAACCTGGGACGGCGTTGGCGACCAGCGCGCCCGTCACGGCGAACGCGACAGAGAGAAAACGCATCAGCTGGCTCCTTGGGTCACTCGATGCTGCACATGAAATGACACTTGTCCGCTCAACAATGAACGAATGCGAGCGCGGCGTAAATGGCTCGCACACACAGCGACCGGCTCCGTATTTCCAATCGCAGCAATTTGGGGCAAAGCGCCAAGAATCTGAGGGTTCTTAAAAGGATTATAGCAGACATTGACGCTCAATTTAGGCTGATCCAAGGGTCAGCGAAGGAAAACTCCTCAGCGCACGTCTATTTATCGGCCGCGGCGCCGTGCCAGAGTTGGCGCAGAACCCCCCTCGAGTTAGTGCGCGAGGTGAGCCAGCGATTTCAGAACGTGCGCGTAGCAGAGAATCTCAATGGCACGTTCGTAAACTGGAATCCTTACGTCGCGTGCGAAGCATTCTCGCTGCAGAGTCATTGAAGCCCGTGACATAGCGGGCCGAGTCCTGCGACGTGTGCTTCCGCCGGACGCCGGTATCCACTTCGCATCAGCTTGAACGTCGTATCGCCATCGCCAAGAATGGTCGTCTCCCATTTTGGTGGCGAAGGAGGTCCGATATGGCAAAGGCAAAGAGCGCAATCCCTGAGGGACACCACACTGTCACACCGCAGCTGACCCTCGACAACGCCGCTCAAGCGATTGACTGGTACAAGAAGGCCCTCGGTGCGGACGAAATCAGCCGCGCTGTCGGCCCCGACGGGAAGATCATGCACGCCGAGATACGAATCGGCGACTCGCGCATCATGCTGAACGACGCGATGATGGGCGGCAAAGGCCCGCGTGCGATCGGCGGATCACCGGCATCGCTGTGGGTCTATGTCGAGGACTGCGACGCGCTGTTCAACCGCGCGGTCGCGGCCGGCGGCCAGATTTCGCAAGGCGGCATGGGCAAGATGCAGGATCAGTTCTGGGGCGATCGCTCCGGAACCTTCACCGATCCTCATGGGTACACGTGGACGATCGCCACGCACAAGGAGGATTTCACGCCTGCCGAAATGAAAGAGCGCACCGAGGCGTTCATGAAACAGTTCGCAGCGCAGGCGGCGCACCGATAGCAAAACTCTGGCCCGCCGGCTCCCACGGCGGGCCTTCCCTTCGAATCACCGGCCGTTACTCCTCCTGCTCGACGAACCAGGGCTTCGCCGGGAGCAGTTCCGCGAAGATCAGATCGTGCGCCCCGATTCGGTAGGTGGTGTGTGGTTCGACGTGCTCGTGAATGAACTCGAGGACGTCGACGCGCCACTGATGCCGTATCGCTTCGTTCGCGCACATCTCATCCGGTTGCTGCGCCTCGTCGTCGGTCTGCTCGTCGGCGGAGCGTACGAGCTCGCGTTTCCAATGCGCGGTGCTTCGCTCGTGCTGAGCGATCCGTTCCTCCAGCAGGCGCCGCAGTTCGTCGCCCGGAATGGTGAGCTTCAACCCATCGACTACGCCGTCACGAACCATCGTTCTCCCGCCTTTCCGACCTCCACTGCCGCGTCGCGGCGAGACGACGATGGCATCGTCGGCAAGCTGATTCAACGGGCAAGATCTGCGATCGGTGCCAGGGCCGATCGGTGCAGTTTCGGGCGCGCCCAAGTGGTCTATCTGGATTCGCAGCAATCGGTCTCTTTGATTAGACCAGTCGCCCTCCCTCGGGCGTAGAATGACGAGCCTGGCTGAACCATGCGACGCGCCTGGGACCTTGTGCTCGACCTCGATCGCACCGCCACGCTGCCGCCATCGTTGCAGATCGCGCGAGCGGTGTCTGCTGACATTCAGCGCGGTCGCCTTCGCGCTGGCGAACGCCTGCCAGGGAGCCGCCGGCTGGCGGAGAACCTTCACGTTCATCGCAACACCGTGCTTGCGGCGCTGGCGGAGCTGATCGCAGAAGGCTGGGTCGAGACGGCGCCGGGTCGGGGCACATTCGTCGCGCGCGCGATACCCGATGATCGCGGACGGCCGTTCTCGCGCCGGCTTGGCACGCGAACGACGATGCCGTCGCGCGTGCCGTTTGCGCTGCCGGAGGCTCCAGCCGCCTATCGCTCCCCCGGTCTTCCGCGCGGCACGTTGAACCTGAGCAGCGGCGCGCCTGACGTACGGCTCGTGCCGGTGCGAGCGATCGGCCGTGCGATCCGTCGAGTGCTCGCGCTGCGCGGCGCCGACCTGCTTGCGTACGGCGATCCCGAAGGTCATCCGGCGCTGCGCTCCGCGCTCGCCTCGATGCTCTCGAGCACGAGGGGCCTGGCCGTCACCGCCGGCGATGTGCTCGTCACGCGCGGCAGTCAAATGGCGCTCTCGCTCGTGGCGCGCGCGCTCGTCCGGCCGGGCGACGTCGTGGCGGTCGAGCGCTTCGGCTATCGGCCCGCGTGGGAGGCGTTCCGTGCCGCTGGAGCGACCGTCCTGCCGGTGGCGATCGATCGCCACGGCATCGACGTCGATGCACTGAAGACCCTCGCGAGCCGCACGGTGTTGAGAGCTGTCTACGTGACTCCGCATCATCAGTATCCGACGACCGTCGGCCTGAAGGCGGCACGTCGCCTGGCGCTGCTCTCCTTCGCGCGCTCGACACAGTGCGCAATCGTCGAGGACGATTACGATCACGAGTTCCACTACGACGGCCGCCCTGTCCTGCCACTGGCGAGCGCGGACACCGCAGGGCTGGTGATCTACATCGGTACGCTCTCGAAGGTCCTTGCTCCCGGCCTTCGCATTGGCTACATCGTCGCGCCGCCGGCGGTCCTGGGAAATGCCGCCGCGTTCCGTTCGCTGCTCGACATCCAGGGCGATCTCGCGACTGAGGCGGCGGTGGCGACGCTCATCGACGATGGCGAGCTCCAGCGGCACGTCGCGCGCGTCCGGCGCGAGTACGCCAACCGCCGCGAGGTTCTTGCGACCAGCCTGCACCGAACGTTTGGCGATGGCGTCGAATTCACGCTCGCGCCCGGGGGAATGGCGCTGTGGGTCCGCCTGCGCATGCCTGTCGACGTCGAGGCATGGGCGCGTCGCAGCGTTCAGCACGGCGTCGCGTGGTACACAGGCCGGCGCTACGCGTTCGACGGTCAGACGACGCCGTTTGCGCGATTCAGCTTTGCGTGGCTGAACGAGCGCGAGCTGCCCGAAGCGGTGCGGCGCATGGCTGCCGCGCGACTGTCGTAAGGGAACCGCCGCTACTGCGTCACGCGACCATTCGCCGAAACCGAGAAGGCGAACCCCGGCTCGTCGCCTTGCCCCGGTGTCGTCGTGTTCTGAACCAGGCTCACGCTATTGACCGACACGTTGCGAGTGACGGCGCCGGTCGGGTTCTGGTCGCAGGAATTCTGGTCGTTGATGCGGAACGACACGCTCATGTCGACGGGCACATCGTCGAACGTGATCTCGTAGCGATCGGGAGGCACGGACTGAAGCGGGATGCCGGCAAAGTTGCGCCAGCTGGGGTGCGTGTGCGTGGCGCCCACGCCATTGACGCACGCCTGCGCGGCAGGCGGCAGATCGGCTCGCCGGTTGGTCGAACCCTGGAACACAATGCGAACCGCTGCAACGGTCGCAGACGGAGAGGGCGGCCCCGGTGCCGACGAGCCGCCATCGCACGCGGTGAACCCCGCGACGAAAACCAGGGCCCACACTCTCACCCGTCCAGATTACTGCGCCTGCGCGAGGACGTCACCGCGGATCGGAGTGCGATCAGCTGCAGCCGGGCCGGCCGACACCGATGAGTTCGCGGCTCTTCGGACGACTCAGCGCGTCAAGCCAGACGGCACCCCGTTCATTCTCACTTCAGCTCGACGGCGATGCGATCGGCCGGTTGTCCGGACGCGTTCTCCTCCGCATGCGTCGCGGCACCAGCTATGCGAACCTCGTCTGCCTTCGCGCCAGGCTGGTCATTCAGGTAGAGGACGACGCGGTTCAGGATGTGCTCGTGCGTCTGGCCCTTCTCGTGGGCGCCGTAGTGGATGCGGAGCACGCGCACGTGTTCGTTCTCGAGCTCGACTTTGTAGTGCTGAGGATCCACCTTCGCCGGATCGAGTGCTGAAACGGGCGCCTTGCCTGCGGGCGGGCCTTTCAGGTCGATCTCGAGGATCCGGATCGGGTGATCGCTGATGTTCTCGGCGAGATAGGCGCCGCTCGCCGGCCGCCATCGGACATCGCCGCGGTGAAACTCGATCGTGGCCGACTGCTCGCCTTCCTTGCGCGTCATCACGCCGTCATCGAGGTAGATGAGCAGTCGATTCGTGGCATGTCCGTCCTTCGCGACAGCAGGTGTTCGCGGCTGGAGCGTCGCGACTATCACGCGCGCCTGCGGCGTGTCGAGTCGCGGCGTGATGGCGGCGGGCGCCGGGGCGTTCTGCGCGTGCAAGGCGGACACACCCATCAGCGCGAAGAGACCACCGAGCCGTGTGAATCGCATCAGGCCGTTCATCCGAACCTCCGATCGCAGCCAGCGTTTGGCGCCATCCTACACCCACGCCGCTCACGCGAGTAAACCCCTCCTTGCTGCGAAGTGTCTTCGTCGCGGCGGCTTCAACTCTGCGCGCTTCTGAACGCCGCGGGTTCTACCGCACGGTCAACTCGCCGTCGCCTTGACGCAGTCGGCCGCTTGCGCGACGCTTGCGCGTGTTTGTCTTCGCTGCCACGCATGCTGGAGGCCACATGAACCGTCTCATCCCACCAACCCGAAGATCCGTCGCGCTCATCGTCACCGTCTGGACCGTCGCCGCGGCGATGCCCGGCGCGTCCACGCCGACGGGACAGTCGGCCGCCACTCACCTCAGACCTGCCACTGACCCCGACGTGCTCGGCGCCGAACGGCTGTTTTCCGCGTGGATGGAAGGACAGATCGCGTATCGAGGACTCCCGGGCGTCGTGGTCGGGGTCGTGAGCGATCAGGAACTCGTCTGGGGCACGGGTTTCGGATTCGCCGATATCAAGGCGAAGCTGCCGATGACGCCAGCGACCAAGTTCCGCATGGCTTCGCACAGCAAGCTGTTCACCGCCATCGCGATCATGCAGCTGCGGGAAGAGGACAAACTACGCCTCGACGATCCGGTCGCGAAGTACCTCACCTGGTTCACGGCCAAACCCGTCGAAGACGACGACGGCCCGATCACCATCGAGCAGCTGCTCTCACACAGCTCGGGCCTGCAGCGCGAGGCCGGAGACCATTGGACCTCGTACGAGTTCCCGACGGCCGACGAGCTCCGTCACCTCTACGCCGATCGGCAGGCGGCGTTCGCGCCGTCGGTGCGGTGGAAGTACTCCAACCTGGCCTATGCCGTCGCTGGGATGATCATCGAGCAAGCCAGCGGCGAGCAGTGGGCCGACTACGTCGATCGCCACATCTTCAAGCCGCTCGGCATGGTGGCCTCGAGCGTGGACAAGAACGTGCCCGGTCTCGCCGTCCCGTACGGGCGGCGTATGCCCGACGGAAGCCGCGAGGTGCTTCCCTTCGTCGACGCGCGCGGGATGGCGGCTGCGACGGGCGTCACGTCGAACCTGGAGGACATGGCCAGGTTCGTCTCGGCCCAGTTCCGCAGAGGCCCGCGCGGCGGCGCGCAGATCGTGAGCACAGGGTCGCTGCGCGAGATGCACCGCGTGCGCTCGGTTGAGGAGAATTGGACGTCGGGAACCGGCCTCGGCTTCGACATCAGCCGCATCAAGGACAGGACCTACGTCGGGCACGGCGGCGGCTACCCCGGTAACACGACTCAGACGCTCATTCAGCTCGACGACAGAGTCGGTGTCATCGTACTCACCAACACCAACGACTCCAACCCGTCCGACATCGCGCGGCAGTTGATGGCCACGGTCGGGCAGGCGGTGGCGAAAGCGTCCTCGTCGAAACCCACGACAGCGGCATGGGACCCGGCGTGGGCGCGCTTCGCGGGACTCTACCGCGGGCGCGGAGGAGACTCGCAGGTCGTGCTGCTCAATCAGAAGCTCGTGATCATCACCCCCAACGCGCCGAACGTGGACAATCCGATCACGCTGGAACCGCTCGGCGGCGGGCGCTTTCGATTCGTCGCGCCCACGGGCGGCGGTGCAGTCGGCGAGGTCGTGCGCTTCGTCGAGCAGACCGGACGGCCGATTCGCATGTACATCGGCGACGGTTGGATCGATCGGATGCAGTAGCGGTGAGCGAAGGAGACCCGTATGGACTTTTCATTCGGGCGGCATCTGTGCGTTTTCCCGCTTGTCCTGCTTGGACCGCTGGCGGGCTGCACTTCGCCACGCGCTCAACCCGCGCAGTCGTCACGCGAGCGGGCTGCCGGCGCCGTGGATCCGATCACCGTCGATTCCACCGAGGAGCAGATTCGTCAGGCGGTCGGGACCGCGAGAGTCGGCAGAAGGCTCACGCCGAAGACGTGGCCCGACAACGCGCGGGTCGCCGTCTGTCTCACGTTCGATGTCGACAACGAATTGCTGCAGAGAGCGAATCCGCTGCCGGTGCCGTTGTCGGTCGGGGAATACGGTGCCACGACGTCGGTGCCGAGGATTCTCGATCTTCTCGATCGGCACCAGGTCCCGGCGACGTTCTTCATACCAGCGATGGGCGCCATGCTCCATCCCGAGATGGTGCCGGCGATTATCGCGCGGCGGCGTCATGAGATCGGCGTGCACGGGTGGATTCACGAATTCTGGCCGGGTATCGGTGACACGGCGAAGGAGCAGCGGCTGCTCGCGCAATCGATCGCGTATCTGACGAAGGTGTCCGGGAAGCGGCCGGTAGGCGTCCGCGCGCCGAGCTCGGGATTCGGTCCGCAGACATTCGATTTGATCCGCAAGGAAGGGTTCCTCTACGACAGCAGCCTGCTGGCCGCCGACGAGCCCTACGAAATCGTATCGAACGGACAGCCAAGTGGTGTGATCGAGCTGCCGATCAGCGAGGTCGGCAACGACTACGTCTATTACGGCGAAACGGCCAACGGGTCACTTCCCTCGCCGGATGCGGTCTTCGAGATCTACAAGGCGGAGTTCGATCTGGCCTTTCAGGAACGGACGATGTTCATCCTCACGCAGCATCCTCACGTCGGCGGACGCCGGTCGCGCATCGTGCAGCTCGATCGCCTGATCACCTACATCAAGTCCAGACGCGAGGTGTGGTTTGCGACCATGGAGCAGGTGGCTGCCTACGTCAAACAGCCGTAGCGCGCAGGCTCCGGCCGAGCGGCTCGACGGCCGCACGATGACGCTCGGCTGACGCCGTCGCGACGAGAAGCTGTAAAAGCGCGTCGGGCGCCGTTCAGCGTTGCGCGTTTGCCAGATCGCTGACCGCCGTCGACAGCAGACGCACCTTGGCCGCATCGCGCGCCGAATCGGTGGAACCCGTCAACCGGGTTGCCAATTCCATCAGAGCGGTCTTGCGCTGCGCTCCCGAGCGCTTCTCCGCAGAATCCAGCGCCGTGCGCGCCGACGCGATCGTTTCAGTGGCCAGGCCGTTCGATCGCGCGAGCTGATCGAGGTACGCGCGCGCGAGCGCGAAGGTCGGCGCCCAGATCAGCTTCTGCTGATCCTGGGTGTTCCAGTAGGCCATCTTCACGCTCTTCGCGGCGGCGAGCTCGTTCTCGCTGATGAGACCGTTCGGCAGCAACTCATAGATGTCGAGGCCGCGCGCGATCTCGGAGCTGACGATCACGCCGTTGTACCAGTAAGCGGACCAGGAACCGCCCATCGCCATGCGCGTCGCATCGACCGGACCGCGATCGTAGAAGGCGATCTCCTGCGGGTGATCGGCGTCGGTCCAGTCGAACACTGAGAGGCCGCCCTGATACCACGCCTGCACCATCACGTCCCTGCCCGGAATCGGGATGAGCGATCCGTTGTGCGCGACGCAATTCTCCAGGGAGGTCTGCGGCGCCGGCAGCTTGTAGTAGCTGTGAAACTTCAGCTTGTTGTTCTCGATCGTGAAGAGCGCGTCGGCACCCCATTCTTTCTTGTCCGTCGCGCGGCAGCGCGGCTGGCCGCCGCCGCCCCATTCGTCGCTGAACAGGAGTTTTGTGCCGTCGTTGTTGAACGTCGCCGAGTGCCAGAACGACATGTTGGCGTCGGCCGCCGCATCGAGGCGCACCGGATGCTCAGGATCGTGAATGTCGAGCAGAAGGCCGAGGCCCGCGCACGCGCCGCCGGCCAGCCCAATCTCCGGATAAACGGTAATGTCGTGGCACTGATTGGGACCCGTCGGCGGACCTGGCGGCTGGTTGCCGCGGCCTTGTCCCGGCGCGCCGCCTCGTCCACGCTCTCCGCGCGCCGCCGCGGCAGCAGCGGCCGCCTCGCGGTCGCGCTGATCCTGCGCGGCGCGCTCATCGTTGCGCGGTGGCACCGGCAAGTCCTGAAAGATGCGCGGCGAGCTCACGATGGCCGCGTGATCCGGTGTCCGCAGCGGGACCTTGATCACTTCCAGCCGGAAACGCGCGGTATTCGGATCGTCGATGCCGCCGTCCATGCATCCCGACACTTCTTCGGCCGACCGCACCGCCGCCGTGCCCGACACGTAGATGAACACGTTGGCGTCGTCGCCCTGCTTGGTCACGACCGTGTGCGTGTGCGATCCGCGGCAGGTCTGCACCGTCGTCACGAGCTTCGGACGCTTCACGTCCGAGATGTCGAATACGCGGATGCCGCGCACCCGCAGTTTGCTCACCGGCTCGGGCACACCTTCGAACCCGCAGTCGGCGCGGCTGTTGGTCGCCTCCGACGACATGAAGAGCAGGTTCCGGTAGACCGACACGTCGTTCTGCGATGCCGGACACAAGTACGTCTGCATGAGGACCGGCTTCGACGGATTGGAGATGTCGTAGATGTCGAACCCGTTGTAGTTGCCTTGAATGACGAGGTTGCCGGAGAACGCGAGATCAGAATGCGTGGCGCCGAGCGTCTTGCCCTTCGGAGGCGTCGTCGAGAGCATGCGCATGTTCCAGGCGGCCTGGGCGGCATCCCAGCGCCCGGCCCGCAGCCCGACGCGTGGATCCGGCGTTGGCGCGGTCGCCGAGACGATCGGCGCAACGGGCGCCGGCATCACTGCGGGCGGCGGCGGCGGTGGAGGCGGCGGGTTGCCGCGTCCTGCAGGCGCGGGCGGCGCCATCGTCTCGGGCGCCGCCGACGGCGCAGCGGCGGTTGCTGGCGCGGCGGCGGGCGGCGACGCGGCTGAGGTCGGCGCCGTGGCCGGCGGCGGCGTCGGAGCGGGCGCCGGCGCCGGGGCAGATGCCGCGGGCGGCGCCGCGGGAGTCGCCGGTGGCGACGCCTTGGTCCCGGCACTCGCACATGCAGGTACGCCAAATGCCGCGGCACCAAATAGAACTGTCGCCAGCAGGCCGTTGATCAGCAGCAATCGCATTCTTTTCATCGGCGGTTCCCCAGCATTTCGTTCATCCGGTTGATCTCGGTGGACTGATCGGCGTACACGTCCGACGCGAACTTGAACACGGTCTCGTCCTGCGCGGCGCCATATGCCTTGAAGAGCACGTCGACCATGTCGATCGCGCCCTGGTGATGCTTGATCATGCCGAGGAGGAAGAGCCGATCGAATTCCGGCCCGCGCGCGCGATCCAGCTCCGCCATCTCCTCGTCGGTCAACATGCCCGGCATCAGCATCTCGTGCGTCACACCGTTCATCGTCATCTTGTGGCGCGTCGACGTCGCGTCGGGCACCGGCAGGCCGCGATCGCGCAGCCAGGTCTGCATGGTGGCGATCTCATCCCGCTGGCCGACGACGATGCGCTCGCAGAGAACCGCGACGTCGGGACGGGCGCCGTGCGACGGCGCCCAGCCGGCCATGACCACGGCCTGGGCGTGATGGGGGATCATACCGGACATGAACTCGACGTCGGCGTCGCTGTACGGCAGCTGCCCGAGCCCCGGTGGCGTCGGGTGAAGACTCGCCGAGGGTGCGCGTGCGCAGCCGGCACCGACCGCCGCTACCGCCAGACACATTGCCATCACGAGCCGCCACGGTGTCATCATCAGGACGTATCGTAATCGATTCGCATCGGCAACGAACGCGCGCAGGGACAGCATCCGGAAATCGCCCCACAAGTAAATAGGATGTCGTAAACGTCGAGAGGCGTGCCTCCCCAACGAACACGGCTCCCGGCGAGAAGCAGCGGACAATCAAGCGAGCGTCGCCGGGCATCCGCTTTCGAGACGCATCAGGCGGGACGAGGAGTGTGGCATGCCGATAGCCTATCGGTTGGACCGCGATGCCAGGGTCGTCGTTGCCGTCGGGCACGGCGTCCTCACCGACCACGATGTGTTCGACTATCAGCACGGCGTGTGGTCGCGTGCGGACGTGGTCGGTTTCGACGAGCTGATCGACATGACGCGCGTCAACGAGGTCGCCATGCCGTCGGTCGATCGCGTTCGCGACCTGGCCGCGGTTGCGGCGTCGATGGACGCCGCCGGACGACACTCACGGCTCGCGATCGTGGCCTCGACCGACTTCGTCTACGGTCTCGGCCGGATGTTTCAAGCCCATCGCCAGCTCGACGCAAAATCCACCAAAGTCGTCGGCGTCTTCCGGACGATGGACGAGGCGCTCGCCTTCCTCGGACTGACGCGACCGCCCGAGATGCCGGCGCTCGCGTAGGCCTCGCCGGGCTGCCGCGCGTTACCTGTGGGGTGACCGCTCGAAGCTCGCCTCGTCAGGTTGGCGGGCTTCCTCGCGAGAAAGCCGTCCTCCGAGACGCAGGCGAACTCGTCGTGGCCAGCCCGGCATCGCGCTCGGCTTCGTAGACACTCAGCTCCGCTGCGGCGTGAAAGAGCGCCGCCCCGAACTCTCCCCTCGAGAACGCAGTGGCCCAGAACCGTGTCGACCGGCGGCTGGGTGACGTTGAACACAGGGGAGCCGGCCGCCACGGTCCACTAAGAGTGCGTTGCAAAATTAGCTCGAGGCGGGTCCTGTCCGCGAACAGCCCCACCGGGTGCTCGCCAGAAGAGCACTTGTCACGGCCCACGGCTCCGCGCCCGGCGGGGCGGCCCCGTTCGCGGCCACCCGCGAGCGAGC
>DATFXR010000381.1:0-31274 GCA_035315685.1 Vicinamibacterales bacterium | reverse complement strand
ACGCAGCGTGGCCGGCGACTGGTCGCCGAGAATCGTCAGCGTCCCGCTGGACAGGATCGTCCAGCGGGCGTCAGCCGACGAAGACGACGCGGTGAACAGGATCGCGACGACGACGAGCGCGAAGTGAAGCGGGTTCGCTCGCGGCGGCCGTTCGGACACACGACATCGTGGATCGGAACGGCGATGGAACGCGCGAGAATCTCACGAACAGGCGCTGTCATTCAGACGGTTTGCGGAGCAGCGCCTCGCGCTCGTTCAGGGCCCACTGAACCGCGAGCTCACGCGTGTAGAACCGGCGCGCGCGGAGGAACAGGCCGCGTCGAAAGACCCGTGCTTCGACACCCCAGAGCTCGTGGTGTCGCAATTCGATGCGGAAGCGGTCCGATCCGGAGACGAATTCGCACAGCAGCTCGCCCGGATAGACTCGCGACCCCGTCTGATGTGGAATCCCCGAGAATCGGCCGCGCTGGTTGACGGGAGCAATCATGGCTCTCCTCCCCCATGCCCGAGGACTCGATCGGTCGTCGTGAAGAGTTGGGATTCGACGCGATGATCCGCCGAAAGTGGGGTAATCCTAACGTCAGGCGCGCAGAGCGGTGTTCACACTCTTGCACACAATTTTCGTTGGCCGGGCGGGAGGTCGGGGAAGGGCGGGAAGGGCAGGATGGGCAGGAAGGGCAGGATGGGCAGGAAGGGCGCTTACGCACCAGTGCCGGTGACGGCCGCGGCGCGTTCGGCACGCCAGGCGTCGCCTTCGCGCTCGAACCAGGCCATCGGACCTTCCCGCACGTAGTCCGGATGCACGAACGCACGCTCGCCGCGGCGCTCGAGGCCGATCTTCTCGAGCACCCGCTGCGAGGCGTGATTCCGGAGGCTCGCGATGCCGGCGATACGCGGCAGATTCAGGTCGACGAAGCCGTAGCGCACGACCGCGCCCGCCATCTCGGTCGCGAAGCCCGTTCGCCAGGCGGACCTCGCCAGCACGAAGCCCACCTGGATGATCGCCTCGCCGCGGATGCGATTCAGCAGGTGAAAGCCGACGGCCGTACCGCTCGCGCGCTCGACGGTCATCCAGATCCCGAACCCGGGATGTTCGTCGTAGTACCGGAGAATCCGCACGTTCAGAAACGACGCGACCTGCGGCCGGCTCTTGACGCCGCCAAGATAGCGCGTCACCTCGTGATCGTTGTACAGCTCCGCCAACCAGTCCAGATCGGCGGCGGTGAACCGCCGGAGCGCGAGGCGATCGGTCGTCAGCCAGCAGGACAGGTTGGTCATCGAGTCGCGCCGGTCATCGTTGCACGCCGGCGGTGGTCGACCGTCCCGGCCCGATCTGCCTGAGAAGCTCGGCGACCGCCGTATCGAGCTGGACGTCCTTGCCGGTATAACTCTCGCCGACGGGTCTCGTCACCGGGACGTCCACCGGTCGCGGATGCATCTCCATCGGCGTGCCGTCGCTCGCGAAAATCTTGAATGACGGCATGCGCAGGTTGGACCCGTCGATGAGCGGCACCGTTCCCGTGTAGATGATCCAGCCGGCGGTCGGCTCGCCGACCACTTTCCCCAACTTCAGCGTCCGGTACCCTTCGGTGAAGTCTTCGGCGTCGGACAATGAATGCTGGTTGGTGACGAGGATCGTCGGCCGCTCGAGCGCGCGCTGACCGAGCAGCGAGCGCGACGAGACCGACTCGAAGCCGCGCCGCAGCATGTTGAAGTAGCCGCGCCTCGACAGGACGTCGATCGCGTAGATGTTGACGAAGCCGCCGTTGTTGTTGCGCACGTCGATCACGACGCCGTCGCGCGACTGATTGTCCGCGTCGAGATCGATCAGCAGCTGCGCCAGCGCCGTTTCCGACATGTCGTACATGTGGACGTAGCCAAGGCGGCCGCCGCTCGCCTTCGCGACGTACTCCCGCCGCTCCTCGACCCACTGCCGGTAGCGCAGTCCCTTCTCCGTCGTCTGGTTGGCGGGCTTGACGACCACGTCGCGCGGTGTGGCGGCGGGGGAAGCGGCGACGGACACGGTTACGCGGCGGCCGGTCGTGTGATCCAGCAACGCGTCGAGGTTCACCCGCGGACCGAGCGCCTGTCCGTCGACGCGAAGCAGGTACTCGCCGGCCTTGATGCCGGCGAGCGCCGCCGGACCGAGCGGCACGACCTTGGTGACGCGCAGGCGGCCGGCGGACTCGTACTCGGCGCGATCGAAGTCGACCACGAGGCGGCCGGTCGTCGTCTGCGCGTCAGCCGGCGGCGCCGAGATGCCCATGTGCGAGGCGTTCAGCTCGCCGAGCATCAGCGAGATGATGCGGCGCATCTCGTCCGGCGTGCGGGCGGCGGCCACGCGCGGTTCGTAGGTGGTCCGGACCGCGTTCCAGTCGACGCCGTTCATCTTTTCGTCGAAGAACTGATCGCGCAGGTAGGTCCACGCCTGATGAAACGACTCGACCTTCTCGCGCGAAAAGTCGACGTCGAGATCCGCGCTGACTGCAATCGCCTTCGGCTCGCGCTTGTCGAGCGTGACGTTGAAGACGCGGCCGCGATCGAGATACACGACTTCCTTGCCGTCCGGCGTGAAGTAGGTGCTGCTCTTCGAGCCCGGGGTCGAGGTGAGCTGCCGGGCAACGGCCGGTTCCTTCGACAGCTCGTCGAGGGAATAGACGTACAGGTTCCGCTGACCGGCCGCCGTTCCGATCAGGAGCAGTGATTTTCCGTCGGGGCTGATCGTCACGCCGTCGACGTCGACGCCGACCGGCAGCGCGCTGGCGCGGCGGCGGATGTCGTCGAACGCGATCTCGACGTGCGCCGGCGCGTTCCGGGCGGCGCCGGCCGCGGCCGCCGCGCCGGGCGTCGTCTCGGTCGCCGGCTTCGGCGCGTCCGGTTGCGTCTTCGGCTGCTCGTCCTTGAAGAGATCCCGGAATTGATCCTCGCGGAACTTCGGCGTGCGCGGGACGAGATCGACGCGAATCGCCTGTCCCGGCTCGGTGCGCTGGCCGGTCGAGTAGATCAGGAACGTCGCGTCGGGGCTCCACGACACCGATCCGGCGAACGAGTTCGCCAGGAAGGTGACCGCCTTCGCGCTCGACGGTCCGCCGTCGACGGTTGCGACCGACAGGTTGGTGAAGCCACGCCCGCCGACGGTGGTGAACGCAATCGTCCTGGAATCGGGCGACCAGGTGAAGTCGCGCTGGTCGGCCATCGGCGGCACGTCGAAGGCGCCGTTGGCGATCAGCTTCTCCTGCTTCGACGCCGGATCGATCACCCGCAGCTCGCGTGAATCGCGCTGAAAGGCGATCCACTTGCCGTCGGGCGAATAGCGCGGCTGATCGTCACGGCCGCTGCCGCTCGTCAACTGCGTCTCGCGCTCGGAGACGAAGTCGTAGACGAAGAGGTGATTGGTGCGGTCGCGATCGGATCGAAACGCAAGCCGGCGGCTGTCCGGCGACCACGCGAGCTCCGCCTCCTCACCGGCCGTGTTGGTGAGTCGCACGGCGTCGCCGCCGTCACGGGCCGACGCCGAGAAGACCTCGCCGTGCACGACGAAGGCGATCTTCTTGCCGTCAGGCGACAATGCCAGCTCGCGGATTTGATCGGTGAAGGTGCGATGCTCGACGGCGGCCGCCGCCGGCGCGCCGCGCAGCGCAATCGGCACCTCCCGAGACTGGCCGGTCGCGGTGTCGACGGTCCAGATCGCGAAGTTCCGTTCGAACGCGATCGTCTTGCCGTCTGCGGTGATCGAGGGCCAGAGTACGCGGCCGTCGTTGAAGGTGGTGATCGCTTTCGCCGTGGCGCCGACCTGTGGCGAAGCCGGCGCGCTCCAGATGTTCTGCGCGCCGCTGCGGTCCGACATGAAAAACAGCGTCTTGCCATCGCCGGTCCACATCGGCCACGCGTCCTTCGCGCCCCCCGTGGTGATCGGCTCGTAGGTTTGGTTGCGGACCAGCCAGATCTCGCTCTCGTCGAGATGACTGTGGCCCTTCCGCCACCACTGCGCCGACGCGTTCGCCCGTGCGGTGATCGCCACCGAGTCGCCGACGGGCGCGGGAATGCCGAAGTACTCCGTGGTGTACCGATCGGCGGCGACCGGCATCGGCATGCCGCCCTCGACGCTGACGCGATAGACATCGAGCATGCTCGACATGTCGTGGCTGCCGCTCGAGAAGTAGACGAACCGGCCGTCGGGCGACCAGCCGCTCACTTGATCCATCGCATCGTCGTAGGTGAGCCGGGCGACGTCGCCGGTGGAGAGCGTCACCACGTAGACATCGCCGTTGCCGGTCCGCGTCGACGTAAAGGCGAGCCGCCTGCCGTCAGGGGAATACAGCGGCCGCGACTCGGTTGCCGCATGCGACACGAGCAGCCGTGCGTCGCCGCCCCGCGCCGGCACATCCCAGATGTCGCCGCCGCTGACGAACGCGATCGTCGATCCGTCGGGCGAGATGCCCGGTTCGGCAAACGACGGCGGCGCCGCCGCGTCGCGCGCAGGCTGTGCGTCAACGGCCTTGAACGGCTGCGCGAGGCAGGTGAGTGCGATCGCCGCCACAACGATCCACGTCTTCTTCATGGTCCGCGCCCCCATCTCGATTCACGTCGAGATTCTACCAGTCCATCTCATTCCTTCGGCGCGACGTAACTCTTGCGCGCGCGGGCTTTCAGTCCGCCCTGGGTGACGCGCACGTCGATGCTGTGGGTCTTGCCGTCACGCTTCGGTGGTGCGAAGCCGAGGAGATACTGGCTATGCAGTTCGTCGGCGACGGCCGCGAACGCAGCGCCGAGGTCTTCGCCGAAGCGGATTTCCGTGTAGCCGCCACCGGTTTCCTGCGCGACGCGCGCCAGGCCGGGATCGGGCAGGTCGGCGGTCAGCATCGCCTGCAGCCCGGCGCGGCCGAGGCCGGGCGTCATGGTGTGCTGTCCGCGGCTGCGCATGCCGACTGCGTAGACCATCACGTCGGCGCGGCGGGCGCGCTCGATGACTTCGACCTGGCTGACCGGCTTCTCACGGAAGCTGAACGAGCCGGTGTCTTTGCCGTCGCTCAGCACCAGGATCACCGGACGTTGCTCGGCGCCGGGGTCGAAGGTGTCGATCGCCTGGTCGAGCGCCCGCCACAGCGGCGTCGGCGCGTCCGGGGCGATCGCGTGCGGCAGCGCCGAGATGAGCTCGTCCTTGTCGTGGGTGAAGGTCGGGCTGATCGTCACCTCGTGCCCGAAGGTGCCGAGTCGCGCGAGGTCCTGCGGGCCGAGCCGCGCAAACAGCTGAGCCGCGCTGGTGCGCAGCAGCGGCAGGTTGCCTTCCATGCTGCCGGACACGTCGAGCATGACAATCAGCCGAATCGGCTGCGGCGTGTTGTCGAACAGCGTGATCGGCTGCGGCTTGCCTTCGTCGCGCACTTCGAAGGCGTCGCGGGACAGCGTGGTGACGAGACGCCCGTCGCGGTCGGTCACCGTGGCGAATACGCGCACGACGTCGCCGCCGGCGCGGAACACGGGTTGTTGTGCGATTGCGCCGGCAGCGGCGAACACCGCCGCCGCCAGCACCAGTGAGCGAACGCACGCCACCCTGAGCGATCGGATCATTCGTATGGCAGCCATCTCTCTTCTCATATCACGGGCGCGCCGGCGGCGCCCGCGGCATCGCGGCAGGCCGGGTGCGCGGCCGATGGACCACCCTATAGACTCTCTACGTCTCAGGCTATAGACTTTCTATAACCATGGCGCTGCACTCCTCCCGGCCCGACGCGCGCACCGACCTGCTCCACGGTACGCTGGACATGCTGATCCTCCGGACGTTGATGTGGGGACCGCAGCATGGTTACGCGATCGGGCAGACGATTCGCGCGCAGTCCGCGGATGTGTTGCAGGTGGAAGCCGGTTCGCTCTATCCCGCCCTGCAGCGGCTGACGAAGAAGGGCTGGGTCACGTCGAAGTGGGGCCAGACCGACGCGAACCAGCGTGCCAAGTTCTATCGCCTGACCGCCGAGGGCAAGAAGCAGCTGCTGCGAGAGGAATCCCGGTGGACTGAGCTGGTCGACGCGATCAGCCGCGTGATGAAGCCGGTCGCCGCGCCGGCCGCTGAGGAGTGACCGTGCGGATCGTGTCCTGGTTCAGACGCCGCCGGCTCGACGAGGAGGATTTCCAGGACGAGATTCGTGCGCACCTGGCGATCGCCGAGCAGGAGCGGCTCGCGGACGGCGCCGATCGACCGTAGTCGAGACGATCATCGAATCGCGCGTCTCAGGCGTCTCAGGCATCCGCCTCTGCGCACGGGCCTCGGCCCGGGATTGCCGTCAGTGACCGGCAATCGACTGGGCGCCGCGGGCGTCGCGCATGACCTGCAGATAGTTCGCGCGCTCGTAGTCTAACGGGTTGCGGCAGCGGGCCAGGCTTGCAGCGCCGCGCATCTCGGCAATCGACGCGTAGTGCTGCTCGTCAGCCCACAGTTTGAAGCCGGTGATGACTCGCGTCAGCGCCGGTGGGCCGCCGGTCATGATCGCCGACACCATCTGTACGACGTCGGCGCCGGCGAGGACCGCCTTGACTGCATCGAGCGGCGTGTGCGCGCCTCCCGTGAGCGCGAGCGAGCTGCGGACCCGGCCGGCGAGAATGGCGATACAGCGAAGCCGCAGCAGGAGCTCGGACGAATCCGAGTACCGGAGCGTCGGCACCGGCTCGCAGCGGACAGGGTCGATGTCAGCCTGGTAGAAGCGGTTGAACAGGACCAGACCATCAGCGCCAATCCGGTCCAGTTCTCCCGCCAGATGGGGCAGCGCCGAATAGAACGGCGAGAGCTTGACGGCGAGAGGAATCGCGATCGATTCCTTCAGGACGGCGACGATGTCGACGAGGCGCCGTTCGACCGCGCCGGCGTCCTGCGTCGGATCGGTCGCCACGTGATAGAAGTTCAGCTCGATCGCGTCCGCACCACCACGCTCGATGATTCGCGCGTAGCGCAGCCAGCCGGCAGCCGTCGTGCCGTTCAGCGACGCAATCACCGGCACGCGCACCCGCCGCTTGATGCGCAGCAGGCGCTCGAGGTAGGCATCGGTGGCCGCTCCGTACTGTTCGATGTCCTCCTGGAAGAGCGACTGCATCACGATCGCGGCGGCGCCGGCGTCTTCCAGCCGGAGCACCATGTCGAGATCGGCGTCGAGCGGCGATGCGCCCGGCATGAACGGATGCGCGAGGTCCAGCCCCAGGTATCGCGTGCGAAGATTCATGGTGGTCAGCTTTCGGGGCGACGATCGTCGTACCCCGTCGAGTTTCGTTTCAGAGCGTCATTGCAACGGGCGTGCTGACGAACGCGAGGCAGAAAAGCGAGCGCCTTCGCTACTGCAAGGTTCGGCACTCGAATAGCGCCGCGTGGCGACCGTCGCTGCTGGCCTGCCCAGAGCGCGGACAATCCGACAGAGGGTCCGGCACTGGCGTTGCGTACGGCGGGGCCCGGGGGAACAGATGCTCGATCGTCAAAAACTGGAAGCGGTGCTGTCCAGGCGCTTCCCGAACTCGAGGCCCGATCAGATTGCCGCCGCCGCGAACGCGATCATGGGCCTGGACGACGAGTGGGAGGAAGTGGCGTTCGGCCGCGACGGCGTACGCCTGCCCGACGTCGCCGACGAGTTGCGCGTGCTCCGTCGCCGCAGCGGCTGATTGCTGCCGGAAATCCGCCGCAATCGCCAGCTCGATGTGTACACCTCGGAGCTGGAACAGCCAGCCATCGGCCGACGCGCGTTCCGCGGAATATCTCGCAGTCGCGCGAAATGATCCCCACCTCGCACGCGTACGATCCTCGACATTCCGTCGGATCCACGGCTTTCCGGCGCCGGCTTTCTGGCACGGCCGTTGCCCCTCGTGCATGCATGATTACGAGAGAACGGGTCGAAGCGGTGCTCGATCGCGTGCGTCCGTTTCTCCGCGCCGATGGCGGGGACATCGAGCTGATCGAGGTCGCCGGCAATTCGGCGACCGTGAAACTCACCGGCATGTGCGCCGGCTGCCCGAGCGCGCACATGACGCTGTATCTCGGTGTGGAGACCGCACTGCGCGACGAGTTGCCCGAGTTCGAGACGCTGTGCCTCACGTGAGCAGCGCGGCCGCCGGCTCGCCGCGATCCTGAGACGGGATCGGCGGCGGCGTCGACCCATCGACGTTGTCGTGCCGCCGGCAGACATTGTTCGCCGTCGACGTTCGTCGGCGGACGTCTTTCGACCACCATTCTGCGCAACCGTGCGGTTTTTCCGCGCAAAGCCGCACGGCCGCCGCCCTGCACGTCGCGGATCGTCTTTTGCCCCTCCACGCCCGGAGTGTTGGACCCGTGCGACTCCTGGTCGTCGAAGACGAAGCCGTAACCCGCGGATTCCTCGAGCGGAGCCTGAGGGAGGAGTTGTTTCACGTCGAGGCGGTCGGCGACGGCGAGTCAGCCGAATCGCACGCGCTCGCCGGCGGGTTCGACGCGATCGTGCTCGACGTGATGCTCCCCGATCACGACGGCTTCACCGTCTGCCGACGGCTGCGCACGCGGGGCGTGGACACGCCGATTCTGCTGCTCACCGGACGCCACGGCGTGGCCGATCGCATTCGCGGCCTGGACGTCGGCGCAGACGACTATCTCGGAAAGCCGTTCGCCTTCGAGGAGCTGCTGGCACGCCTGCGCGCGATTACACGCCGCGGCCGCTCGCGGCAGCTGTCGGCGGTTCTGTCGTGCGGGCCGATCGAGCTCGATCAGCAGACGCGCGACGTCACGGTCGACAAAGCGCCGGTCGTGCTGAGCGACACCGAATTCCGTCTGCTCCGATATCTGCTGCTGCGCGCCGGCAAACCGCTGTCCCGCGAGGATCTCGCGCAGCACGTCTGGGACGACGACGACAGCCCTGAATCCAACGTGATCGACGTGTACATCAGCTACTTGAGAAAGAGGCTGGGCCGCTGTGGATCGCTGATCCGGACCGTACGCGGCGTCGGCTACACGATCGCGGCCGGAGAGTGCGCCACGTGAGCGACGCACGCGACACGGCGGGTTCCGACATCGATCTCTTCGCCGCCGCCGTCGCCCACGAGATTCGAACGCCGCTCACCGCGGTGGCCGGCGAGATCGAGGTCGCGCTGCGGCGCGATCGATCCGCGGCGGAGTATCGCGAGGTCCTGCGGCGCATCGCGGCGCCGGTGTCGGAGCTTGTCGCGATCTCCGGCGATTTGAGCCTGCTCAGCCGACCATCCCGCCGATCCGGTCGCCCCGCCGCAGCGGCACGACTCGACCTGATCCTCGCCCGGATCGCCAGTCGGCATCATGAGAATGACGCGGTCCGCATTGACGCCGACGCCGCGGGTCTCGTGCGGGTCGCCGGCGACGAGCCGCGGCTGGGCCGCGCGATCACGCTCGTCGTCGATCACGCGATCCGGCACCGACGGGGCCACGCGACGGTGTCGGTTCGCGTCGTCACGACGCCCGCCGAGGCTCGAATCGTGATTCATGCGCACCCGTCCGGTTTCTGGCCGCACGCCTGGGAGTCGCTGAGGCGAGGGACGAGCGGCCCAGGGGATCCGCTCCGCCTCCGCACCGCCCGTCGCATCGTCGAGGAAACCGGCGGCGCTGTCGTACTGGGGACCGGATCGGGCGCCGATGTCGTGCACGTCGAGCTCCGCCGTGATGGCTGACGTGGACGCGCGACGCGTCCAGCCGAGACGCCGATGCTGCCGTCGTGCGATCGCCGCCGCATTGTTCGCGTGCGCGGTGCCGGGCCGGCTCGCGGCCCAGACGATGGACCACGATGCGCAGCCGCCGAGCCACCCGGAAGTGGTGGTCCATGCCTTTGGCTCGGTCGACTGGGGCGGCACCACCGAGCCCGATACGCCGAACTCGTTCGCGCTCGGCCAGCTGGCATTGTTCGCGACCTCGGCGATCAACGATCGCGTCAGCGTGCTCGCTGAAGTGGTGCTCGAAGCGAGCGCCGCGACCACGGAGGTCACGACCGACGTCGAGCGCCTTCAACTGACGTATCGGCTGAACGATCACCTGAACATCTCTGCCGGCCGCTACCACACCGGCATTGGTTACTACAACGCCGCGTTCCATCACGGGTCGTACTTCGAGACCACGATCGGCCGGCCGCGCATCTTTGCGTTCGAAGACCTGGGCGGCGTGCTGCCGATTCATGAACTCGGCGTGAGCGCTCGCGGCATCGTGCCCAGGACCGGATCGGCCGTGCGGTATGTCGCCGAAGTCGGCAACGGCCGCCGCTGGACCGACGTGGAGGACGAAAAAGGCCTCGACCAGAACAAGGCCAAGTCCACCAACTTCGGGCTGTCGCTGCGGCCGGAGCGCTGGCACGGCGCGGAGATCGGCGGCTCCTTCTATCGCGATGACATCCCGGACCAGGGCGGCCTCGCGGTCAAGAACCAGATCGTCGACGCCTACGGCGTCTACCGCACGCCTGCCGTGGAACTGATGGCCGAGTGGCTGCGCCTGTCTTATCGGCACGAAACCTCTGGTCCGCGCTACGACAACCACGGTGGCTATCTGCAGGCGTCGCGAGCGTTCGGGAAAATTCGACCGTACTACCGCTACGATCGGCTCGACGTCGATCCAGGCACGCCGTTCATCGGCACGTTCCCATCTTCCGAGACGCATGAAATCGGGGCTCGATTCGATCCGGCCGCGTGGGTCGGATTGAAGGCGCAGTACGAGCGTCTGCACACGGGCGATCACGACCCTGCAAACGGGATGCACGTGCAGCTCGTGTTCGTGTTCTGAAGGGCGATGGGACCGCCGCGCCGGGCGCTCGTCGTGCTGCTGCTCGTGGCGGCGCCGCTGGCGTGGGCGGAACCGTCGATGCAGACGCCTTCGCTGAGTCTCGCGATCATCGTCCACCCGTCGAATCCGGTCGACAATCTGACGTTCAGCGAGCTGCGGCGCATCTTCATGCTGGACACGCAGACCTGGCCGCAGGGTCGCAAGATCACGGTCGTGCTGCGCGAGAAAGGGCAGCCGGAGCGCGCCGAGGCGATCCGGATGATCTGCGGACTGACCGAGGGCGACTACGACAAGCACATCCTGTTTCGAACGTTTCAGGGCAGCGTCAACATCGGTCCGCGATCGATTCAGTCCGCGGCGGCGATGCAGCGCTTCGTGTACAGCGCGCCGGGCGCGATTGGCTCGGTCGCCGCCGATCAGCTCGAGACGACGGTGAAGGTGCTGAGAATCGACGGCGTCCTTCCCGGCGACCCGCGATATCCGCTGCGCCGCCCCTCACGCGGCCCTGCCGACGAGCGGCCATGAACCGGGCGGCGCGGCGCTCGACGGTCGCCTCCTACTGGATGTTCGCGCTGCTCGGTACCGCGACGCTGACCGTCGTCGCGCTCGGCTGGGTCGTGGCGCGCGACTTCCGGCAGTCCGCAGCAGCCGCGAACCAGTTGTACGACCGCTTCGGCGACGGCCTCGATCTCATCGACGACGTGCTGTTCGAGACCGAGGAGGTCCGCCGCATTCTGCTCTACGCGCTGCATACGAGCGATGCGAACCGTCAGCTCGACTACGTCGATCAGTCGCGATCGGCCGAAGCCCGCGTCAGAGGCCTGCTCGAGAACCGTTCGCCGATCCTCTCGACCGCACGCACGCGAGCCGCGCGCGATTCGGTGTCCACGGCATGGATGGCGTACCTGCAGACGCGCGATGAAGTCGTCGGCCTCATCCTCGAGGGCAGCCTCAGCGAAGGCGTGGCGCTCGACGAAGCGCTCGGAACCGAACGGTTCAACCGCGTCCGCGACGCGATTGCCGAACTGAAATCGAGCTTCGAGGCCGACGCGGCGGCCCAGGTCGATGCCGAACGCGAGCGCTCACGCCGGTCGATCGCGCGCCTCAGCCTGATCGTCGTCAGCGCGCTGCTGCTGGTCGCGATCGGCGTCTACCTCGTCAACCGACGCGCCTCGCTCGAAGTCGGACTCCGGGTGAAAACCGAGTTCCTGACGACGATGAGCCACGAGCTGCGCACGCCGCTGACCGGCGTGATCGGTATCGCCGATCTGCTGCATACCGCACAGATGCCGCCGGATCAGCGTGAACTGATCCGAATGCTGCGAACGAACGCCACGACGCTGCTCGGCCTGATCAACAACGTCCTCGATTACTCGCGAATCGATGCCGGTCTGATGGCGCTGGTTCCGAAGCAGTTCCCGGTGCAGGCGCCGGTGGAGGAGGCGCTCGACTCGGTGAGCGAACTGGCGGCCCGCAAGGGTCTGGCGCTGGGCTACGTGATCGCTCCCGGAGTCCCCGATGTCCTCGCCGACGAAGACCGCGTCCGCCAGGTGCTGTTGAACCTGCTGTCGAATGCGGTGAAGTACACCGACACCGGGCAGGTCAGCCTTCATGTCGCCGCCGCACCGCAGCGTGACAACGCGGTGGCCGTGCGGATGACGGTCCGTGACACCGGCGTCGGAATCCCTGAAGCCCTTCAGGCGCGGCTGTTTCAATGGTTCAGTCACATCGAGCCTCCGGGCGGCCGGCGTGTCAGCGGCACCGGACTGGGGCTCGCGATCTCCGATCGACTCAGCCGCCTGCTCGGTGGATCGATGGCGGTCGAGAGCCGGACAGGCGAGGGCGCGACGTTCACGTTCGTGTTCCGCGCGATCGTCGCCACACCGAACTGGCACGACGTCAACGACGGCGACAGTCTGCGCGCCGTTCGCGTGCTCGCACTGCTTGGCAGTGGCATCGTCGGCGAGCAGGTTCGCAGTCTGCTGCAGCGATGGGGTGTCGAGACCGCCGCCCACTCCGGCGACCCGCGCGACACGAATTTCGACGCGGTGATTCTGGAAGCCGACGCCTGCGGCGAGCCGTGGTATGACTCGCTGGTCGAGCGGCGCTCCGTCTGGGAGCAGCGGGGCGTGCCGGTCATCATCGTCACGAAACTGCGACCGGCCGCCAGTGTCGCGACCGGGCAGCTCGATCGACTCGTGACGACGCCGATTCGCATGCAGGCGCTGCACGAGGCGCTGTACGCGGCGATCCGCCGCTCGCCTGCGGCGATTGAACGCGTTGCGGAGGCGACGCCAGCGTTCGACGGCCGGCCGATAGCCGTCCTGCTCGTCGAGGACAACGAGTCGAACCGCCGCGTCGTCTCGATGATGCTCGGTGAACTCGGACTCCACGCCGACGAAGCGGCCGGCGGCTACGAGGCGATCGATCGCGCAGCGGGACGGGCCTACGACGTCATCCTGATGGACGTCCAAATGCCCGACCTCGACGGTCTCGACGCCACACGGCGCATTCGCGCGCAGGAGCGCGGCCGTCGCGCGACCATCGTCGCGCTGACCGCGAACGTGTTCGAGAGCGACGAGGCACGCTGCCGCGCTGCAGGCATGGACGCGTATCTGCAAAAGCCGCTGACGCTCGACACGCTGAGCGCCGCGTTGAGCGAAGCGACCGCGTCCACGCGCTGATTCGCCGCGTTCGTGAGGCGAAGATTAGATCCGCCGTCCGGTGCCGGTTCGGGCATTCTTTTCGACAAATTTACAGGGGTTTCCGCATCGGCCGTCGAGGCTTTTCCCTTAGCCTGACTCCCGCATTTCTCGCTGCCAGCACACAGCACATCGGTGAGTGAAAACGGGACAGAGGAGGCCGTATGGCAACGCGTCGCGATTTTCTGAAGGCGGGGACGGTAGGCGGGTCTGCGCTGTACCTGGCGTCGACGTTCGGGTTCATTCAGCGGGCATTCGCGCAGCCAGTCGCTGGCGGCACGCTCGATCCCTACGGAATTCCCCGGTTCGTGACGCCGCTGTTCGTTCCGCCGGCGATGCCGCCGACGAGTACAGCGGGCGCGATCGACTACTACGAGGTCGCAGCGCGGCAGGTCCGGCAGCAGGTGCTGCCCGTCGGGCTGCCGGCGACGCCTCTCTGGGCGTACGGATCGATCAACCACCCGGGCACGTTTCATTCGCCCGGGTCCACCTTTGAAGCGCGGGTCGGCCGCGTCGCACGGGTGATGTGGAAGAACGATCTCGTCGATCGCGACGGC
Source organism: Vicinamibacterales bacterium (assembly GCA_035315685.1). GTDB lineage: Bacteria > Acidobacteriota > Vicinamibacteria > Vicinamibacterales > CAVVIG01 > QHWK01. Next base: position 17,274 of record DATFXR010000381.1, on the reverse strand, counting down.
CGCTTCCGCCCGCACCTGCTGCCGATCGATCAGACATTGCACTGGGCGAACCCGCCGGGCCCGCGCGACGGGATGGGCATGAACCCGGCGCCGTATCTCGGTCCGGTGCCGCTCGTCGCTCACCTCCACGGCGGTCACACGCTCGACGACAGCGACGGCTACCCCGAGGCGTGGTACCTGCCGGCGGCGGCCGACATTCCGCGCGGCTATGCCACCGAAGGCACGTGGTACCGATTCTTCCGGAAGAAGGCAGCGCCGCGTCTGCCATCGCCGTGGGCGCCCGGCACTGCGACGTTCGACTACACCAACGACCAGGCGGCCGCGACGCTGTGGGCCCACGATCACACGCTCGGGATCACGCGTGCGAACGTGCACGCCGGCCTTGCGACGTTTTATCTCCTTCGCGGCGACGCGCTCGACAACACCGCCCGACCGCTGCTGCCCGGACCGGCGCCATCGGTGGGTGACCCGGCGACGACGAGCTACTACGAAATTCCGATTCTGATTCAGGACCGCTCGTTCAATGCGGACGGGTCGCTGTTCTTTCCCGCGGATCGCGCCTTCTTCGAAGGCGTCTCGAAGGGCGATCTTCGCGTGCCCTTCATTCCTGCACGCGCCTGCGACGGACGTCCGAGCGACGTGTCGGCAATCTGGAACCCGGAGTTCTTCGGCAACACGATGATGGTGAACGGGAACACGTGGCCGTACCTCGACGTCGAGCAACGCCGCTACCGGTTCCGGTTCCTGAACGCGTGCAACGCGCGGACGCTGATCCTGCAACTCGATCGCGACACGCTCCCGTTCTGGCAAATCGGCAGCGATGGTGGCTTCCTGGCTCGTCCGGCGAAGCTGACGCGACTGCTGATGGCGCCTGCAGAACGGGCTGACGTGATCGTCGACTTCACGCGCGTCCCCGTCGCTACGACCGTTACGTTGCTGAACGTCGGGCCCGATTCGCCGTTTGGCGGCGGTGTGCCCGGCCTCGATTTCCCGGTCGCCGATCCGCAGACAACTGGCGGTGTGATGCAATTCCACGTGCGGGCGTCCCGCTCGGTCGACCGCAGCGTGTCGCCGGATCGACTGCCGCTCACCGCCAGCTTGGCTCCGGCCGCGGCTGGACGGCTGCGCCGCGTCTCCTTGAACGAGCTCGAATCGAGCACCGTCAACGTCGTCGCCAATCCTGACGGCACGTTCGCGGTTCCGATCCGGGAGGCAGCATGCGGCGATCCGACTGCGGTTCCGTTCGGGCCGACCGTCGGGCTCCTCGGCACGGTCAACACCGACGGAACCGGCAAACCGCTCGCGTGGATGGATCCGATGACCGAGAATCCGGGCCTCGGGACAGAGGTGTGGGAGATTCGCAACTTCACTGAAGACGCGCATCCGATTCACATCCACCAGACGCAGTTCCACGTCGTCGACCGGGCGCCGTTCGATCCCGAGCATCCTGACGCGCCGCCGGGACCCGCGCGGCCGCCCGAGGCGTGGGAAACCGGCGCGAAGGACACGCTCATCGCCTACCCCGGTGAGATCACGCGGCTCGTCGCGAAGTTCGATCTCGCGGGTCAATACGTCTGGCACTGTCACATCCTCGATCACGAGGACCACGACATGATGCGGCCGATGGCGGTCGGCAAACCGCAGAACCCGAACGGGTAGGGAGGTTTGCGATGTACAGCAGACGAGATCTCCTGAAAGGCGTGCTGGTCGGGGTGGGAGCGCCGCTGCTCAACGCGTATGCCTTCACCCGCAGCAGCGATCTGGCGCCTGGCGTGCACACGGCGAGCTTCCGCGATCTGCAGCTTGCCCCGGGAAGCGATCCCATCGACGGGCTGATCGAGGCGCTCGTCGCCTGCGGCGTCCAGTATTGCGAGCTGTACGCGCCGCACGTCGAAGCGCGTTTCATGGCGTCACATCGCCATCACACCATGTCGTCGATGGCGCGGCAGATGGTGCGTCGGGAGCAGCGGAAATGGCGGCTGCGCACGCCGGCCGCCTACTTCCGCGCGATCGGCCGGAAGTTCGAAAAGCACGGCATCGCGATTGCCGCGTTCAACGTCAGTCCGGACGCGAGCTTCACCGACGAGGAGATCGATGCCGCCTTTTCAACGGCGAAGGCACTCGGCGCCGAGACGATCACCGCGTCGACGACGCTCGACGTCGCCGCACGGATGGCGCCGATCGCCGAGCGTCACCGGACGATCGTCGCGTTGCACGGCGGCTCGCGGATCGACGATGCCGACGCGATCGGTTCGCCGGAGAGCTTCGCTGCAGCACTGCGCATGTCGAGATACTTCAAGGTCAGCCTCGACGTCGGCAACTTCACCGCCGCCAATCTCGATTCGCTGGACTATCTGCGCGCGCATCACCGGGATGTCGCGAACCTGCGCCTGAAGGATCGGCGGAAGAATCAGGGCGAGGACCTGCCGTGGGGAGCGGGTGATACGCCGATTCGCGACGTGCTCAAGCTCGTGAAGGACGAGATGTGGCGGATCCGCGGCTACGTGGACTGCGAGTACGGCGGCGCCGCGAATTCGATCGACGAAGTGAAGAAATGTCTGGCGTATGCGGCGGAAACTGCGCTCTGACCGCATCGCACGTGGCGGGTCGGCTACGGGCGCGGCGACACCCTCCTCGCGACCGCTCCCGTAGCCGACGTGCCCGCTCGCCTCCGGCCGCCGCCGCCGGAGCCGGACCACGCTGAACACGGCGCGCGCGCCCTCGTCGCGTGGGCGCGGTGAAACTGTCAAGCGAAGTTCACATTTTCGTGTCGCACGGCGGTGTATCGTATGCATTCGCGATGCAGGCCTTTGGCTCGCCGATTCGGAGCACGCGGATCACACTCGCTATCGTCGCGTTGTGCCTGGCAATCCCGGCGACCGTCTTTGGTCAGGGCGCCGTGGCCGGGGTGGTGACGGACCCGACCGGTGCAGTGCTGCCACACGTCACCGTGGAAGCGCAGAGTCCTGAGCTCATCGAACGGGTGCGCACGACCGCCACCGACGCAGCCGGACAGTACCGCATCGAAAATCTGCGTCCGGGTCTGTACTCCCTGACTTTTCTCCTCGACGGCTGGAGCCCGTTGGTACGCACGGACGTCGAGGTGACCGGATCGGCGACGACGACCGCCGACGCCCAGCTTCGCGTTGGTCCGCTCACCGATACGGTCACCGTCACGGGTCAGGCGCTGCCGGTCGACGTCTACAGCGCGAAGCACGATGTCAGTCTCGGCGGGCCGCTCCTCAAGGCAATCCCAACGGTGCGCAGCTACAACGCGATCGTCGTCCTCGTGCCGGGCGTCGTCACGACCACCAACGACACGGTCACGGGCACCGCGACGACGTCGTTCCCGATCCACGGTGGTCGAGCGAACGAGGGTCGGCTGTTCGTCGACGGGCTGAACGTCGGCAGTCCGCCCGCCGGGAACTCGGCGACGAGCTACACCGTGGACGTCGGCAACGCTCAGGACGTGACGTTCTCGGAGGCGGGCGCGCTGGGTGAGACCGAGACGTCGGGGCTGATGATGAACATCGTGCCCAAAGCCGGGGGAAACACGACACGTGGATCCGCGTTTTTCAGCGGCACCGGGCAGGCGCTCCAGTCGGACAACCTCACCCAGGCGCTCAGGGACCAGGGTGTGACCGCGCCGACTCCGTTGACCAAGGTCTACGACGTCACCGGGACGCTCGGCGGCCCGATCGTCCGCGACCGCGTCTGGTATTTCGTCAACGCGCACGCCGGTGGAAGCACCAAGGCGAGCGCGAACGTGTACTACAACCTGAACGCGGGCGACGCCACGAAATGGTTGTACGCGCCCGATTTCAGCCGCCGTGAATATTCAGACCGCGTGTTCGAGAACGCGAGCGGTCGAGTGACGTGGCAGGCGACGCCGCGCAACAAGGTCACCGGCTTCTGGGACGCGCAGGCGTTGTGTCGCACGTGCAGCGGCGCTACTCCCGGCCTCTCGGAGCCGTCGCGTATCTCGCCCGAAGCGGTCGGCGTGCTCGGACGACCCCTCCAGGTGTCGCAGGCCACGTGGTCCTCACCGCTGACCAGCACGGTGCTTCTCGAAGCCGGTTTCGGCGGCACCTATTTCGGCGTCGGCAACTTCGAGCGCACACCGAACCCGACCCGCGACCTGATTCGCGTCGCCGAACAGTGCGCGAACGGCTGTGCGGCGAACGGCAACATTCCCGGTCTGGTGTACCGGTCGCAGGATTTCAGCGTCGCCTACACCGGCTCGTATCTGTGGAAAGGCTCGCTCTCGTACGTCACCGGCACGCACAGTCTCAAGATCGGCTATCAGCACAGTCTGATGACCGACGATCGGACGTGGATGACGAACGATCAGCACCTCACCTATCGCGTCAGCAACGGCGTCCCCAATCAGCTGACCGAGTCGATTTCGCCCTGGGTGAACAACGCGCGCGCGGGCTGGGACGGCGTGTTCGCGCAGGAGCAGTGGACGCGGCGGCGCCTGACCCTGCAGGGCGCGGTGCGCTTCGATCGCGCGCGCAGCTGGTTCCCGATGCAGCAGGAAGGCCCGTCGAGGTTCCTGCCGACGCCGATCATCATTCCGGAAACGCGCGGCGTGGACAGCTACAAGGACATCACGCCGCGAATGGGCGCGGCTTACGATCTCTTCGGCAGTGGCAACACCGTGCTCAGAGTGAGCGTCGGCAAGTACCTGGAAGGCGCCGGCGTGAACGGCAACTACGCCAACACGAATCCGACGCTGCGGATGCCCCAGACGACGATGGTGTTCGGAACGGCGGGCGTCACGCGCGCGTGGACCGACGCGAACGGCAACTTCGTGCCCGATTGCGATCTGCTGAACCCCTCCACCCAGGATCTCCGCGCGAGCGGCGGCGATATGTGCGGCGTGATCTCGAACACCAACTTCGGGAAGAACATTCTCACCAACAACTTCGATCCGGCGCTGCTCGACGGCTGGGGCGTCCGGCCCTCGGACTGGAATCTCGGCGTGTCGGTCGAGCATCAAATCGTCGCCCATGCGTCGGTGAACGTGGCCTACACCCGGCGCTGGTTCCACGGGTTTTCCGTGGCCGACAACCTGTCGCTGCAGCCGTCGGATCTCACGCCGTTCAGCCTCGTCGCGCCGGCGGATCCCCGCCTGCCTGGCGGTGGCGGGTACACGATCTCCGGCCTGTACGACGTCGTGCCCGAGAAAGCCGGTCAGGTGAACAACGTCGTCGCCGATTCGAGCAACTACGGTACCTGGCTGCAGTACTTCAACGGCGTCGACGTGACGCTCAACATCAGGCCGTCCAGCGGACTGACGATCGTCGGCGGGACGAGCAGCGGCCGGACCGTGTCCGACAACTGCGATGTGCGCGCGGATCTGCCCGAGCTGTCGACGGCTGTCACCGGTACGAGCGGGTTTGGCGCCGGCCTGATGGGATCCGCGGTGACCCCGGTCAGTCCGTACTGCCACGTCGCAACCGGATTCCTGACGCAGCTGCGCGGCCTGTCGTCGTACACCCTGCCGAAAGGCGGCATCGAGCTCGCCGCGACGTTTCAGAGCAAGCCGGGCGCGGCGCTGGCGGCCGACTACGCGGCACCGAATTCGATCGTGGCGCCGTCGCTCGGCAGGAATCTCTCCGGCAACGCCGCCAACGTCACCGTCAACCTGATCCCGCCCGGCACGATGTACGGCGACCGCATCAACGAGCTCGATCTACGGATCGCGAAGATTCTGAAGTTCGGTGGCACTCGTACCATGGTCGCGCTCGACATCTACAACGCGCTCAATTCGAGCGCCGCCCTCTCTTACAACACCGCGTTCGTCCCGGGCGGAACGTGGCTGCAGCCGATGACGATCATGACGCCGCGCTTCTTCAAGATCACCGGCGAGATCGACTTCTAGCGCGGCATCCGGATATCCTTCACAGCTGTTTCGATGGTGCGCTGGCTGCTGCTCGTGGCGATCGTCGCCGGCCCCGCTCCCGTGAAAGCGGCGAGCGGCCAGGACAGGCAGAAGCAGGTCCTCGTGCTCTACGCGACGCGGCGGGATGCACAGATCGCCGTGGTCGGTGACCGCGAGTTGCCGAAAATCCTGGAGTACGATCTCGCCACCGATGTGGACTACTACTCGGAATTCATCGACCAGGCCAGATTCTCGAGCATCGACTACCAGAGCGCGTTTCGCGACTTCCTGCGCCTGAAATACGCCGGGAAGGCCTTCGACCTCGTCGTGGCGATGGGCGATACGCCGCTCGACTTCCTTCGCGCATATCGCGCCCTGCTGTTCCCGGATGTGCCGGTCGTCTTCTTCGAGTCACGCTCGTCGTCGCCTCGACTCTCGAACTCGACCGGCATCACTGCGCCCGTGGACCTCGCGGGCACGGTCGAGATGGCCATCGCGCTTCAGCCGGACGTCCGTCATGTCTTCGTCGTCAGCGGCGCTGACGCCAGCAACCGGGCGCTCGAGAACCTGGCGCGAACGCGACTGCGAGCCTTCGAACCCCGCCTCGACATCACCTACCTCTCGGGTCTCCCGACCAAGGAGCTCCAGGCACGGCTGCAGACGTTGCCTGAACATTCGATCGTCTACTACTTGATCGTCGAGCGCGACGGCAGCAACCAGATGTTCAATCCGTTGGAATACCTGGATCGGCTCGCAGCGACGGCGAACGCACCGATCTACTGCTGGGTGGATTCGGCGATGGACCACGGCATCGTCGGCGGCAGCCTGAAGGACCAGGTGGCGCAGGCGCAGACGGTGGGCGCGCTGGCAGTCAGAGTGCTCAACGGAGAGCGCGCCGACAGCATTCCCGTGTCGTCGGCCGACCTGAATGTGAAGCAGGTTGACTGGCGACAGCTGCGGCGATGGAGGATCAGCGAAGCGCGTGTCCCCACGGGAACGCGGGTCAGGTTCCGTGACTCGTCGACCTGGGACCGCTACAGGGCCTACATCCTGGGCGCCTTCGCCATTCTGCTCGCGCAGGCCACGCTGATCGCGGGCTTGCTGGTCCAGCGTTCGAGGCGACGGGAGGCCGAAACGCAGCTGCAGGCCAGTCAGGCCAGGTTGCGCGTCAGCTACGATCGGATCCGCAATCTCGGCAAGCGACTGCTCACCGCGCAGGAACGCGAGCGCTCGCGGATTGCGCGGGAACTGCACGACGACATCAGCCAGCAGCTGGCGGTCCTGACGATCGATCTTCAACTGCTCAACCAGACTCGCGCCGCGCGCACCGACGACGTCGAACGGCTCACACTGGGCGCGCTGGATCACGCGCAGGCGGTGAGCAGGAGCGTGCGCGACCTCTCCCACCGGCTGCACCCCGAGAACCTGCGATTGCTGGGGCTCGTGCCGGCGATCGCCGGCCTTCAGCGCGAGCTCTCGACCAGCGACGTCAAGGTGACGTTCGCGCACCACAGCGTGCCGCCGGCGCTGCCGCATGAATTGATGCTGTGTCTGTTTCGCATCGCGCAGGAAGCGGTGCGAAACGCCGTCGCGCACAGCCGGGCCCGTGACGTGGTGATTCAGCTGGCCGGTGGGCCGGACGCACTCGTGCTGACCGTGACCGATGACGGCGTCGGCTTCGACGTGGAGGCGGCGCACTACGGACTCGGTCTGATCAGCATGAGCGAACGTGCGGAGCAGGTCGGAGCGACGCTGCAGATTCGATCGAAGCCCGGTGGGGGCACGCAGGTCGAGGTCACGGTGCCCCTCGCGGCGCTTGGCGCGACAGCGACCACCGCCGTATGACAGTCGATTAGCCGCCCGCGGCATCGCCCGCCCGATATCTCAGAGCGCCTCCGAAAAGGCGGAGCCACGATACGTCGGATGCCTGCGAAATATCGTCGGGTTGCGCGCCGCTGCGCGAATTTCCGCCAGAACCCCGCCGCCGCCCGTGAGCCTCCGACCTGCCTTCCGGGCAGCGGGATTGCTCTCACACGCGCTGCAATGAGCAGACGCGAACGATTGGACGGGGTGTCGCCTCACCACACGAGCTCGATGGCACGGTGGCTCGCGCTCACGGCGCCGGTGCTACTTCTGTGTATCGGCGCGCTCGCGCATGCGGCCGGCGGCTATCCACGGACGCTGGTCGCGCAGGCACTGGTCAAGACCGGCGAAACGAGCGTCACCTCGACCGTGACGATCAAGATCGATCGCCTCATGGAGCCGTCGAGACGCACCCGCGTGCTCGACGGGCTGAAATTCAACGGCTACCAGGGGTTCATGAACGCGCTTCGGCCGCTGCCGACGATCGGCACGATCGCCACGCAGAACCGCGAGGTCAAGGTGCAGTACGCGTGGGAAACGACGGTGGGCGATCGCACGCGGCTCGTCATCGCCGCAAGCAAGCCGCTGTTCTTCCTCACGGCTGACGAGACGAAGTCGCGGGCTGGCTACGAGCTGACGGTCGTGGATCTCACGCTCGACGCGGGCGGCGCTGGAACGGGGACGATGTCTGGCGCCGCTCGCGTGAAGCCGGCGCCGGACGGCATCGTCCTCGACGACTTCGCGGCGGCGCCGGTGCAGCTGACGATCGCCGCGCCGTCGAAGTGACGGCGTATCAACCAATCGGATCGTGATGAAACATTCCTCCAGCTCAGTTCTGACCGTGTGCGCGGCGGCGCTCGTTCTCGTCGCGGCCGACCGCGTGTTCGCAGCCGACGATCAGGCACCGGCGTCCTCGACGCCGCAGCCGTTCGAGGTGGTTGTGTACCCGATCCTCGTCCAGGCGCCGATCTTCGGTGCGGAGATCGATCTGCCGTCGCTGCCGGGCGGGGGCGGCGGCGGCAGCAGTGAAGGTGGCGAGCAGACGGCAACGAGCGGCACATCGCTCAACAGCGCGTACATGGCCGGTGTCACGTTTCGCGCGGATCGGTGGTTCGGCGAGTTTCGCGGCGACTGGGCGGATCTCGGCGCAAGCCGCGAGTCACCGCGCTTCGACTTCGACGCCAAGGCGAGAGTCTTCAACGTGCGTGGCGGCGTGCGGCTGTTCGACGGTCTGTTCGCGACCGGCGGCTTTCGTCGCATCTCCGTCCGCCTCGACATGACGCTGAACCTGCCGATCCTGGGACGAGACATCTCGGGCACCACCGAGCCGGTCTTCTATGATCCGATGATCGGAGTCGAGTGGCGGCAGCGCGCCGGGAACTGGATCTTCGACGCGAACTTCCAGGGGGGCGGCTTCGGCGTCGGCACCGACGTCGATACGTCGGCGGAGTTCCATGCCGGCTGGCGCGTCATCCCGCACACCGAGATTCGTCTCGGCTACACGTTCCTTTACTACAAGCTGACAGTCGCCGACGTCAGCATCGGATCCTTCCAGCGGACCCTCATCAGCTCGCAGACGCTGCACGGGCCGATCGTCGGCTTCGGCATCGTGTTCTGAGGCGCGCCGTGCACCTCTCGCGATGCCGTCGCGCGGCCGGTCCGGATCGCAGCTGACGCGTCCGACAGTCGAGGTGAGCCTGTGAAATCGAGAGCCGGCAACGAACCCGACGCCGCAGCGAAGCCGTCGACGCGCGCCGAAACCGTCCGCAGCGGCATGAGCACGGCAGCGATTGCGGAAGCGCTCCTCGAGAATCTCTGTTGCCTGCAGGGCAAGCGGCCGGAATATTCGACGCGCAACGACTGGTACATCGCGCTCGCGTATACGATCCGCGATCGTCTGCTGTATCGCACGATGACGACCTTGAGCGCTGTCCTCGAGTCGGACACGCCGCGCAAGGCGGTCGCGTATCTGTCCGCCGAGTTCCTGACCGGTCCGCATCTGGGGAACAGCCTGATCAACCTCGGGTTGTGGGAGGCGGCGGAACGGGCCGTCGCGCTCGTCGGACAGGACCTGCCGAGCCTCCTCGATCAGGAGGAGGAGCCCGGACTCGGGAACGGCGGGCTCGGTCGTCTCGCGGCCTGCTACATGGACTCGCTCTCGACGCTCCAGGTGCCGGCGATCGGCTACGGCATCCGCTACGAGTTCGGGATCTTCGATCAGGCGATTGTCGACGGACAGCAGGTCGAGCTGACCGACAAGTGGCTGCGTTACGGCAACCCGTGGGAGATCGTCCGTGCGGAAGTCGCCTTCGACGTGATGTTCGGCGGACGGGTCGAGCACGACAGCGACGGCCGCGGCGGCTTCACGGTTCGCTGGCGTCCCGACAACATGGTGAAGGGCGTGGCCTATGACACGCCGATCCCCGGTTACCGCGTCGCTACGGCGAACATCCTGCGGCTGTGGAAGGCGGAAGCGATCGAGTCGTTCGACTTCGACGCGTTCAACGTCGGCGACTACCACGGCGCGGTCGAGGACAAGGTCGCATCGGAGACGATCTCGAAGGTCCTGTATCCGAACGACGAGCCTCAGGCCGGCAAGCGGCTGCGCCTTGCGCAGCAGTACTTCTTCGTCTCGTGCTCGCTGCAGGACATGATCCGCCTGCATCGGCTGCGTGGCAAATCGATCGACGAATTCCACCTCTACTGGGCCGCACAGTTGAACGACACGCATCCGTCGATCGCGGTCGCAGAGCTGATGCGACTCCTCGTCGACGAGCACACGATCGACTGGGATCGCGCCTGGGAAATCACGCAGCGGACCTGCAGCTACACCAATCACACGCTGCTGTCCGAAGCGCTCGAGACCTGGCCGCTCCCGTTGTTCAGCGAGCTGCTGCCGCGCCATCTCGAGATCATCAAGGAGATCAACCGGCGTTTCCTCGACGACGTCCGGCGGCGATTCCCCGGCGACGAATCGCTGGTGCAGCAGGTATCGATCATCGGCGAAGCGGGCGACAAGCAGGTCCGGATGGCGAATCTCGCCAGCGTCGGCAGCCACGCGATCAACGGCGTGGCCGCACTGCACTCCGAACTACTGAAGGAGACGGTGCTGCACGACTTCCATCGCGTGGCGCCGGAGCGCTTCTTCAACGTAACCAACGGCGTGACGCCGCGCCGATTCATGGTCCTGAGCAACCCGAAGCTGGCGGCGCTCATCGAGCGCCACATCGGCGGGCGATGGGTGTTCGATCTCGAGCACGAGCTGACGCGCCTCGAACCGCTGGCCGGCGATGCCGGCTTCCAGGAGGACTGGCGGCGGATCAAGGAAGACAACAAGGTCGCGCTCGCCGCGCTGATCCGGCTGCGGACCGGCGTCGCCGTCGATCCGGCGTCCCTGTTCGACATACAGGTCAAGCGCCTTCACGAATACAAGCGGCAGCACCTGAACGCGCTGCACCTGATTACGCTGTACAACCGGCTCAAACGAAATCCCCAGGCGGCCGACGTGCCGCGGACGGTGATCTTCGGTGGGAAAGCGGCGCCCGGTTACCGCATGGCGAAGCTGATCATCCGGCTGATCACCGGGATTGCCGCCGTCGTCAATGACGACGCGCAGACGTCCGATCGATTGAAGGTCGTCTTCATGCCGGACTTCAACGTCACCAACGGTCAGCCGGTGTATCCAGCGGCCGATCTGTCGGAACAGATCTCGACGGCCGGCAAGGAAGCATCCGGCACCGGCAACATGAAGTTCGCCATGAACGGCGCCTTGACGATCGGAACGCTCGACGGCGCCAACGTCGAGATCCGAGAAGCGGTCGGCGAGGAGAATTTCTTCCTGTTCGGCCTGACCGCTGCGGAAGTGGCGCACGTCAAGGCGTCCGGCTACGAGCCGCGAGGCATTTACGAATCGAACGCGGATCTGCGCGAAGCGATCGACATGATCGCCGGCGGCGCGTTCTCCAACGGCGATCACGAACGGTTCCGGCCGCTGGTCGAGTCGCTGCTGACGCGCGACGAGTATCTGCTGTTCGCAGACTACCAGGCATACGTCGACTGTCAGCGGCGGGTGAGCGAAGCCTACGTCGAGCGCCAGCGGTGGACGCGCATGTCGATCCTGAACTGCGCGCGCGTCGGGCGGTTCTCGTCGGATCGGTCGATTCGCGACTACTGCCGTGACATCTGGAACATCGAGGTTCTGCCACGCGGAGCCGCCTGATGAGCGGGATCGTCGATGCCCTCCCGGGCAACGCGCGTGTCGCGGGCGCTGACGCTCCCGGTGTCAGCGCTCCGCTTGGCGCGACGATCGTGCCCGGGGGCGTCAACTTCTCGGTCTTCTCGAAGAACGCCACGCGGCTCGAGCTGCTGCTGTTCGACGCTGCCGGCGCCACACGGCCCGCCCGGGTGATTCCGCTCGATCCGGCAGACCATCGCACCTATCACTACTGGCACGTCTTCGTGCCCGAGCTCGCGGCCGGGCAGGTGTACGGCTACCGCGCGTACGGGCCGTTCGAGCCGGAGCGCGGGCTGCGGTTCGACGGCGACAAGCTGCTGCTCGATCCGTACGGGCTCGCGGTTGCCGTGCCGCCGACCTACGATCGTCTCGACGCAGCGCGTGCCGGCGACAACGCCGCCGTCGCGATGAAGAGCGTCGTTGCCGATCCGAATCGATACGACTGGGAAGGTGACCACCCGCTGCAGCGCCCGTTCACCGAGACCGTGATTTACGAGATGCACGTGCGCGGCTTCACGCGGCATCCGAGCTCGGGGGTCGCGCCGGCGACGGCGGGCACCTACGCCGGGCTCATCGAGAAGATTCCCTATCTCGCCGACCTCGGTGTCACCGCGGTCGAGCTGCTGCCGGTGTTCCAGTTCGATCCCCAGGCCGCGCCCGGCGGCCGGATCAACTACTGGGGCTACCAGCCGGTCTCGTTCTTCGCACCACACCACGCCTACGCAGCCTCGAAGGATCCGCTGGCGGTGTTGAACGAATTCCGCGAGCTGGTGAAGGCGCTCCACCGGGCTTCGATCGAAGTGATTCTCGACGTCGTCTTCAATCACACCGCCGAAGGCGGGGCAGACGGACCGACATTGTCGTATCGCGGGCTCGCCAACGACGTCTACTACATCCTCGAAGCGGACAAGTCGCGCTACGCGGACTACACCGGCTGCGGCAACACGCTGAACGCCAACCAGCCGATCGTGCGGCGGATGATTCAGGACAGCCTGCGCTACTGGGTCACGCAGATGCACGTGGACGGCTTCCGCTTCGATCTCGCGTCGATCCTGTCACGTGACGAAACCGGCCACCCGCTCGCCAATCCGCCGGTGCTGTGGGACATCGAGTCGGATCCGCGGCTCGCCGGCACCAAGCTGATCGCCGAGGCGTGGGATGCCGCCGGCCTGTATCAGGTCGGCTCCTTCGTCGGCGACAGCTGGCAGGAATGGAACGGTCGTTTCCGCGACGATGTGCGGCGCTTTCTGAAGAGCGACAGCAGTTCCGTCCGGCCGCTGGCGGCCAGAGTGCTCGGCAGTCCGGACATCTACGCGCACAAGGAGCGTGAAGCGGAGCACAGCATCAACTTCGTCACCTGCCACGATGGCTTCACGCTCAACGACCTGGTGTCCTACGACCGCAAGCACAACCAAGACAACGGCGAGAACAACCGCGACGGCGCGGACGAGAATCTGAGCTGGAACTGCGGCGTCGAAGGGCCGAGCGACGATCCGGCGATCGAGGCCTTGCGCAATCGCCAGGTGAAGAACTTCCTGACGCTGGTGCTGCTCGCCGCCGGCACGCCGATGCTGCTGATGGGCGACGAGTGCCGCCGGAGCCAGGCGGGCAACAACAACGCGTACTGCTGCGACGGCGAGATCAACTGGCTCGACTGGAGGTTGCTCGCGCGGCACGCTGACGTGCATCGCTTCGTGAAAATACTGAATGCGTACCGCCAGCGTCGCGACATCGTCGCCCTGGGTGTCGAGCAGAGCCTCACCGATCTCCTGACGAGGGCGGGGATCGAGTGGCACGGCATCAGGCTCGGGCAGCCCGACTGGAGCGATCAATCGCACACCATCGCGTTCACGATGCGCACATTGCACGCGCGTTTCCTCTTTCACGCCATCTGCAATGCCTACTGGGAACCGTTGACCTTCGAGCTGCCGCGCCCGGAGGACGGCGCGCACTGGCGGCGCTGCATCGACACCGCGCGCGAATCGCCGGACGACATCTCTCACTGGGACACCGCGGTGGAGATCACGGATACGAGCTATGCCGTGCAGGCGCGCTCGATCGTCCTGCTCGCGCAGGCGCTTCGACCGGCCGACGCCACATCGACGGAGGGCCGCCCGCGAATCGACCGAGGGTCGCCCGTTCAGGGTGGCCAGAGTGCGGCCTGAACGCCGTGCCTACCGATCTTTGAGACAGGCCTTGAATCAAGGAGAACCTGCCGTGGCGAACACGTTATCGACGCGAGATGCAGCGCTGACCGACGTCGATCGGCAGCCGCTGTCCCCCGAAGAGCTGACGCGCCTCGACGCGTACTGGCGCGCGTGCAACTACCTGTCGGTCGGGATGATCTACCTCAGAGGCAACCCGCTGCTGAAAGAGCCGCTGACCACCGATCACGTCAAGCACCGGCTGCTCGGGCACTGGGGCGCGAGTCCCGCGCTCTCGCTGGTCTGGGTCCATCTCAACCGGCTGATCGTGGCCCACGATCTCGACATGATCTTCGTGGCCGGCCCTGGCCACGGCGCGCCCGGCGTGCTCGGGCCGGCGTATCTCGAGGGCACCTACTCGGAGGTGTATCCCGACAAGAGCGAAGACGCCGACGGCCTGCGGAAGTTCTTCAAGCAGTTCTCGTTTCCGGGTCACATCGGCAGCCACGTCACGCCCGAAACGCCCGGGTCGATTCACGAAGGCGGCGAGCTCGGTTACAGCCTGTCTCACGCGTACGGCATGGCGCTCGACAATCCCGATCTGATTGTCGCGTGTGTGGTCGGTGACGGCGAGGCAGAAACCGGACCGCTGGCGACCTCGTGGCACTCCAACAAGTTCGTCAATCCGATCCGCGACGGTGCGGTGCTCCCGATTCTCAACCTGAACGGCTACAAGATTGCCAACCCGACCATCCTCGCGCGCATCAGCCGCGCGGAGCTCGAAGCGCTGTTCGTCGGATACGGATACACGCCGTATTTCGTCGAAGGCGACGATCCCGCCAGGGTCCATCAGCAGCTCGCCGCGACGCTGGAGACCGCGATCGCCGAGATTCGCGCCCACCAGAAACGCGCGCGCACGTCGAACGAGCCGTACCGTCCGCGCTGGCCGGTGATCGTGCTGCGCACGCCGAAAGGATGGACGGGGCCGAAGGAGATCAAGGGACACAAGACCGAAGGATCGTGGCGCTCGCACCAGGTGCCGTTCTCCGACGTGCGCGACAACCCGGCGAGCCTTGCGCTCCTCGAGCAGTGGCTGCGGAGCTACCAGCCGGAGGAATTGTTCGACGAGCAGGGCACGCTGCGGGCGGACCTGAAAGCGCTCGCACCGAAGGGCACCCGCCGGATGAGTGCGAACCCGCACGCCAACGGCGGGCTGCGCCGCAAGGATCTCAAGCTCCCGGATTTTCGCGACTACGCCGTCACGGTGCCGACGCGCGGCTCCATCGAGCACGAGAACACGCGGCCGCTCGGCGCGTTCCTGCGCGACGTGCTCAAGTGCAACCCGACCAATTTTCGCGTGTTCGGTCCCGACGAGACGGCGTCGAACCGGCTGCAAGCCGTTTACGAAGCGAGCAAGAAAACGTGGCTCGCCGATCTCTTGCCCGAGGACGCCGACGGCGGCGAGCTCGCCGCCGATGGCCGCGTCATGGAGGTGCTCTCCGAGCACACCCTGGTCGGATGGCTGGAAGGCTATCTCCTGACGGGCCGGCACGGCTTCTTCCACACCTACGAAGCGTTCGCGCACGTCTTCGACTCGATGTTCAACCAGCACGCCAAGTGGCTGGACATTTCGAAGAACCACGTGCACTGGCGGGCGTCGGTCGCGTCGCAGAACATCCTGCTCTCGTCCACGGTGTGGCGCCAGGATCACAACGGCTTCTCGCATCAGGATCCGGGGTTCATCGATCTCGTCGCCAACAAGGCGCCGTCGGTCGTCCGCGTCTATCTGCCGCCCGATGCGAACACGCTGCTCGCGGTCGCGGATCACTGCCTGCGCAGCACCGACTGCATCAACGTGATCGTGGCCGACAAGCAGAAGCATCTGCAGTTCACTACGATCGATGAGGCAGTGGTCCACTGCGCCAAAGGCGTCGGCATCTGGTCGCGGGCGAGCACGGACGCGGGCGAGGAACCCGACGTCGTGCTGGCGTGCTGCGGCGACGTGGCGACGATGGAGGCGCTGGCGGCGGCGGCGATCCTGCGGGAACGGGTGCCTGATCTGAAGCTGCGGTTCGTCAACGTCGTCGATCTGTTCCGGCTCCAGCCGGCCTCCGAACACCCGCACGGGTCGACCGCGCAGGACTTCGACAGCCTGTTCACGACCGACAAGCCGATCATCTTCAACTTCCATGGCTACCCGTGGCTGATTCACCGGCTGGCCTACCGGTTCAAGGGCCACGAGAACATGCACGTGCGCGGCTACAAGGAGAAGGGCAACATCAATACGCCGCTGGAGCTCTCGATCCTGAACGACGCGTCGCGGTTCAACCTCGTGATGGACGTGCTCGATCGCGTGCCGCGGCTGCGAAGCCGCTGTTCGCATCTGAAAGAGGAGATGAAGAACGCGATCCTGGACAACCTGCGGTACGCGCACGAGGAGGGCAGGGACCGTCCCGAGATCGCCAGCTGGGTGTGGCCGTATTAGGGGCTCGGGCTCGAGGCTGGGGGGCGGGAAGCCCCCGCCTCCGCTCGCGCGGATACCGGCACGAGCGACAGCGGGGTGCGCCGAAGCGCCGAGAAGCGCGAAGGCTGCAGCCGGGCGACCCGCGCTCGGCTGCACGCTTCGCGCTCCTGCGCCGAAGGCGTTACTTCTTCACTTTCGGCGGGTAGTTCTTCAGCATCTTCTGGCAGGCCTTCGCCAGGTTCTTCTGCTGCTTCTCCGGTTTTGCTTCCGGATCGATCGTCTTGCTGGCGACGCCGCGCCACACGAGCGAGTGCGGCTTCGGGTTGTACATGTCGAGGGCGAGTTGGCCGATGTAGATCGTCGACGTCGTGCCCGTCGTCATCCCGCCGCCGCCGCCGCCATACCAGCCCGCACCGTACCATCCGGGGCCGTAGCCCCAACCGGTGTCGAACGACGTGTACTGCTTCTCCTGACCGACCGCGGCCTGGTAGCCGATGTAGAGGTCGGCGCTGTCGGCGTCGGTCTTCGTCAGCCCTTTGGTGGCGAGTTGCTTGTCGACGGCGGCCTTCACCTGCCGGTCAGCGAGGTCACTGAGCTGCTGCGCTCCCTTGATGACCACCCACTTGTAGGTCTTGAACGTGGAGAAGTTCACTTCCTTGTCGAAGTTGTAGCGGATGTCCTG
>DATFXR010000380.1:0-7208 GCA_035315685.1 Vicinamibacterales bacterium | reverse complement strand
TTTTTCGTCGAGACCATAGAGTTTCCTGGTCGCCTCGGACTCGCTGGCGATGTCCACCGCGCCCGGCGCGCACCCCTGCATCCGATAGGCGAGCTCATAGGAGGAGATTCTCGCGGCGAGCTCGGTGTTGCCGGGAAACTTCTGCATGTCGAGCTCGTTCAGCTTGGCGAGCGCATCGAGCCGCGCGCGTTGATCCTCCGGGGTCAGACCGGCCGGCGGTTTCAGATCGACGATTGGATCGCCGGTCGACCGGAACAGCGTGCCCTGGTAGGCGGCCGGAATGAATCCCGCGCTCCAGTCGTTCGGGCCGCCCAACGGTCCGCCGCGCGCATCGGTCATCACGACGTAGGCGGGCAGGCTGGATGCGACCGACCCCAGACCGTAGGTGACCCACGAGCCGACGCTCGGGAATCCGAGGTTGATCTGCCCGGTCTGCATTTCGTAGGTGCCTTGCACGTGATCGTTCGATCGGCCGTAGACCGAGCGGAGGAACGCGATCTCGTCGACGTGGCGGCTGAGATGCGGAAAGAGCTCCGCGACTTCGATGCCGCTCTGGCCGCATTTCTTGAACGCGAACGGGCTCGGCATCAGCGGTCCAGGAAATCCCTGTCGCACGATCACGTCGCCCTGGACCTTGCCGTCGATCGGCTCGCCGGCATACTTCGCGAGCGCCGGCTTGGGATCGAACGTGTCCACCTGGCTCCAGCCGCCGCCCATGAAGAGCGAAATGACCGCGGTCGCGCGCGGCTTGAAGTGCGGCGCCTTTGCGGCGTACGGGTTCACGCCGACTGCGGCCGCCGTGCAGACATCGTCGGCCGGCGAGGTCGGCTCGCCGTACAACAGCCCCTGGCGATCGAGCAGGTAGGCGAGCGCGAGCCCGCTGATCCCGCCTCCGGATCGGAAGAGAAATTCGCGACGGTCCCAGAAGTGCTTGCTGCAGCGGTGCGACATTTCTGCATTCCCCTGGAGTGTAGGACCGATGGGCCCATAGGGTGGGTTGGGTCGGGCCGATCGGTCCTTCCCACCCAGCCCATGGGCCTGCACACCCACACTCTCAGCGTATGTACATGAACTCGTCCAGGTTCAGCACGACGTGCGTGAACGATTCGAGCGACTGCTTCCTGATCAATTCCGATCCGATCGCGACTTCCGCGGGCGTCGCCGCGCGCGCCAGCGCCATGCGGTAGGCGAGATCCACCTGCGCGGCAGGATCGCTGGCCTGCTCGCGCACGCGCGCGGCGAAGCGCGAAGCTTCGTCCAGGACGAACGGGTTGTTCAACAGCGTCAGCGCCTGCGTCGGCACGGTCGAGACGTGACGGGCGCCGGCGGTGACGTTCATGTCGGGATGATCGAAGGTGTCGAACATCGGGTACGGCAGCGACCGCCGCTGGTAGACGTAGACGCCGCGGCGCCACGCGTCTGGCCCGTCCGGGGTGTTGACCCACTTCCCGCGATACTGGCCGGCGAGGATTTCCTTCGGAATGAACGGAAAGATCGGCTCGCCGCCGACCGTGAGGTTGATGTTGCCGCCAACCGCGAGCATGCTGTCGCGCACGATTTCGGCATCGAGCCGCTGCGGGCGGAACCGCCAGAGATACAGGTTCTCGGGATCGGCCTTCGCGTCGGCGCTGTCGTCGAACGCCGACGACATCTGATACGCCTCCGACATCATCATCAGCTTGTTGATGCGCTTGAGCGTCCAGCCTTTGGTCACCTCCACGGCGAGCCAGTCGAGCAGATCCTGATGCGTCGGCTGCTCGCCCATCTTGCCGAAGTTGTCGAGCGTGGCGACGATGCCGCGGCCGAAATGTTTCTGCCACAGCCGATTGACGATCACGCGCGCGGTCATCGGATTCTGCGGCGACGCGATCCACTGCGCGAGCGCGAGACGGCGTCCTGAGGTGTGGCCGTCGGGCCGCGGAATCTCCGTCGGCGGGTTGCCGACCGTGATCACGTCGATGAAGCCCGGCTTCATCTGCGAGCCGTGGCGCTCGACGTCGCCGCGGATGAGGAAATAGGACGGCGGCACCGCGTACCGTCCGGGTCCGGTGTGGAGGTACGGGCCCGCGCCGGGCACCGGGATGCGGCACTTCGGACAGCTGATCGTCTCGTCGCCTTCGCCGAGCGGCGACGATCGATAGTCGCCGTCGGTGACGATCTCGGCCATCGGCAGCGGCTTCGGCCGCTGCGCGTTCAACGCCGCGATGTCGGCCGTCAGCGTTTTCTTCTTCGCCGCATCGTCCGGTGCGAGGACCTTGTCGACCTGCGCGCCCGGCACGCTCGCGGCCTTCAGCACCTGCGCGGCGAGCAAGGCTTCTCCCGGCGTCCGCTCGCTCTCCGGCTTCGCGATGACGCGAACGATGTTGTCCGGAAAATCGCGCCTGATCTTCTCCGCCTGCAGCCGCTCACGATAGGGATGCTCGAGGTGTTCGATCGCGGTCTTCAGGTCGGCGATCTTCGCATCGATCTCGTGGTTCTTCGCGAGATACGCGTCGGCTTCCGCCTTCGGGGCGAGCGGCACTTCGGTCTCGACGTAGCCGAAGATCGACGCCTCGAGCGAGTAGTAGTCCTTCTGCGAGATCGGGTCGAACTTGTGGTTGTGGCAGCGCGCGCAGTTGACCGTCAGCCCCAGCGTGCCCTTGCCGATGGTGCCGAGGATCTCATCCAGGTAGTCGTAGCGTCGCTCCGGATTGTCCTTCTCTCGGAACAGCACGCGCGGACCCATACGGAGAAAACCGGTCGCGACGAGGCTTGCGAAGGTCTTGCCGTCCATTTCGTCGCCGGCCAGCTGCTCGACCAGGAACCGGTCGTACGGTTTGTCGTTGTTCAGCGACGCGATGACGTAATCACGATAGCGCCAGGCGTTCGGCCGGTGGACGTCGTACTCGAAGCCGCCGGAGTCGGCGTAGCGAGCGACGTCGAGCCACATCCGGCCGTAGCGCTCGCCGTAGTGCGGCGATGCGAGCAGCCCGTCCACCAGGCGCTCCCATGCGTCGGGTGAGCGATCGGCGACGAAGGCCTCGACCTGCGCCGGCGTCGGCGGCAGGCCGAGGAGATCGAGGTAGGCGCGCCGCACGAGCGTGTAGCGATCGGCGCGGGGCGCCGCGTTCAGACCGTGCTGTTGCCGCGCGCGCTCGAGGAATCGATCGATTGGATTGGCGAAGTGGGCAGCGACGTTCGGGAGCGCCGCCTGCACCGGCAGCGTGAACGCCCAGTAGTTGCGTTCCTCCGGTGTGATCTCGCGTTTCTCGAGTGCGGCCAACGCGGTCGCAGCAGACGCCGCGCTGGCCGTCAACGCCGCCGTGTCCCACACCGCGCCTTCGTCGATCCAGCGCTTGATCACGTCGATCTGCGCCGCGGTGAGCGCTCCACCTTGCGCCGGCATCGCCGGCTTCTCGAGCCCGGAGATGCGGCGGTACAACCGGCTCGCCTCGGGGTCGCGAGGCACGAGATCGGATCCGCGGGTGCCGCCGCGCAGCGCAGCTTCGCGCGTGCGCAGATCGAGCTTGCCCATCTGCATCGTGTCGCCGTGACACGACAGGCAGCTGCGCTCGAGGATCGGCGCCACGTCGCTGGCGAACGAGACGGTCTGGGCCGGAGACGCGGGCGTCGCCTGCGCGCGCAGGAGCGCGCCAACCGAGGCAACGAGGAGCGCGCCGAGGACGGCCGACACGAGGCGACGCCGCATATCCGCAGCCTCCTTGAGACGGGTGAAATGATCCTACCACCGCTCTTTTACCGTCGAGCCGGACGTCTTTCACCTTGGCCATCGTCTAACTCGCTCGGCTGAAGCCTTCGCGCGACGTCAACCGAACTTCGTCCTGCCCACCGTCGTAATTCACGCGCAGAGGGCCGCCCCTGCAAACGAGCGCCTGGACCATTGCGAAATCGATCGCGGTGAGCCTCGTCGCGCTTGCCGCGACGTCCGTCGCTGGCGGCTGCGCATACCGGGCGTACCGGCATCACCAGATCGACCGGGCCACGGCGATCGACCCCGTCATTGGCGTCGATGAGGCGCTCTTCGCGCCGATCGGCGGCATCGACCAGTGGATGACGATTCGTGGACAGAACCGCGCGAATCCAGTGCTCCTGCTGCTGCACGGCGGTCCCGGTCTCGCGCTGAGCCCGGTGCCGCGATCGATGTTCGCAACCTGGACGCGGGACTTCACGCTCGTCCAGTGGGATCAGCGGGGCGCCGGCAGGACGTACGGGCGATCGGGGCCGCTCGGCGCCGACGTCACGATCGCGCGGATGGCGATGGACGGGGTCGAGGTCGCCGAGTTCCTTCGCGGACACCTCCACGCCCCGAAGATCCTGATCGTGGCTGTGTCCTGGGGTTCGATTCTCGGCGTCCACATGGTGCGGATGCGGCCGGATCTCTTTTCCGCCTTCGTCGGCACGGGCCAGGTCGTGAACCATCGCGAGGGCAAGGCGATTGCCTATTGGCAACTGCTCGCCGAAGCGCGGACGAGACTCGATCGGCGGGCCATCGAGGAACTCGAAACCAACGGGCCCCCGCCGTATCCGTCGATGGCGAAGGCGACCGTTCACACGAAGTGGGCCAACAGCTACGAGCCAGGCGCTCCGTCGCGATGGGACGCGCTCAGGATGGTACTGTTCGAATCGGATGCCGGGCCAGGTGATCTGCGCGACTACGCGCGGGGCCTGAGAGACAGCGACGACCACTTTCGCGAGGAGGGCGACGCCGTCGACGTGCGCTCACTGGGCACGACGTTCGACGTGCCCTTCTTCGTCTTCCAGGGCGCAGCCGACAACGTGGCTCCGCCGTCGCTCGCCAGCGCGTACGTCGAGGCGATCACCGCTCCGCACAAGGAGTTCGTCGCGATCGCCGACGCCGGCCACAACGTCGCGGCGACGCGCAGTTCCGAGTTCCTCGCGCTGCTGCGCGAACGCGTCCGGCCGTTCGCACTGATCCACTGACCATCGCGTCAGGCGTGACCTGCGCGATCGCCGCCGGCAACTCGAATGCGAACGCGTCTGAACTCGTCGCCGGCTCGCGTCGCCGCGGCGATCACGGTCGGTGCGACGACGATGAGCGACGCTGCGTTGCCCTGCGTTCGTCGCAGGTCGTAGCGCGAAGGCTTCAGCCGAGCGTCCGTCGCGCGTCACTCGCGCGGCGTGTAGGGCGCGCCGAGGCGTTCGAGCTCCCGTTCAATCGCCGGCAGCTCGGTGTCGATGATCTGGCGCAGCGCCGTGCGCTGCGGTCCGAACAACTCGAGCGCGATCTGGTATTGGTGCTCGTGCGTGCCGGTCGGCGGCGAGAGCGTACGGTTCATCTCACTGCTGATGGTGTTGACGCGCTCGGAAATCGCGACCGGCTGCGGCACGCTCCGCGATCCCAGCGCGCGGTCGCCGCGCAGCTCGACGAGGATGCCGTCGAGCTTCTGGCGCAGGGCGCGCGTGCGGTCGTGCAGCGGGCGCGGCGCCGCAGGCGTCGCGTCGAGCGCCTTCACGATCGCGTTCAGCCGCGTCGCCGTGCTGTCGGCGAGCTCCAGCGAGCCCGCAAGGTCGCGCCGCAGCGCCTGCAGCTTCTCCTGATACTGCCAGCGCGCGGTGTGGTCAGCGACCGTCTGAGGCGCTTGCGGATCGAGCACGACCTTGAAGCTGACCGGTCCGCCGAGCGGCGTCACGACCCCGCCGACACGTTGAGCCAGAGCGACGGCGTAATCGCCGGGCACGACGTACGGGCCGACGAGCGGATCGCCGAACAACTCATCGAGCTCGCCGCGCGGACGGTTGGGTGGCAACTGGTGCGCCGGCGCGCGCAGATCCCACGTCACACGATGAAGCCCCTTGCCGACCGGCCCGGTCAGCACACGAACCGGCGTGCCGGCGCTGGTGCTGACCGTCAACAGCAGCGTCGGCGCTTCCTCGTTCGCTTCGGCGCGCAACTCCTCAGGCGGTGGATACTTGATCGGCCGACCGGCCTTCTCCGCGGCCTGTTCCGCGTCGGTCCGCTTTTCCTTGAGCGTCTTGATCGCGTCCTTCATGTAGTAGGTGAATGTCGCGCCGTACGGCGGGTTCTCGCCCTGGAAGAACATCTCGCCCTGAAATCCCTTGCCGGGCATCGCATACTGCTGCGTCGGTACGAACAGCACCGCGCTGCGAACCTGAAAGAGCGTCGCGGCCTTCTCGAGCGTCGCCGCCGACGGGCCTCGGACGGGCGAGTAGTCGTCCACGATGTAGACGCCGCGGCCGAACGTCCCCAGCACGAGATCGTTTTCGCGCTTCTGGATCGCGATCTCGCGCACGGCGACCGTCGGCAGGCCGGCGATCTTCAGCCAGTGCTGTCCCCCGTCCTTGCTCCAGTAGGCGGCGAACTCGGTTCCCGCGAACAGCAGGTTCCGATCGACCGGATCTTCCGCGATGGCGTAGGTCGAACCGCGTTCCGGCAGGTCGCCGGTGATCGACTTCCAGGTGCGGCCGGTGTCCGCGCTCTTGAAGAGATACGGCTTGAAGTCGCCGTTCTGGTGGTTCTCGGCCGCGAGATACACCGTCGCGGCGTCGTGTTGCGACGCGCGGATGCGCGCGACGTAGGCATCGGCCGGCACGCCCGGCAGCCGATCGATTTTGCGCCAGTGAGCGCCGCCGTCCTCGCTCGTCTGCACCAGCCCATCGTCGGTGCCGACGAACAGCAGGCCTTCGCGTTTCGGGCTCTCGGCGATCGCCGAGACGTTGCCGTAGATCGCCGTCGACGTGTTCTTGGCCACCGCGTCAGGGCCCCAGAGTCTTCCCATCACCGGCAGCGTGTTGCGATCGATCTGCCGCGTGAGATCCGGCGAGACGATCTTCCACGAGCTGCCGCGATCGTCGGAGCGATACAGGAATTGCGCGCCGAGGTAGAGGCGGGTGTGCGAATGCGGCGAGATGATGAACGGTGAGTCCCAGTTCCAGCGCAGCGGTGCGCCGCCTTTCTCTTCCTGCGGCTGGATGCCGATCTGCTCGCCGGTCCGCTTGTCGAACCGCGTGATCACGCCATGCTGGAGCGACGCGTAGATGGTGTTCGGATCCTCCGGGTCGACGCGCGAGACGAAGCCGTCGCCGCCCTGCGTGACGAACCAGTCCTGATTGAGAATGCCGTGCTCCGATCGCGTGCGCGAGGGTCCGCCGAGCGAGTTGTTGTCCTGCAGCCCGCCGTAGACGTTGTAGAAGGGCGACGCGTTGTCGACGTCGACGTCGTAGTACTG
>DATFXR010000379.1:0-3609 GCA_035315685.1 Vicinamibacterales bacterium | reverse complement strand
GCATGCGAACATCGACATGGCTAATGGCTGAAGGCTGATGGCTATGGTCAATGGACGAACCATCTTCCACATGCCATCAGCCATCAGCCATGAGCCATGACGCGCGCTCATCGACGCGCTCCAAGCGCAGCCAGCAATTTTGTTGCTGCTTCTTTCTCCTGTGGCGCGCCCTGCGCTGAGAGCACTCTTCGGTAAGCGTCGGCGGCGCGCGCGATGTCGCCGGTCTGCTGCAGCGCGATGCCGAGATTGAGCTGCGCCTCGACCAGCGACGGCGACGCCGCGATCGCGCGCTCGAACCACGGCACCGCGGCACCCGGTCGCTGCGCTTCGACCAGCAGGACCCCGAGACCGTTTGCGGCGTCGGCGTACTCCGGATCGGCCTCGAGCGCGCGGCGATACGCGTGCTCGGCGTCCGCCGTGTCCGCTGACGCGCGGCGCGCGTTGCCGAGATTGGTCCAGTACGACGCGTTGTTCGGATCGATGGCCGCAGCGCGCTCGAACGACCGCGCCGCCTCGGCCGGCCGGCCCGCCTCGATCGCGAGGAGGCCGAGGCCGTTCAGCGCCGGCGCGCTCTGCGGATCGAGCGCAATCGCGGCCTGGTCCGCGCGCGACGCTTCGTCGCGGAGCGATTCCGCGAGCGGCCCGGCCGACGCCGACGCGGCCTCGCGCGCGGCGACCGCGAGATCGTGGATCAACGTCGCGTCCGTCGGCCACCGGCGCGCGGCCGCTCGGTAGACGTTGAGCGCCGCGATCGGGCGCCCCGCGTCCTTCAACGCGCGCGCGTAGGTGGTTTGGAACACGCTCGCGTCAGGATGCGCGGCGGCCAGCGCTTTCAACGGGGCAACCGCAGTCGGTCGACCGGCGTTCAGGGCACTCAGGGCGTCCTCGAATGCGTTCCACGCCCCGATGGCCGTGCGCGGGTTGACGGCGTTCGTGCCTGCCGGCGGCTGCGCCGAGCTCGCCACGTAACCCAGCGCGCGAAGACGGTCCTGCGCGTCTGCCGGGATCGCCGGTTGCGCCGCGCTCCCGGCCGCATGGATCGCGACCGCGCGTCCGGACATCGCGGATGCGATGGCCGCCTGCGGCGCCGCGACATCGTGCTCTTCACGCGCATCGTTCTGCAGGTCGTAGACCTCCGTTGCCGAACCGGCGCGAATCACCTTCCAGCGTCCATCGGTCAGCGCCTGCAATGGCGACCATCCGGCCACGCGCGGGTATTCGGTTTCGCTGTACAGATCGGGATCACGGTCCGGCTGAAGCCGGACACTACCGCCGCTCACGGTCGCAGTTCGCTCGACAACGGCAGTGTCCGGCTTCAGCCGCGCTGCGGTAGCGTCCGGCTTTAGCCGGACCGTCAGCAGGTCGCGACCTGTCATCTCTGGCGGTGGCGTGACGCCGGCGGCGCGCAGGATCGTCGGGGCGATCTCGGTGAGGCTGACCGCGGTGTCGACCGGTTCCGGAGTTCGACCCGGCGCCACGATCACGAGCGGCACCCGCAGCGTCGAGTCGTAGAGCAGCATCCCGTGCGTCCTCTCCCCGTGGTCGCCCAGCCCTTCACCGTGATCACCCGCGACGATGATCACCGTCCGATCGAGGACGCCGGACGGACGCAGCCGAAAGAGCAGGCGCGCCACTTCGGCATCCGCATACGCGATTTCATCGTCGTACGGCGTCTTCGTTCGGCCGCGATAGTCAGGCGGTGGCTCGTACGGCGCGTGTGGATCGTAGAGATGGATCCAGACGAAGAAGGGGCCGGGGGCGGGGGGCCGGGGGCTGGGGGTCGCCTTCGCACCTTCGGCGCTTCGGCGGGAATCGAACCACTCGAGCGCGCGATCGATCACGGCGCCGGCCGGACGCTCCGCTTCGAGGCGCTCGCTCGCGTTCGGATCGCGCGGAATGTGGTCGTCGTACGTGTCGAACCCCTGGGCGAGGCCGAAGCGCCGGTCGAGGACGAACGCGCCGACGAATGCCGCCGTCCGATAGCCGGCGTCTTTCAGCAGCCGCGCGATCGTGCGGTGCGACGCGGCGAGCGATGCGGTGCCGTTCTCGCGGACACCGTGCTGCGGCGGGAGCAGCCCGGTGTGAATCGTCGTGTGCGACGGTAGCGTCAGCGGCACCGCGGTTCGTGCATTCGTGAAGCGGAGTCCTGACGCGGCGAGCCGGTCGATCGCCGGCGCGACGCCCGTCGCGATGCGATCGGCGCGGAAGGTGTCGATGGTAATGAGCAGGATGTTCGGACGGGCGGCCGGGTGCGGCGCCGTGCCGCCGCCGCACCCGGCCAGCGACATGGCTGATGGCTGAAGGCTGATGGCTATGGCCAATGGACGAACAATCTTGCGGATGCCGTCGGCCATCAGCCTCGAGCCATGACGCGCCGCGCTGTCGGCGAGTGGCCGGACCATCTTCCGAATGCCATCAGCCATCAGCCATAAGCCACGACGCGAGCCCTTGATCCCCGGCATCCGCTCGATTCTAACAAGCAGGTACAATCGGCGCGTTCATGCCGAGTTTCCCGGCGACGCGTCATTCGATCGTTGCCGCGATCCGCAGCGACCGGACCGAGATTCGCCAGTCGGCGTTCGACACGCTGGTCCGTGTCTACTGGAAAACGGTGTTCAAGTACGTCCGCCTGAAGTGGCACGTGTCGCCCGATCAGGCCGCCGATCTCACGCAGGCGTTCTTCCTGCGGGCGTTCGAGAAGGACTTCTTCGCGGCATTCGATCCGTCGCGCGCCAGGTTCCGGACATTTCTGCGCACCTGCCTCGACCGGTTCGTTGCCAACGCGCGGCAGGCGGACGGCCGGCTGAAGCGTGGCGGCGGCGTCGCGCTCGTCCCGATCGATCTGCCGGAGGCCGAACGGGAGCTCGAGCAGCAGGCGCAGCACGCGATCACCGATCTCGACGCCTTTTTTCACCGGGAGTGGCTGCGGAGTCTGTTCACCGACGCGGCGGCCCGGCTGCGCGACGCATGCGCTGCGCGCGGACGGCCTCACCGCTTCGCGCTGTTCGAGCGCTACGACCTCATCGAGGACGAGGATGACCGGCCGTCGTACGCGGAGCTGGCGCGCCGCTTCGATCTGTCCGCAACCGACGTCACCAATGAGCTCGCTGCGGCGCGGCGCGAATTCCGGCGCCTGGTGATTGCCGCCCTCCGCGAGCAATGCGCGACCGACGAGGAATTCGAGGCGGAACTGCGGGCGCTGAGCGGATGATCTCGGAGCGCGCGCTCGATCGGCTTTCGGGCATGTTTCGCGTGCCGGACGTCAGCGGCACGCGCTACGAGATCCTTTGCGAGCTCGGCCGCGGCGGCATGGGCGTCGTCTACCTGGCACGCGACACAGCGCTCGACCGCGAGGTCGCGCTGAAAATCGTCGACCGCGAGGGCGGAGGGACGCACGACGGAGCGCCGGCAGCGCTCGCGCAGGAAGCGCGCATCCTCGCACGGCTGGAGCACCCGGGCATCGTCCCGGTCCACGACTTCGGCGAGCTCCCTGACGGCCGCCTCTACTACGCGATGAAGCGCGTGCGCGGCGACCGTCTGGACCGGTGGCTTGCGGCCGGCCGCGATCTGCCGGACCGCCTCGCCGTGTTCCTGCGCGTCTGCGATGCC
>DATFXR010000378.1:0-8511 GCA_035315685.1 Vicinamibacterales bacterium | reverse complement strand
CCGCGATTCCGATGTATTCGGGGACGCCATGGTTCCTGCCGCTCGTCGGCGCCTACTACCAGGTGAAGGATTGGCTCCAGTAGACCTCGAGTTTTCGGCGTCGCGCATGCGCGCGATGGCCGACGCCGTTCTGGCCCGCTGCATCGCGCACATCGAATCGCTGCCCCGACAGCCCGCGTCGGGCGACGTGGACGCTGCCGCGCTCTGCCGCGCGATGCGCGAGCCTGCCCCGCAGGACGGCGCGCCGCTGGAAGCGCTCCTCGATCCGCTGTTCCAGGAGTGGATTCCGCGATCGTTCACCGCGCCGGGACCGGGGTACTTCGCGTTCATTCCCGGCGGCGGCCTCTACTCCGCCGCGCTCGCCGATTTCATCGCCAACACCGTCAACCGCTACACCGGCGTCTGGATGGCGGCGCCGGCGCTCGTGCAGCTCGAGGCGAACGCGCTCGACTGGCTGCGGGAGTGGATGGACTTTCCGCCCGGAGCGCGCGGCCTGTTCACGACCGGCGGATCGATGGCGACGTTCAACGGCATTCTCTGCGCGCGGGAGCGGTATCTCGGCGCCGACATCCGTCCCGGCGTGCTCTACTCGTCCGATCAGGCGCATCATTCGGTGCTGAAGTCGGCCAAGCTCGCCGGCGTCATGCCCGATCGCGTCCGCGCCATCGAGTCCGACGATCGTTTTCGCATCCGGCTCGATCGGCTGCGCGAACAGATCGCCGCCGATCGCCGCGCCGGTCTCCGGCCCTTCGCGGTCGTCTCGAACGCCGGAACTGTCAATACTGGCGCGGTCGATCCATTGGAAGAGATTGCCGAGCTGTGCGCGGCCGAAGATCTCTGGCACCATGTCGACGGCGCCTACGGCGCGTTCTTCTATCTGCTGCCCGATCTACGTGAAACGCTGCGCGGGCTCGCGCGGGCCGACTCGCTCACGCTGGATCCGCACAAGGGGATGTTCCTGCCCTACGGAACCGGCGCGCTGCTCGTCCGTGACGGCGCGGCGCTGCGCGCGGCGCACGAGGCGACGGCTGCGTATCTTCCTGCCATGCCACATCCGCAGGATTTCTACGATCCGAGCCAGCACGGACCGGAGCTGTCGCGAGGGTTCCCGGGTCTGCGCGTGTGGCTGTCGGTGAAGATGTTCGGGTCGGCGGCGTTTCGCGACGCGATCGCGGAAAAGCGCGCGCTCGCACTCGCCGCGTCGCGTCGCGTGGCCGCGCTGCCGGGCATCGTGATCGATGCCGAACCGGACCTGTCGCTCTTCGCCTTCCATCTCACGGCGCCCGGCTGGTCGCGCGCGGACGAGGACGCGGCCACCCGCGCGCTGATGCAGCGCACGACGGCGCGGGGCCGCGTGATGGTCACCGGCTCCGAGGCTCACGGGCGCTACCTGGGGCGCGTCTGCGTGTTGAGTTTCCGCACGCACCAGCCGCAGATCGACGCCCTCATCGAGGATTTCACCGCCGTGATCGAGGAATTGCGATGACCGCGCCATCCGATCGACAGCAGCTGCGTGACATCGCGTTCCGCGCCATGCGCGAACGCGGGCTCGATCCCGAGTTTCCAGCGGATGCGCTGGCGCAGGTCGCTGCGACCAGCGGCCCGCCGCGCCGGACCGAGGAGCCGGTGCGCGATCTGCGCGCGCTGCTCTGGTGCTCGATCGACAACGACGACTCCCGCGATCTCGATCAGCTGTCGGTCGCCGAGCCGCTGGCCAACGGCGACGTGAAACTGCTCGTGGCAATCGCCGACGTCGACGCCGCTGTCGCCAGGCGCTCGCCGGTCGATCGTCACGCGGCGCAGAACACCACCTCGGTCTATACCCCGGCGGTGATCTTTCCAATGCTGCCGGAAAGGCTCTCCACCGATCTCACCTCGCTCGCCGATCAGCAGGACCGCCTCTCGGTGGTGGTCGAGATGGTGGTGTCGGAGGCGGGAGACATCCGATCGTCCGATGTCTACGGTGCGCAGGTCCACAACCGCGCCAAGCTCGCCTACAACGGCGTCGGCGCCTGGCTGGCCGGCGAGGGACCGCTGCCGGCTGCGGCAGCGCAGGTGGCCGGGATGGACGAGCAGCTGCGCGTGCAGGACCGCGTCGCGCAGCTGCTCGATCGGGTGCGGCGCGAGCACGGGGCGTTGGAATTGGTCACCATCGACGTGCAACCGGTGTTCGACGGCGACGCGTTGCGCGAGGTGCGGCCGCAGCTCCCGAATCGCGCCAAGAAGCTGATCGAGAACCTGATGATCGCGGCCAACGGCGTGACCGCCAGGTTTCTCGACGCGCGTGGCTTCCCGTCGCTGCGCCGCGTCGTGAAGTCGCCGGAACGGTGGGATCGCATTCGGGCGGTGGCCGCGGAGCTCGGCGACGAGTTGCCGGCGACGGCTGATTCGGCGGCGCTGTCGGCGTTCCTCGAGCGCCGCCGGCGAGCGGCGCCCGACCGCTTTCCCGATCTCTCGACCACGATCATCAAGATGATCGGCTCCGGCGAATACGTCGTCGATCCGCCCGGCGCCGAGCCGCCCGGCCACTTCGGCCTTGCGGTACGCGACTACACGCACTCGACAGCGCCCAACCGCCGCTATCCGGACCTCATCACGCAGCGGCTGGTCAAAGCAGCCCTCGCGGGCCACCCGTCGCCGTATGCGATCGACGAGCTCGAGCAACTGGCGGCGCACTGCACGCGGCAGGAAGACGCGGCGAACAAGGTCGAGCGCCAGGTGCGCAAGTCCGCCACCGCGCTGGTCGTCGCGTCGCGCATCGGTCAGCAGTTCGACGCGATCGTCACCGGCGCGTCGCCGAAGGGCACCTACGTGCGCGTCAGCGCGCCGCCGATCGAGGGCCGCGTGATGCGCGGCGAGCGTGGCCTCGACGTCGGCGATCGCGTGCGCGTGCGGCTGTCGGATGTCGACGTCGAACGCGGCTTCATCGACTTCGACCGCGCCTGAGCTGATCCCACGAAGACACCAAGAACACGAAGAACAATTTTCTCGCTTTTGTACAGGCGATCCTTCGTGACCTTCGTGTCTTCGTGCCTTCGTGCGAGACGTGCCTTCGTGGGAGACGCTGCGTCACCGAGATCGAAACTCAGACTCAGTCTCAGGATTGCGTCGGCCGCAAACCTTGTGTCATACATCGAGACCTGCGTTCCGCATTCATCACACACTCATCTGTTCTCGTCCTGACGTTGGCGGTGGCGACGGCGGCGCGCGCACAGTCGGTCGCGCGCACGCTCACGTCGGGCGAGGCGATCTTCCAGGCCGGATGCGCCGGATGCCACGGGCCGCACGGCGAGGGCGCAATGGACGCGACGATCGGGTTCGACAAGCCGTCGACATATCCGGATTTCACCGACTGCGCTGGCACGACTCCCGAGCTCGACGTCGACTGGAAGGCGACCATCACCGACGGCGGCCGCGGCCGTGGCTTCTCGCGCATCATGCCGGCCTT
Source organism: Vicinamibacterales bacterium (assembly GCA_035315685.1). GTDB lineage: Bacteria > Acidobacteriota > Vicinamibacteria > Vicinamibacterales > CAVVIG01 > QHWK01. The sequence continues at coordinate 5,063 of DATFXR010000378.1, read as the reverse complement.
CGGCGACGAACTCACCTCCGAGCAGATCGACGCCGTGGTCGCCTACTTACGCGGACAGTGCCGCGATCGCTCGTATCCGCGCGGTGAGCTGAACCTGCCCCGGCCGCTCCGCACCGAGAAGGCGTTCCCCGAAAGCGAGACGGTGTTCACCATGGGCCTCGCCGGGCGTCACGCTCCGAACCTCGACAGCGAGCTTGGATACGAGCATCGGCTGACGGCGCGCGATCAACTGGAAGTCGCCGTTCCGTTCAGCAGCGTGCACGACGAGAACGGCACGCGCGCGAGCGGCCTCGGCGACATCGCGGTCGGCTGGAAGCGCGTGTTCTTCGCGAGCCGGAACTCGATCGCGAGCGGCCAGGGCGAGATCGTGTTTCCAAGCGGAGACGCGGCGAGAGGCCTGGGCCGCGGCGTAACGACGTTCGGTCTGTTCGCCAGCGTCGGTCAGATCCTGCCGGCGGCGTCATTCGTGCAGTTTCAGATCGGCACCGATCAACCGACCTCGACCGACGAGGCGCCGCGGACCTTGTTCTGGCGCGCCGCGGCCGGGCGCAGCTTCAGGCAGGAAGATGGCCTCGGCCGCCTGTGGTCGCCGATGTTCGAGGTCGTCAGCGATCGCGATTTTGCCGCCGGCGCCACCGCGAACACCGACGTCGTGCCGCAGTTTCAGGTGACGCTCAACCGCCGCCAGCATGTCCGCGTCAACGTCGGCGTCGAGATTCCGGTGACGAATCGGCCGGGCCGTCCCACCCAGCTCGTGTTCTACGCACTCTGGGACTGGTTCGACGGTGGCCTCCTGGACGGATGGAAATGACGGCGCGGCACGGGTCAGTCGTCACGTCGATCGCGGCGGCGGCGGCGATCCTCTGCGCCGCGACGACCGTCGCCACGCGCGCCGCGTCGCGGCCACCAGCCCCGCAGTTTCATACGTCGGACCGCTGCCTCGCGTGCCACAACCGCCTGCTGACGGCGTCCGGCGACGACGTCTCCATTGGTTACGACTGGCGCGCCAGCATGATGGCCAACTCGTCGCGCGATCCGTACTGGCAGGCGAGCGTTCGTCGCGAATCGATCGATCATCCGGAGTCGACGGCGGCGATCGAGGACGAGTGCTCCATCTGTCACATGCCGATCCCGCGCTACCAGGCGAAGGCGCGCGGCAGCCTCGCGCGGGTGTTCGCGCATCTGCCGTTCAAGGCAGACGAGCAGAAGGGCCGCGCGGCCGCAGACGGCGTGTCCTGTGCCGTATGTCATCAGATTGGCAAGCAGAAGCTCGGGACGGCCGACAGCTTCAACGGCGGCTTCGTCGTGGACGCGCCCTCCGATCCCGACGCGCGTCCGGAATACGGGCCGTTTGAAATCGAGGCCGGTCACCGGCGCATCATGCTCAGCTCGACCGAAGGGTATCGCCCGACGCAATCGGATCACATCCGCGAGTCCGAGCTGTGCGCGACCTGTCACACGCTGTTGACGCAGGCGCTCGGTCCGGGTGGACGGCCGATCGGGCGGCTGCCGGAACAAGTGCCGTATCAGGAGTGGCTGCACAGCGACTTCAAGAGATCGAAGAGCTGCCAGTCATGCCACATGCCGACGGTCGCGGAGCCGGCGCCGATCACGCGCGTGTTCGGCGCGTTGCGCGACGGCGCCGCGCGCCACGTGTTCGTCGCCGGCAATTTCTTCATGCAGCGGATGCTGAACCGCTACCGCGACGCGCTCGAGGTCGCGGCGCTGCCGCAGGAGTTGGCGACGGCCGCGGACCGGACGACTCAGTTTCTGCAGACCCGTGCCGCGACGCTCCGGATCGAAAACGTGCGCGTGAATGCCGGCAGCCTCGACGCCGAACTGGTGGTCGAAAACCTCGGCGGTCACAAGCTGCCGACTGCGTATCCGTCGCGCCGTGCCTGGCTGCACGTCGCCGTCCGGGACGGCAGCGGCCGGATCGTGTTCGAGTCGGGCGCCCTCAACAGCGACGGCTCGGTGCGCGGCAACGACAACGACGCGGACGCGTCACGTTTCGAGCCGCATTACCGGCAGATCACGACACCAGACCAGGTGCAGATCTACGAGAGCATCATCGGCGACGCGAACGGCGCGGTGACCACCGGCCTGCTGACGGCGGTCAGCTACCTGAAGGACAACCGTCTGCTGCCGCGCGGGTTCGAGAAGCGAACCGCCGAGCCGGATATCGTCGTGCATGGCGACGCGGCGGACGATCCCGACTTCACCAACGCGACCGACCGCGTCGGCTATGCGATTGCGCTGGGCACGGCGCAGGGGCCATTCACCATCGACGCGGAACTGCTCTATCAGCCGATTGGCTACCGGTGGGCGACGAACCTCAGGGCGTACAGCAAAGCCGCCGAGCCGCAGCGATTCACCACCTACTACGACGCGATGGCCGGTTCGTCGGCAACGCTCCTCGCGAGGGCTACGCGATCGGCGTCCCAGTAATCACCTGCGCAGAAAGCAACCGCAGAGTCCGCGGAGATCGCAGCGTTCTGATCTCAGTTTCTCTGCGTGCTCTGCGTGTTCCGCGGTTGCTTTTCCTCCGCGCGCCGACCCGCCATCGGGATCATCCGGACGATGTAGAGCGTGGCGAGCATGACGAGCCACGCGATCGCCACCCACGCGGCGATGAACGCGACCGATACGAGCGCTGCAACGAGGAGGCGCATCACGGTCGGTCCGCGGTCGACGCGGTGTCCGGCGTCAATGCGGCGAATAGCGGACCGGCATCCCGAGTTGCGAAAACAGGAACGCGTACTGGTCCACGGTCTGTGACAGCGCGTCGCTCAGCGACGTCCCGAATCCGTGACCGCTCCCCGAGATGCGCAACAGCACCGGGTATCCGGATGCCGTCGCGGCCTGCAGCCGCGCGGCGAACTTGCGTGAATCCGCCGGGTTGACGCGCGGATCGTTGGTGCCGCTGAACAGCATGATCGCCGGATACTTCGTCCCGTTGACGACGTGATGGAGAGGCGAGTAGGCGAACAGCGCGCGGAACTGCTCCGGATCGGTGACCGTGCCGAACTCGGTCACGTTGAACGCGCCGTTCGGGTAGAGCTCGCACCGCAGCATGTCGTAAATGCCGACGTGCGATACCACGGCCCGAAACAGTTCGGGGTGCTGCGTCAGTGCGGCACCCATCAGCAGCCCGCCGTTGCTGCCGCCGATGATCGCCAGCGACGCCGGCCGCGTGTAGCGCTGGTCGATCAGGTAGGTGGCCGCCGCGAAGAAGTCGTCGAACACGTTCTGCTTCTTCGCGAGGCGGCCAGCCTGGTGCCACGCGTCCCCGAACTCGCCGCCGCCGCGCAGGTTCGCGACTGCGTAGACGCCCCCCTGTTCGAGCCACACTCGCAGCAGCGGTGAGAAGATCGGCGCAAGGCTGATCGCGTAGCCGCCGTAGCCCAACAGCAGCGCCGGGTTCCGGCCGTCCAGCGCCGTTCCCCGCCGCATGACGATGTTGACGGGCACGTGGGTGCCGTCCTTCGACGTCGCCTCGACACGCCGGACCTCGATGTCGGCGAAATCCGCCGGCGAAATCATCGCGAGCGCCGTCTTCGCCGGCGACGCGCTGCCGCCGACCCGGTAGTAGGCTGCCGGAGTGACGTAGCTTTCCGCGATGTAGAGGACCTCGTCTCCGCTCAGCGCTTCGAGGTCGCGGATCGCCGAGATCGGCTCCAGCGGGATGGTGCGGGCACGGGTGCCGTCCAGCGCGAATGATCGCAGCTGCGACGGCCCGCCGATGACCTCGTTCGTGTAGAGACGCGAGTCGGTGACGGCGATCGACTGGATGGCGGCATCGCTCTGCGGCACCACTACGCGCGCGTTCGCCAGCGTCGGCGACGCGCTCGGCGCGATGCGCAGGACCTGGCCGCGCGGCGCGCCCTTGCGCGACAGCAGGTACAAGGCATTCTCGCGTCCCCACGCGGCGGCGTCGATTTCGTCCGTGTAGCCGGCAAGGCGGATCCATGTGCCAGACGAGGGCCGGACGAAATACGCGCGCTCGCCGCCGTCGCCGTTGTTCACCGTCACCAGCACGAAGCGGCCATCGTCGCTCGACTGCGCGATCGTCTCGGCGATCTTCGGCGAGTCCTTGCCGATTTCGTAGGTATCGGTGTCGGTCGCTGTCCCGAGCTTGTGAAAAAAGAGCTGCTGATAGAAGTCGAGATCGGCCTCGGGTCGTTCGCCGGGCCGCGGATAGCGCGTGTAGTAGAAACCGCTGCCGTCGGCGTTCCAGGCGACGCTGCCGCCGGCCGTGCCACCGTTGACGCGAGGCACGACGTCGGCGAGCGCGCGGCCGCTGCTCGCGTCGAACACGTGGACGTCGCCACGCTCGGTGCCGCCCTGCGAGAGCGACACCGCGACCCGCGACCCGTCGAGCGACGGTGCGTAGAAGTCGATCGCCGTCTTCCCGCTGGGGTCGAGAGCGAGCGGATCGACGATGGTGTGCTCGCTGGCGAGGTCGTCGGCGGAGCGCATCACCACCAGGACCGGCTGCTCGTGTGGCGGCTGCTGCTTGATGGCGAACATCCGGCCACGGCGATACTGAATCGAGAACCAGCGTGGGTGCGTATCGGCACCGAGCTCCTGGACGCGCGTTCGCAGGCCCGGCACGAATGGCAGTCCGTCGAGCGCCGCGCGCGTGTACTCGTTCTGCTGATCGGTCCAGGTGCGCACGGCGGGATCGTCCCAGCGTTCGAGCCAGCGGTACGGGTCGGTGACCTCGACGCCGTGGTAGCGATCGACGACCGGTTTGACCGGCGTCGCGGGTGGTTTCGTTGGCGACGGCAGCGATTGCCAGGTCGCCGCGGCGATCAGCGTGGCCGCGAGCGGGCGGATCACTGGCGCTCCTGCGTCGAAGTCGTCGAGGTGCGCGACGGCGCGTCGGGCGGCACCGCGTTGCCGTTGCCGTCGATGTAGCGCTCGAACCAGTACACCTGCCAGTTGATGCTCTCGACCAGATGCCTGGGCTCGCCGGTGCGGGTCAGGTTGTGGTTCTCGCGGGGAAAGAACACGATCTCGCTCGGCACGCCGAAGTGCCGCAGCGCGCGGAACCACTGCTC
>DATFXR010000377.1:0-2931 GCA_035315685.1 Vicinamibacterales bacterium | reverse complement strand
CCGATCATGATGACGACGATGGCGGCGCTGGTCGGCACGTTGCCGATCGCGCTCGGCGTCGGCGCCGGCGCCGAATCGCGGCGGCCGCTCGGTCTTGCCGTGGTCGGCGGCCTGCTCGTGTCGCAGTTGCTGACGCTCTACATCACGCCGGTGTACTACGTGTACATCGAAAACGCGCGGATGTGGCTGGCGCGGCGCCGTCAGGCTCCGGCCGACACGCGCCGCGACGTGCATGGGGCGCCCGTCGAAGTTTCAGCGTCGATGCACTGATTTTCCTGGCGGTGTCGTAACAGGTCGGGGCGGAGTCTAGAATCGGTCGACGGCGCCCGTAGCGGAGACGCTGCGGGGGTGTCGTGTTGCGCCCGTCGCATAAAGGAACAGCAAACGGTGCATACGCGGTTCGTAATGATCATGGCGCTCTCGCTCGCCGCGGCCGGCTGCGAGCGGATGACTTCGGGTCAGGCGCCCCCCGGCGGACGCGGAGGTCGCGGCGGCCGTGGCGGACAGGCCGTCTCCACCGAGGTCGCGGCGGTGCAGCGCATCTCGGTGCAGCGCGAGGTCGATCTCTCGGGCACGCTGCTCTCCCCCGATCAGGCCAAAGTCAGCAGCGAAGTCGCCGGCATCGTCACCGACGTGCCGGTGCAGCTCGGGACCGAAGTGCGCGCCGGCGACCTCCTCGTCCGGCTCGAGCCGCGCGAGCTGCAGCTCGCGGTCGATCGCGCCGAGGGCCAGTTGCGTCAGATCGAGGCGCAGCTCGGCATCGATCATTCACAGGCGATGCGGCCGCCGTCCGACGAACAGATCGCGAGCGTGCGGCAGGCGCTGGCGAACCGCGACGATGCGCGCAACACGTTCAAGCGCGCGCAGCAACTGCACGAACGCGGCTTGATGTCGCAAGTCGACTACGACACCGCCGAGACGCGGTTGAAGGTCGCCGAAGCCAACTACCAGGCGGCCGTGGACAACGTCCAGGCACTGAAGGCGACTCTGCAGGATCGGCGCGCCGCCTGGGAGCTCGCGCAGAAGAAGCTCGCCGATGCCGCGATCAAAGCGCCGGTGTCCGGCGCCGTCGCGGAACGGTTGGTGCAGCCGGGCGAATTCATCCGTGAGAACACCCCGGTCGCGACCATCGTCCAGGTGAACCCGCTGAAGCTCAAGACCGCGATTCAGGAGCGCTACGCCGGCATGATCCGGCCCGGCCAGGCGGTCGCCTTCGCGGTGGAGGCGTTCCCGACTCGCACCTTCGCAGGCAAGGTCGCGTACGTCAGCCCGGCTGTCGATCAGACGACGCGCACGTTCCCGGTCGAGGCGCTGGTCGAGAACGGCGATCGCGTGCTGAAGCCCGGGTTCTTCGCCAAGGGAGTCGTGCATACGCACCGCGACGAGAACGTGATGGCCGTGTCCGAGGATGCCATCTCGACGCTCGCCGGCGTCTCGACCGTGTACGTCATCGAGAACGGCAAGGCACGGCAGCAGCAGGTGAGCCTCGGCGCGCGGCAGGACAAGCTGGTGGAAATCACCAGCGGCCTCAAGGGCGACGAGACGCTGGCGACCACCAACCTCAGTCAGCTGGCAACCGGCGTGTCAGTGCGCGTCCTGACGCCGGGTGAGGAAAACGGCGACGACACTCCCGGTCGTGGTCGCGAGGGCCGCGGCGCGCCGCGCGGCGCGGGAGCACGGGAATGAAGCTCGCAGAAGTCAGCGTCAATCGGCCGGTCTTCGCCGTCATGATGACGGCCGCGCTGATCGTCCTCGGTGCCGTCTCGTACGAATCGCTGGGCCTGGACCTGATGCCGAAGACCGACGCGCCGGTCGTCTCGGTACAGGCAAACCTGCCCGGCGCCAGCGCCGAAGAGATCGAAACGCAGATCACCAAGCGCATCGAAGAGGCGGTGAACACGATCAGCGGGATCGACGAGCTCCGCGCCTCGTCCGATCAGGGCAACTCGCGGGTGACCATCAACTTCACGCTGGAGCGCGAAATCGAGTCGGCGACGCAGGATGTCCGCGACAAGCTGGCCCAGATCGTCAACCAGTTTCCGCGTGACACACGGCCGCTGCAGATCACGAAGATGGACCCCGACGCGCAGCCGATCTTCGGCTTCGCCGTCTATGGACCGCGCGCACCGAAGGAGATCACCGAGATCACCGAGAAGCGGGTGAAGCAGGACCTCGAGACGGTGAAGGACGTCGGCTCCGTCGGCTACAACGGCGAGCGCAAGCGCGAGATTCAGCTGCTGCTGAACGCCGACCGTCTGAACGCCTACGGGCTCACCGTCGATCAGGTGCGGAATTCCGTCCAGCGGCAGAACGTCGAGATTCCCGGTGGCCAGTTCACGTCCGGGCCGGCCGACGTGGCCGTGCGGACGATGGGCCGCATTCGCAACGTCGAAGACTTCAACCGCATCGTCATCTCGTATCGTGCCGACGGATCGGTCATCACGTTCGGTGACGTCGGCCGCGTCCAGGACTCGGTGCAGGAAGTGCGTAGCGCCACCCGCCTGAGCGGCACTCCCGCGATCGGCGTGCAGGTCCGCAAGCAGTCGGGCACCAACACGGTGGAAGTCGTCGACCGGGTGCGCGAACGGCTCGCCAAAGTGCAGCAGAACCTGCCGCAGGACATCCAGATCAGCATCGGCAACGATCAGTCGCGCTTCATCCGCCGGTCGTTCGAGGACATCAAGCTGCACCTGATTCTCGGCGGCTTCCTCGCCAGCATCGTCGTGTTTCTGTTCATCCGCAACCTGCGGGTTACCTTCATCGCCGCGCTCGCCATTCCGACATCGATCATCGGCACCTTCACGATCATGAAGTTCTTCGGCTTCACGCTGAACAACATGACGATGCTGGCGCTGTCGCTGGCGACCGGCATCGTGATCGACGACGCGATCGTCGTGCTCGAGAACATCTTCCGGTTCGTCGAAGAAAAGG
>DATFXR010000376.1:0-39157 GCA_035315685.1 Vicinamibacterales bacterium | reverse complement strand
ATCATCCCGATGCAGCTGCACGAGGCGCCGAACGGCGCCTGGGACTTCAAGGCGACGGCGCGCTACGGGCGGACGCTGTTCAACTCGCTGTTCCAGGTCCCGCAGAACGGCGTCGTCGAGATCAAGGAGGATCACCCGCTGGTCCGCGACCTGCCTGTGCTCAACGAGCGATTCGAGAACGGGCTGCGAATCGTTCGCGACGGTCGGGATGTCCAGAACGATCAGACGCAGCAGGCCGGCGACGGGCAGGGCGCCGCCCTCGAGGCGCAGCGGCGCGGGCAGGCTGGCGCCCTGTAAGGTGGCCGCCGCGTCGATCGGCGTCGCGTGCGACGCGACGCCGTCTCGATGCGACGTGCCGGTGCTCGTGGCCGGCTGCGCCGCAACGTTCGGCTCCGCCGGTGGCGCGCCAGACTCGTTTGCGGCCGCGCGGGTATCGTCCGGCCGCACTACAAGCCGACACTGACGTCACAGCGAACGCGACCGCGGGTGCGGTGACGGCCGGTCGCACGGGACTGGTCAGCGTCGGGCTCAGGCCTCACTACTTCTCGAGAATGTTTTCACTCGGACGCTGCTGGAATCGCGGGAACTCGAGGTCGTCGCGCAGGATCGGTGCCTTGTGCAGCCTGATCGGCCGCTCCCAGAACTCCGCCGTGACGTCGCCCATTTCCTGATTCAGGTACGCCATCCAGGCGTCTGGATAGACGTCGGCTGACGCATAGATCTCGAACCAGCCGCGCCACACCTGATACACGTCGCCCTTCGTTTTCGCTCCGAGCTTCTCGAACGGAATCTTGACGTTGTCCGCGACGCGAAACTGATCCGAAGTCCGCCCGTCGAGTCCGCCTGCGGCCGAGAGGTCCACCTGCGCGACGCCGTCGACGTTGTAGAACGACACGACGAGCCAGACACGGTCGGCCAGGACATTGAGGATCGACAACGTTGGCGTCGCGCTGAACAGCCGCCGCGCGTAGCCGCTCTCGTACTGGTTGCTCGGACGGCGCGTCTCCGAATTGACGATCTCGTAGTAGGACCCGACCCAGCGGTTGGCCGGCTTCCAGTTCATCGGCGGTTCTCGGCGGCGAGGATAGCGCAGTTTCGGGGACGTTCCGAGAAATCAAACGACCGTCAGCTTGATTTTGCGCCCGCTGACTCCTATAGTCCGACGCCATGCCACGCTATTTATCCCTGCTTGTCGTGTCCGCATTCCTTTTCGTGCTGTCGCTCGCCGCGAGCGTAGGCGCGGATGTCACGCGATTCGATCTGGCCGGCGCGGTGACCGACGCGACCGGAGGCGTGCTGCCGGGCGTCACGGTGACGCTGAAGAACGTTGACACCGGGTTCGTTCGGTCGACGGTCACCGACGATCAGGGCCGCTACTCGTTCACCGCGTTGAACCCGACCGGCAAGTGGACGCTGTCGGTGGAGCTCGCGGGATTCGCGCCGCAGAACCGCGAGGGACTCGAGTTCCAGGCCAACACCAGGCCCGAGATCAACTTTCGTCTGAGCGTGGGCAGCCTGCAGGAGGCTGTCACGGTCGAGGCATCGTCTCCGCTCATCCGGACGCGCGAAAGCGAGCTCTCGGCCATCCTCGACACCAGGCAGGTCGAGAATCTGCCGACCAACGGCCGCAACTTCCTGTCGTTGCTGCAGACATCCGGCAGCGTCGTGCCGACCGGCGCGACGAGCAGCAGCGGCATCTCTGTCAACGGTCAGGGCATCCGCATGGCCAACTTCGTCGCCGACGGCGTGTCGATGACCGGCCGCGAGATCCGCACGGTGAACGGCGAGTTCGGCGGCGGCAACGGCCTCTCGATCGACGCGATCAAAGAGGTGCAGGTGATCAGCAACGGCTTCAAGGCGGAGACCGGTCAGACCGGGGCCGGCACGATCAGCGTGGTGACCAAGTCCGGAACGAACACGCTCTCCGGCAGCGCCTACGGCTTCTGGCGGCCCACCGACCTCGTGGCGGCGAACCTGTTGACCGGCCAGAAGACGACGCAGAAACGCATGCAGTACGGTGGAACGATCGGCGGCCCGATCAAAAAAGATCGAACGCATTATTTCGCCAACTACGAAGACACGAACATCGACGACGTGGTGGTCGTGACCTCGGCGCTGGCGCCAGGCACGTTCCCCGCGCCGCAGACGCAGCGCCAGGGGTTCCTGAAGTTGAATCACCGGTTCGACGATCACAATGCCCTCGACGCCCGCTACAGCTTCAACCGCAACACGCAGGAAGGACAGAGCGTCGGCGGGCTGAACACCTACGACCGCCGGACGAACACCGAAGGACGAACCGACGCGTTCGTCGCGTCGCTGGTCAGCAACTTCGGAACGAACAAGGTCAACGAAGCCCGCTTCCGCTACACCTTCGACGTCGTCGACTTCTATTCGCCGCTCACCGCGTCCAGCGGCGGGGCCTCGCGCACGCCGGACTTCAGCAACGCGCCGGTGACGGTCACCTACACCGGCGTCGGCAATCTGGGCACGAATCCGTCGTTTCCGCAGAATCTGGTGGAGAAGCGCGCGCAGTGGGTCGATCACTTCTCGGTCGTGCGCGGCTCGCACCAGCTGAAGGCCGGCGTCGACATCATCGGATCCTGGCGCTTCGTCACGTTCTTCAACAACTTCGCGGGCACCTACACGTTCGCGCAGGGCGCGAAGTACCCGTTCAACGCCAACGATCCGTCGACCTTCCCGATTCAGTTCACGCAGACCTTCGGCACCTCCGGACTGAACTTCAAGGACTACATGGCCGGCGTCTTCGCGCAGGACGACTGGGAGGTGGCGCGCGGGCTGACCGTGAACGTCGGCGTGCGCTGGGACAAGGACTCGCTCTTTCAGGGCGACAACAACAACCTCGCGCCGCGGCTGGGATTCGCCTGGAACGTCGCCGGCAGCACGGAGACCGTGGTCCGCGGCAATGTCGGGATCTTCTACGACACGCTCGAGTCGTCTTTGATCAACCGCGAGTCGAACACCGGTCCGGTCGGGCAGACGACGATCGATCTGCGTCCGGGTGATCCGCTGTTCCCGAGCTTCCCGGATCGGCTGAGCGCGTTTCCGTCCGGCGCCAACACCGTGGCGCGCGCGACGGTGTACGTACCCGTCTTCCAGGGGCCGGACTTCCCGCTCGGCATCGGCAACGACTTCCAGCGGATCGCGCCGCACTTCGTCAACGCCAACCTCGGCGTGCAGCACGAGATTGGTTCCGACTGGGCGGTGTCGGCCGATTACGCGCGCGTCTACGGCTACGACCTGCTGGTGACCTGGGACACCAACGCGCCGCCGTATTTCCCGCTCGGACCGGGCCAGACGCGGACGCTCGCCCAGGGCAACGTGCTACGCCCGCTCGGCGTCCCGAACGCCACCGGCGGCCCGTATGGGATCGACTTCACCGGGTTCAGGAGCCTCTACTTGCAGTTCAACGGCGGACACACGGAGTACAACGCGCTGAAGCTGGCCGCCACCAAGCGGCTGTCGCACCACTACGATCTGCAGGCGAGCTATACGTTCGGCCGCGCGCGCGGCGACGTCGACAATTTCCGACTGGCCAATTCGTTCGTCCCCGGCCTCACCGCGATTGGCGGCGATCGCAGCTACCAGTGGGGGCCGAGCGACACCGACGTGCCGCAGGTGTTCGTGATGAGCGGCATGTACGAAGCGCCGCTTGGCCTGCGCGTCGGCACCATCCTGTTCGCACGCTCGGGCTTTCCGTACACCGGAGTGGTCGGCGTCGACGCCGATGGCGACGGCGTCGTGGGCACCTCGAGCTTCAGCGATCGCCCGGCGAGCCTCACCCGGAACTCCTTCCGCTATCCCGCCACCGTGACGCTCGACACCAGCGTCGCCTACGACCTGAGGCTCGGCGGCTCGAGCCGCGTCGAACTGCGGCTCGATGTCTTCAACCTGCTGAACCGGCTGAACGTCGCCACGGTGAACAACATCATCGGCCTGAATCCGCTGGCGCCGCCGTCGACGTTCGGCACCATCACCGGCGTGAGGGATCAGCGTCAGGCGCAGGTGGCAGTGAGGTACCGATTCTGACAATCAAGAATTGGGGAATAATGAAATCGAGAATTAAGAATTCGCGTCACGCTGTCACGTTGCGAGCGACGAATTCCTAATTCTTACTTCCTATTTCTTAATTTCTCAGTCGCCGTATCGCTGCCTGCGCCGCCGCAATCTGTTGCCGATACTCCTTCGGCGCCACCTTCACGAATTGCTCGTAGTCCCTCCGCGCGGCGTCTGACTGTCCGAGGTCGAGCTCGGCCCGGGCCGCGCCGAAGAGCGCCTCCGCGTAGTCCGGCCGGATTGACAGCGCCGCACGGTAAGACTCGAGCGCGCGGTCCGGTTGCCGCGCGAGCAGGAAGCCGGTTCCCAGCTGATAGTGCGCGTCTGCATGACGCGGATTTCTCGCGAGCGCTTCATGCAGGCGCGCCTGCGCAGCCGTCTCGTTGCCGGCGCGGCGCTCGATCAACCCGAGGTTGTAGTACGGCTCCGGCCGATCGGGCGCGACGGCAATCGCCTGCGCGAACGCGCGGCGCGCGGCGACGACGTCGCCGCGGCGGGCCTCGATGAGCCCGAGCCGATTCCACGCGTCTGCGTCGGAAGCGGTGAGCTCGACGGCGCCGGCCAGCGCGTCGCGTGCTTCGTCGAGACGGCCTTCGCGCTCGGCGATGGACGCGACGTTGACGTACACGTCCGGATGACGGAATCCCGCCGCAATCGCGCGGCGGTAGAGATCGCGCGCCTGGTTGAGCAATCCCGCCCGAAACCGCAAATCGGCCAGATACTTCAGCGCCAGGCCGTTGCCGGGATCGAGCGTCAGCGCCCGCGTGAATTGCTGCTCGGCCCTCGCCGGATCGCGTGCGGTCAGGTCGATGCCGTCTTCGATCTCGGCCCACACGGCCACGCGATCCTTCGGATCGATCGCACGGCTCGCCGGCGTCGGCGCCGTCGACCCCGAGGCGTAGCCCAGACTCCGCAGCCGCTCCATCGATTCGGCGGTCGCGGGTGCGTGGCCGTCGGCGGCCGCATGACCGCGATTGGCCACGCTCGTCAACGCGCGCTGGAGACCCGCGGCCAGTGCCGCGCGCTCGTTCAGGCGGTTCTGCAGCTCGCCAGGATCGTGTTCGAGGTCGTAGAGCTCCGAGCGCGGCGCTTCGATCAGCTTCCACCGCTCGGTTCGGACCGCACGCAACGGACTCCATCCGAGCAGGACGTTCTGATAGTAGGACTCGGCGTACGCGGGCCGATCCGGATCGCCGGCCGCGCCGGAGATGAGCGGCAGCAGGCTCTGGCCGTCGCCGTCTGCGAGCGCGGCGCCCGCGATCGCGGCGATCGTCGGCGCGAGGTCCGCCGTCTCGACAGGCGTCGTCACGATATCGACGGAGCGCGAACGAGCGTCTTCAGCAGCAGTCGGCAGCTTGATCAACAGCGGCACGCGAATGGTCGCGTCGTAGAGAAACGTGCCGTGCGTCCGCTCGCCGTGATCGCCGAGCGACTCGCCATGGTCGGCGACGATGACGATGGTCGACGGCGCGAACAGGCGGAATTGTCGAAGCCGATCGAGAAAGCGGCCGACGGCCGCATCGGTGTAGGCGACTTCCCCGTCGTACGGCGCGTCGCGATGTGCGGACGCAAACGGCGCCGGCGGCGAGTACGGCGAATGCGGATCGAACAGATGAATCCACGCGAAGAACGGCCTGGCGGCGTTTCGTTCGATCCAGGCGGCGGCGGATTGGATCACCGCGTCCGCCGGTCGTTCGCTCACATCCGGCGCAGCGAGAAACTCGTCGTCGTAGCGATCGAATCCACGCGAGAGGCCGGAGGTCGATCCGCGCAGCGGATAGCCGCCGATGAACGCGGCCGTGTCGTAGCCGCGCGTCTTCAACGATTCGGCCAGCGTCGGCACGGACGCCGGCAGGTGGAAGCCGTCGTTGGTGCGAACGCCGTGACGCGCAGGATGCAGGCCAGTGAGGATGGTCGCATGCGACGGCAGCGTCAGTGGAACCTGGCTCACCGCGGCGGTGAACCGCGTCGCGTCGCGCGCGAACGCGTCGAGCGCGGGCGTCAAACCGCGCGCCGATCCGTACGACCCGAGCCGGTCCGCCCGCAGCGTGTCGATGGTGATGAGCACGATCGGTTGTCGCGACGGGCTCCCCTCGGCGACCGCCGGCGCCCGCGTTCTGCCACACGCCGTGCACGACACCGCGAGGAACCAAACCAGCGCAGACGCGCGCATGCCGTTTAGTGTACAACTCGGTTCGCAGTTCCCGAGGTAACGCCCGGAGTCCGCCGAACTCGCGCTTACGCGGCGATGTCATAACTGCGGTAGTGTCCGGCTTCAGCCGGACCGTGATCGAGGCCTTCATGCGTCGACGCACTGCGCTGCTCACGATCGTGATTGCGTTGTCGGTTGCGGCAAACGCCGTCGCCCAGGCCGTCCCGGTCTTCACGACAGAGGACATGCTCGCCGTCCGCACGTTCGCCGGCGGACAACCTGTCGCCGTGTCGTCGGACGGGCGGCGGATCGCGTACGTCCTCACCGACATGAACGACGAGTGGAACATTCAGGAGCCGCGACCGACGGGGCACGTTGTCGTGCAGACGCTCGCGACGGATCGTCCCGGCGCGCCGCGTGCGCTGACGAGCGGCGCCGTTCACAGCTCGTTCCCCGTCTGGTCGCCCGACGGCCATCGGCTCGCGTTCATCCGCGAGGAGGCATCGGGCGGGCGCGCCGTGATCTGGGATGCGGACCGTGACGTCATGACGCCGGTCGGTGAATCGTTCGCCGCCCGGGCGTATCTGGCGCCGCAATGGGAGCCGTCGGGCCGGTCGGTCATCGTCGCGGTCCCGCAGCCGGAGCGTCGGGCACAGCCGTATCGCGTGCGCGCCGTGAAGAGTACGGACGCGCGCATCCCCGGCGATCAATTCTTCACCGACGAACGCCGCTCGGTGCTGACCGCGATCGACGCCGGCAGCGGCAAGGCGTCGCCGCTCGCCGGCGAATCGATCGTGCTGAGGTCGTTCCGCGTGTCGCCGACCGGGCGCGATCTGCTGTTCGTCTCCCCGGATCCGGCCACCCTCGGCGTGATCGGCAAGGAGCAGAACGACACGTTCGTGCTCCCGGTTGCCGGTGGCCGCCCCACCACGCCACGCAAGCTCACCGAGCGCGGACGCTTCACATGGTCGCCCGACGGAACCCGTCTTCTGTTCACGAAAGGCGGACGGTTGATGACGCTCCCCGCCGAGGGAGGAGCGGCGGCTCCGTGGCGGGACTCCTTCTCACTGTCGATCGGCGAACCGATCTGGTCACCGGACGGCACCCGCTTCGCGGCGCTGGTCGCCGATTCGACGCTATCCGATCCGGAGATCGAACCGGTCAAGCCGGGGATGTATACGATCGCGCAGCCGTTCATGGATCTCTACGTGATCTCCGCGGACGGTGCGGCGCGCAACGTCACGAGCGGCATCGACGATCAGGTCACCGATCCGGTGTGGGCGCCAGACGGCTCGGCGGTCTTCTTCCGCACCGTCGACAGCAAGAGTTACGACGAAACGCTCTACAAGTACACGCCTGCGGATCAGAGGCTGCAGCGCGTCGCGCAGGGACAGGAGTCGTACGGCCGTCTCGTCACGACCAGCCGCGGCCTCGTCTTGCCGATCGAGGATGCCACGCACCCGGACGATCTCTGGTTCGTCGACGGCAGCCGCCGCACCCGCATCACCGATCTCAATCCGCAGCTGGCGCGCTTCTCGTTCAGCAGGCCCGAGATGTTCTGGTATTTCAACGCCGACGGCGAGCGCCTCGGCGCGCTGCTCTACAAGCCCGCCGGCCTGCGACCCGGCGACAAGGTGCCGGTGATCACGTGGGTCTACGAGAAGATGACGCCGGCGGTTCACCGGTTCAACGCCCGCGATCAGATGTTCATCAGCCACGGCTACGCGATGCTGATGCCGAACGTGAAGATCAAGGTCGGGCTGACCGCCGATTCGTACGAGAAGTGCGTGATTCCTGCCGTCAACGCGGTGCGCGAGATGGGATTCACCACCGGCCGATTCGCGCTCTGGGGCCATAGCTTCGGCGCCTACGCGACGTCGAATCTGATCACCCGCACCAACATCTTCGCTGCCGCCGTGTCCGGCGCGACGCCGCCCGAGCTGTTCCGCAACTGGGCCAGCGGCCGCGACCGCGATTCACGCAACATCGAAACCGGCCAGGCGCGGATGGGCGGCAGTCCGTTCGAGTATCCGGAGCGCTATCTGTCGCAGTCGGCGTTCTTTCACCTGGACAAGGTCAACACGCCGGTGCTGATTCTGCACGGCGAGAAGGATCTGACGATCCTGTTCGGTGAAGGCGAGATGATGTTCTACGCATTGCGTCAGCTGGGGAAAACCGCGGAGTTCGTCGCCTACGCGAACGGCGATCACAGCCTGTCGCGGCACTCCAGGGCCGACGCCCTCGACGTCAACCGCCGGATCCTGGAGTGGTTCGATCGGTACTTGAAGTCGGGAGAGGCGCCGCGAACTCCGTAGCGGCCTTCTTGCTCTGATGCCGCAACCCGCGATCACGACGCACTAGGGGGAAGGCGCCTGCGCCTTCAGCGCCGCATACTTCGCGAGCGCGGCGTCGATGAGCGACGACAGCGATCGGAAGACGCTGTACTGCTGTTCGGTCGGTGCGTAGTCGCCCTGTGAGACATAGCCCTGCAGCGCGGCCATTCGATTATTGAGCTTCAGATCGAACACCAGCATCTGATCGTCGTAGCCGACGAAGCGCAACTCGACCAGCTCTTTCTGCACCGCCTCGAGCGCGGCGTCCTGTTGCGCCGACGCCGCATCCTTGCGCGACGCGAGCGCCTTCCGCATCTTCACGATGTCGTTCACGGCGTCGTGGACGGCGGACACCTTGTCGCGAATCATGATCAGCAGGTCGAACTGCTCCTGCAATTCGGCAACGGCCGCCTGCGATCGTGGATCGGCGACGATCCGCAGCGACTGGCTCTGCGTCGTCCCGCCGGCCGTCAGCCGCACCTGATAGCTACCCGGCATGGCGATCGGCCCGCGCAGGTTGCCGCCGGCGAGATGGGTTCCGCCGTCGATGCCGTGCGCATCGGGATAGCGCATGTCCCAGGTGAAGCGGTGCAGGCCTCGCGAACCCGCGGGCCCGCTGCGGTCGTGATTGGTCGCGTGCTTCACCACGGTGCCTTTGGCGTCGACGATGTCGATCGCGACGTCCTGGTCGCGGCCAAGCCAGTAGGTGACGGCCGCGCCGCCCGGCGGATTCTGACCAGCGCCGGCCGGTGCGCGCCCGAAGCCTCCGCGCCGCGCCCTGACGGCGTCCCGCGGCGCCATGAGCTGCGCGTCCGTCGTCATTGCGCCGGCGAGGTCGTACAGCGGCGTCACGTCGTCGAGAATCCAGAACGCGCGACCCTGCGTCGACGCGATCAGATCGTTGTCCTTCACCGCGAGATCGGTGATCGGCACGATCGGCAGGTTGAGCTGCAGCGACTCCCAGCGGCCGCCGCCGTCGAGCGAAAAGTAGACTCCGGTCTCGGTGCCCGCGTAGAGCAGGTTGCGCCGTTTCGAGTCCTCGCGCACCGTTCGAACGAACCCGCGCTCCGGGATCCCGCTCGCGATCGGCTGCCAGCTCTTGCCGTAATCGGCCGTCTTGTAGATGTACGGCCGGTAGTCGTCGAGCTGATAGCGATTCGCCGCGACGAACGCGGTGCCTGCATCGTGCGGCGAGGCTTCGATGATGTTGATCCGTGTGTACGGCTGAATCGCCGGCGGCGTCACGTTCTGCCAGTCGCGCCCGCCATTCCTCGTCAGCTGGATCAGACCGTCGTCCGATCCGGTCCAGATGAGGCCTTTCTCCTTCGCTGATTCCGCGATCGTGAAGATCGTCGAGTAGTAGTCTTCGAGCCGTCCGCCTTTCTGCTTCGCCGTGTCGTTGCGCGTCAGGTCCGGGCTGATGGCTTCCCAGCTGCGGCCGCCGTCGGTCGAGCGGAACAGGACTTGAGCGCCCGCGTACACCGTGTTGCCATCGTGCGGCGAGACGATGATCGGGTAAGTCCACTGAAAGCGGTATTTCACCTCGGCAGCGGTCCGACCGCCGTTGTAGTCCGGCCACACGGTGATGTTCTGACTATCGCCAGTGCGCTCGTCGTAGCGCGTCATCAGGCCGAAATAGCTGCCGCCGAAGATCACCGGCGGGTTCGACGGCGTCGGCGCGAGATAGCCGCTCTCGCCGCCACCGACCGGATGCCAGTCAGTGTGTGTGATCCCGGGTCCGTTCGTACGACTCGCGATCGAGACGGTCGTGTTGTCCTGCTGCGAGCCGTAGACGCGATACGGCGTGCCGTGATCGGTGATCACCGCGTAGAACTGCGCGGTCGGCTGGTTGTCCTGTGCGCTCCAGGTCCGGCCGCCGTTGAACGTCACCGAGGCGCCGCCATCGCTGCCGTTCACCATCCGCTTCGGATCCCTCGGATCGATCCACAGATCGTGATAGTCGCCGTGCGGCGTCTGGACTTCCGTGTAGGTCCTGCCGCCGTCGGTCGACTTGTAGAAGTACTTCGCGCAGAACGTGTAGATCGTGTCCGCGTCGACCGGGTCGGCGAAGATGTGCCCGTAGTAGTACTGACGCGACGTCATGTTGAAGTCGTCGTTCAGGAGCTGCCACGTCCGTCCCGCATCGTCGGAACGGTAGACGCCGCCTCTGGCGTCGGCCTCGACTGTCGCCCAGACGCGCTGCGCATTCGCTGGCGACACGGCGACGCCGATCTTGCCGAGATTGCCCGCCGGCAAACCGCTGGAGAGCTTCGTCCACGTATCGCCGCCGTCGATCGACTTGTAGATGCCGCCCCCTGGCCCGGTGCTGTAGATGTCCCACGGCGTGCGCTGCACCTGCCATGTAGTCGCGTAGAGCACCTGCGGGTTGGTCGCGTCCATCGCGACGTCGGCTGCGCCGGTCTTGTCGTTCACGTAGAGGACCTTCTGCCACGTCCTGCCGCCGTCCTTTGATCGAAACAGGCCGCGCTCCGCGTTCGGTCCGTACGGATGACCGATCGCGGCGACGTAGACGATGTCGGGGTTGGTCGGATGGACTTGCATGCGGCCGATCTGGCTGGTGTCAGCCAGGCCGACGTGCGTCCATGTCTTGCCCGCGTCGGTCGATTTGTAGACGCCGTCACCGGACGAGAGATTGCCACGCAGGCATCCCTCGCCCATCCCGACGTAGACGACGTTCGGATTCGACTGCGAGACGGACACGGCGCCGACCGAGCCGGCGTGAAAGTATCCGTCCGACACGTTGTTCCACGTCAGGCCGGCATCCTCTGTCTTCCAGACACCGCCGCCGGTCGCGCCCATGTAGTAGACGAGCGGCTGCGAGGCGATGCCGGCGACAGCGGTGACACGCCCGCCGCGGAATGGACCGATGTTCCGCCATCGCAGCGCATCTGACAGATCCGACGGCTGCTGAGCGGATGTCGGCTGGATCGTGATGATCGCGGCCGCGACGACGAGGACGAGGCGCATGTTCATGGAGTTGAGGCCGATGGTGTTATAACGCTGAACCGTTTCGTGTGCAAAGGAACGCGGCTCGCGCTCCGGTCGCGCCCTGCGCCGAATTCAAGCGAGGGACCACTCATGATGAACCGCAGATCGCTCTTCAAATCAATCGCCATCGGGGTCGGCGGTGTGAGCGCCGGGCTCATCCGGCCCGCGGTGTCGGAGGCGGCGCTTCCTCCGGCCAAGGTCACTCGCGTGAAATGCTGGGCTCATCCCGGCATGAATCGCAGCTTCAATCAGAGCGCCCTGCTCGTGACCGTCGAGACGGACACCGGGATCACCGGCATCGGAGAGGGTGGATCAAAGGATCTCATCGAGCAGATCGCCGGCAGCGTCGTTGGACAGGATCCGTTTCGAATCGAGCGCAATTGGCACCACATGTACATGGACACGTTCTATCCGCCCGGACGAGAGCGCGTCCATGCGCAGGGGGCCATCGACCTGGCGCTGTGGGATATCAAGGGCAAGGCGCTTCAACTGCCAGTCCACAGCCTTCTGCATGGGCTCGCCCGCAACTACGTCGAGTGCTATGCGACGACGTTCCGGCCCGCCGGGTCCGCGCCGCCTGGCGCCGGCGGTCGTGCCGACGCCGCGCTCGCGGTTTCAGGATCGGCGCTCCGCGACCGTGCGCGGGCCGCGATGGAAGAAGGCTACCGGGTGTTTCGCGTCGACGCCTCGATCGGCGGCGCGATTCCCGACAACGTCTTCAACACCCACGAACGTGTGCGGCTGGTGGCGGCGGCCTGCAAGGACATCAGGGACGGCGTGGGCAAAGGCGACTGGATGATCGACTTTCACCAGAAGTTCGACTTCGCCGACGCGCTTCGCTGCTGCAAGCTGATCGAAGAGTACGAACCGTATCTCGTCGAGGATCCGGTTCGCGACGAACAGGCACTCGAAGAGATCCCGAAGTTGCGGAAGATGACGACGTGCCCGCTCGCGCACGGCGAAGAGTGGGGGCAGCGCTGGAATTTCCACCGGCTGCTCTACGACAAGGACATCGACTACATCAGGGCCACGCTGCCGAACGTCGGCGGCATCACCGAGATGGTCAAGGTGATGGCGCTGTGCGAGACCTCGGCGGTTGGAATCGTTCCGCACTTCACCGGGCCTGTCGCAACGGCTGCGCTGGTGCACACGATGGGGACGTTCTCCGGTCCAGTTCTGATGGAATACAACTATGGCGATCGTCCGCCCGCGTACCTGGCTGAGTTCGTGACCTTCAGGAACGGCCGGCTGTACCCCAACGACCGTCCCGGCCTGGGCGTGACGGTCGATTTCAAGGCGTTGACGCAGATCGCGGAGTTCGATCAGGCTCGGACGAGCAACGTCTACAGCCGGCCAGACGGATCGCTGACGCACTGGTAGCGGTCCTCAGCGAGCGCGACCCAGCGGCGATCAATTTGCTTGCATCGCACGCATACAACCCGAGCCGCGATACCGACGAGCTCAGTGCCTGTGAACGCGTGGTGCGGCTCCTACACAACTCTGGAGGACGTGCGATGCGAGCGACGACCCCGCTTCGGTGTGGATTGGCACTCGTCACGTGCATGGCCGCAATGGCCTCAGCGGCGCGAGCGCAAACCGTTCCACTCGGCTTCGTGACCAAGCTCGGCGAGGAGTTCGACGTTCGCTCGGGCGGGCGTGTCCTGGCCGATGAGCTATCCACATCGGGTCGCATCGTTCTGCCCGATATCGACGGTCCGGTCGCCGGCACTGACACTGTCCCGCAAATCCAGTTGCGCGGCGGGAACGTGCAGGCCAACAGCAGCACCGAGGACTTCGTCCAGATCTTCACCGGCTTCCGGCCGTTCGTCCACGCGACGCAAAGCGAGGTCTCCACGGCAGCCTCTGGCCGCAATATCGTCGTCACCTACAACGATTCCACCGGCATTCATGTCAGTCCCAATCCGAGCGGGCCAGGGCTGATCGTGGACCGCGTGCAGCTCTCCGGTTTCGCGACGTCGAACGACGGCGGTAAAACCTGGACCAGCGGATTCATGCCGCCGGCCGCCGGCGCCGGCGAAACGTTCGGCGATCCCTCGGTGGGCGTTGACCGCCACGGCACCTTCTTCTTTGCCCAGCTGGCCGACAATGCCGCAGGCCATGGCGCCATTGCCGTCAACCGCTCCACCGATGGCGGAAGGACATGGAGTGACGGCGTGATCGTGCAGATCGACGATGAGTCGGACAAGGAATGGCTTGCGGTCGGCCCGGATCCCGGGGTCAAGAGCCGCGACAACGTCTACGTCACGTGGACCAGCTTCCAGGACACCGCTTGCGAGTTGCGCTTCGGCCGCTCCATTGACGGCGGCGCGAGCTTCACCGCCAAGACGATCTTCGTTCCGACTGCCGATCCGAATCCGACGCATCCGCAGAATTGCCTCCAGTTCTCCAACCCGGTAGTAGACCAGATGACCGGGACGCTGTATGTCCCCTTCCTGCGCTTCAGCAATGCGGACCAGGATTTCATCCAGATGCTGATCTCGAGCGACGCGGGCGAGACGTTCTCGTTCGCGACCTTCAACATCCCCGGCGCGCCGAGCCCGACGGTCATGCCGGTGACCCAGCCAGGCGCAGCCACCGAATGCGGCGCCATTCGTCTCGCCAACGGTCGGTTCAGTCTCAATTTTCGCCTGACGGTTCACGGCACGCAGAGCGCCGGCCCGGGACTCACCGGCCTTCCGCGCTATGTCAACGCGTCTCGCATGACGCTGCAGCCTGCCGCCGCAGCGCGCAACGGTGTCGTCTACCTCGCGTGGTCCAACTCCACGAGTCTTGCCTTCGGCGACCTCAACGGTGGATCGAACGTTCTCTTCATCCGCTCCGACGACGGCGGCAGCACGTGGTCGAGCCCGATCGCGGTCAATCCCGATGTTGCCGGCGACAAGCATCACGTGCTGCCGGCGCTCGCCATCGACCAGGGTCCCAACGACGTGCACGTCACGTACTACACGCAGCACAGCAACACCACGATCGATCTCGATATGGCGAACTCGCACGACCGCGGCACCAGCTTCCCGCCGGACCGCACGGCGCGTGTGACGAGCATGTCGTTCGATCTGCCGCCCACGAACATCCCGATTCCTTCCACCGCGCAGCCCTTCGCGACCACCAACTACGATCGCCAGATTCAGCCCTGCTATGCGCTCGGCGAGTACCAGAGCGTGACGACGGCAAATGGTTCGGCCTATGCCTCGTGGGGCGACATGCGCAACCTGTTGACCGAACCGGTGAACGTGCTGGATCCAATCTCCGGCCAGACGCACTCTCAAGAGGATGTATTCTTCCAGAAGCTGAAGGTGCAGTAAGGCAGGGCAAATCGGACCACTTCTCGAAGGTTGAGGGCGAGTGGCGATGCAACAGTCACGGGCGAGCGCGTTCCTGGTGCTCATCGCGATCTGCGCCTTCGCGCCGTCGCAGCCGCCACGCAACGCCGATACCCAGCCAGCAGCGGCGGGCGCACCGGGCAGTCTGCGTCAGATCATCCCGGGCCACTATGTGTTCAACTCGACGACCTACAACAGCGGCGTCATCGTCACGAACGATGGCGTCGTCGTGCTCGATGCCTTGAACTCGGAGGCGGTCGCGAAGGCGCAGCGCGCAGCCATCGCGACCACCATCCGCCTGCCGGTCCGCGTGCTCGTGTCCTCGACCTTCCACGACAACTACTCGAAGGGCAACATCGCGTATGCAGATGTGCTGAAGATCGGGCACGAGAACTATCGCGCCGACCTGCTGGCGTTGATGCAGCGGCAAAACGTGCCGGCGGAGGAACAAACCGCGCGCCTTCCGAACCAGACATTCAGGGACCGGCTGACGTTGTATCAGGGCGGAAAGGAGATCCAGATCCTCTACGTTGGCCGCGCCCACACGCGAGGCGACAGCATCATCTTCGTGCCGCAGGATCGCATCGTCTACCTGAGCGAGCTCTACTTCGCCGATCAGTTCCTGTTCATCAACGACGGCTACGGCCTCGACTGGCTGCGCGCCCTCGATGCAGTCGAGGCGCTCGGCGCCGACATCTTCGTACCAGGACACGGACCGGTTCCCGCCGATCCGCGAGAAACGCGCCAGGGGCTCCGGCGGTTCCGGCAGATGCTGGTGGACGTGCGCGACGCGGTGCAGAAGGAGATCGCGCGCGGCGCGACCGAGGATCAGGCAGTTGCCGCCATCAGATGGCCGCAGTATCAAGGCCTGCTGGGATACGACGCGCAGCGTGAAACGGCGGTGCGGCGGTTGTACCAGCAGCTCACCGGCAAGCTGCCGTAAAATTCGTTCACAAGATTCGTAAAAGGTTCGTTTGGATCGGTTCGCGGCGGGATCGTCGCGGGATTTGCGTGGGCAGGCGGATCACGCGCGATCCCGGACGATCTTCCACGTCGGCTCCACGGATGTAGTATCGCCCTGTTCTGAGAGGCATCTGAATTCTCGCGCCATGCGACACGCGCCGATGATTTCCCTTCTTCTTCCGGCCGCGCTGTCTGGCGTGCACGACACGTCTGTCACGCCTCTTCCTCTCGACGCCATTGGGGCGGCGCGCGACATTCCCAAGACGTGGGAAGAGACTGCGCTCGCAGACTGGGCGACGCCAGTCGCTGGGTTGACATCGGGGCATCGGCGACCTGATGCGCTACGCCGCGCTCGTGAGCTTCGCTGACGCTGTCGACTTCGGTCCATATCACGTGCTGTCGCCGGGAACCAGGAGGGTTCGCGCCCGATTGTCGGATGAAGCGCTGTAACCGCTCGCGATGTACATCTACTCACTCACACCGCCTCGCAACCCGCACCCGCGCGATGCGCGCGCACAGACGGGTGAGCCGTCCATGGCGAACGGCGTACTCCTTGTCGCCCATTTTCCGATGTTCGAGCTCACGACGGCCGCAACCGTGACCGCCGCAACCGCGTGCCTGATGTGGCTCAGCGACGACCTCACACGGCGCGGTGTTGGAAACAGATTGCTCATCACCTTCATCGGCGGAGCGATTGCCGGCCTGACGGATGTTCGCGCCGCGGTCCAGCAACACCCCCTTGCGCTCGCCCTCAGGCTCCTCGTCGCGACTGCCGTTGTCGCATTCGTGGCACGCGGATATCGTGACGCGATCCTGATCGATCAAGCGGATATGCAGCGCATGACACACTCGCCTGTGGACACCTGACGCTGACCGGCGATCTTCCCTACCTTGACTGCACCGGCCCTGCGGCCCGGGGTCCGGATCGCGGCCACGCCGGAAGCCGATGTCACTCGCCTGCTCGCGCGTGCCGGCGGCCTTAATGCCGGCGATCCCTTTCGGGCCTTGCGGCGTGTACGCGCGGACGCACCAGGATTGCTCTTTCTGGGCAAATCGTTACCAAACGCCGAGCCCGTTGCAAAGACACGCTTTGCACACTGGGCGGACAAGTCTCACGCCTCGTCCGCATGCGGCGGCCCGACGCTGCGGCTGCATGTCTCGCACGTTGCCGTGTCGAGCCGCCGATCGGGCATGCGCTGTGCACCAGCGCCCGGCACGCGATGAAGCGGCTGGTTCCGGCTCGTGCCGACTGACAGCGAGGAGCGGCCGGTTGCAGTGCTGCCACCTGGGACCGTGCGCGAGGCCTGGCCGCGCGCGGAGTCGCCGACGAGCCATTCTCGATGCTGGACGAGAACGACGAGGGACGAGTTAGCTTGCTTAGTTGCGCGTCTGACGTGACCGTCACGCCTTCTGGCGTACCACAGCCGAGGGACTCGGATCCGGAGGGATGGCATGAGGACAAACGCAGCAGCGAAATGGATTCGAAGAGTCTCACCGGCGAACGCCAAGGCCGACCTGTCGAGGTTTGTCAATGACCGAGTGAAGGACTCGTTGACCGGGCAGGGTGTCATCAGGGCACTGTTTACGCCACCTTCCAGCGACACTGTCGTCCCCCTCTCGACACCGCGACGATCTTTTTCGCGACAATCGATCTGGCGCATGAAACACCGGGACGAATCGGTCGGTCAGTCGCTCCCACTCCCTCCCGCCGAACTTGTGTATTACGGAAGCGTCGACCGTTACCTGGAGAGCGGGCAGGGGGATGCGTCAACCCTGCGGAAGTTGTTCGATCGGCTGGGCGTGCGCCTGAGCGGGATCTCCGTGATGGACTGGGGGTGCAGGGACTGCCGCGTGCTGCGGCACTTCGAGGCGGAAGCTCGATCATGCGATTTCTGGGGAGTCGATCAACATGGCCCAACGATGGAGTGGGTCAAGGAAAACCTGTCCCCGCCATTCAGGTTTGTGACGTGCACCGCCTACCCTCATCTGCCGTTCGAAGACCGGACGTTCGACATCATTTTCGCGATTTCGGTGATGACACACGTTCCGTGGCTCGCCGATGCGTGGTTGATGGAACTGCGGAGAATTCTCAAACCCGGTGCCTACGGGCTTCTCACAATCCACGATGAACATACGTGGCAATTTCTCCGGAAGGACGACGCCTTCAGAGAGGCATTCGCGCTCGAGGAGGAGGACATCAAGAAGGGCGAAACCGGCGATCTGGTGATCATCGACGGTGCCGATGTACCGCTAGAGTATGTAAACGTGTTTCACTCATCAGAGAGAATCCGCCGTGAATGGGGTCAGTACTTCGAAATCGTCGCGATCGAGCCCTGCGCTTTTTATCACCAAGCCATGGTAGTGGTCAGAAAGCCGATCGGTGCCGGCGGTTCGTAGAACACACCGTTGACTCGCCTGGGGATCAGCCCTGAGGCGTCACGATGCCGAACTTGACCAGGCTCTCGCCGGTGGCCGCGATCGCGTCTTCACGCGATCGCGGCTTCCATCCGAGCACGCGTTGCGCCTTCGCGCTCGTGGCGTTGCGAATCTTGCCGAGCAGCGGACGCAGTTGTCGCATGCGCGGATCGACGAGCGCCACGACTCGCACGAACCAGTCCGGCAGTTCCCGCGTCGGGACTTTGTTCGCGGCGTCGCCGAGCCGCGCCTTGAGCACCTTCGCGATGTCGAGCATCGACATCACTTCGCCTGACACGGCGATGAAGCGCTCGCCGTTCGCGGCGGGATCGGCCATCGCGCGAACGTGCAGGTCGGCGACGTCGCGTACGTCGACGACGCCGAAATAGAGCCGCGGGCACCCGGGCGCTCCCTTCATCAGCCGGGTCACGAGCTCGATCGACGACGAAAAGTCGGCACCGAGGATCGGTCCGAAGATGCCGGCAGGATTCACCACCGACAATTCCAGCGCGCCGCCCTCGGCCGCCATGAAGTCCCACGCGGCCCGCTCCGCGATCGCCTTCGATTTCACGTACGCGCTCATGTCGCCGCCGTCGATGTCGGTCCAGCTCGTCTCGTCGAACGGCGCCTGCTGCGGCGGGTGGCCGTAATAAATCGCACCGCAGCTCGACGTCAGCACCACCCGTTTCACGTGCGCGTCGCGCGCCGCTCTCAATACGCGCAGCGCGCCATCGCGCGCCGGGACGATCAGTTCGTCTTCCGTTTTCGGTGCAGCGGCCGGGATCGGCGAGGCGACGTGGATCACGTAATCACACCCTGCCACGGCATCGGCCCACCCCTGGTCGTGCGTGAGGTCAGCAGCGAAGAACGCGAGTTGCGAACCGGCCTCGTCGCCGGCGTTGCGCAACATCGCGCGCACGCTCTCCTCTCGGCGCAAGGAGCGCACGGTCGTGCGGACGGTGTGGCCGGCGTTCAACAGTTGAAGAAGGACGTGGCTGCCGACGAACCCCGAGCCACCCGTAACCAGCACTGTGCTCATCGAGAGTCCCGCCTTCGACGTGACGTACCGGCGCCGAGCATCATTATGACGCTCAGCCAGGCGGGGCCACGAATGACGCATCCCGCGCCCGCGGCGCAGGAGGTCACCGCGTTCGAATCGACGCGCCTCGTCAGCGCGGAACGGTTACAGTCGCCGTTGTCGTCGACCGGTTGCCGGACGGATCGGTGCATTCGACGGTGATCGTGTAGATCCGGCCGCTGCCCTTGTTCGATCGATCCGCGCGAAGGCGAAGCGTCAAGTCGCCGGTGATGATCCAATCCTGACTGGTAATCGATTCGTTGCTCGTGACCGAGATGATCCGGCAGTGTACTGGGCCGCCGCAGGCGTCTCCTGCGGAGACGCCGAGCGTCACCGGCGCCAGTTGATGATTCGCGGGTGACAGCACGGACGGTGCGGCAACGGCCGACTGAATCGTCGGAGGCGTCGCGTCGGCCACCGTGACGACAACGCCGTCGGACGCGGTGCCGCCGCGTCCGTCCAGCACGCTGAGCGTGATCGGATAGGTGCCCGGCGAGAGGGTGACCGACTGAACCGCGCCCGAGATCGTGCCGAACGCGCCGCTCC
The DNA here is from genome assembly GCA_035315685.1 of Vicinamibacterales bacterium. GTDB lineage: Bacteria > Acidobacteriota > Vicinamibacteria > Vicinamibacterales > CAVVIG01 > QHWK01. The sequence continues at coordinate 19,246 of DATFXR010000376.1, read as the reverse complement.
ACACATAGCTCAGCGGATCGCCGTCCGGATCGAACGATGCACTGCCGTCGAGCGAGGCTGTCGCCAGGCAGGCCGCGTCGGTAACGAGATGCGTGTCGCTGCCGGCGTTCGCGACCGGCGGCCGGTTCGCGTTCGCGACTTCGTACGCGCCGACGTCGACGCGGGCGTCGCCGTTCCCGTCGCCGTCGACGATTCGCGGCAAGCCGTCGAGATCGGTCGACGGGATCCCGGGCGCGGCATTGTCGCCGGCGTCAATCAGCGGCGACGCTGGTTGAAGATGGTAGTCACCGAGAACGTCCGCAACAGCGTTCCTGACGAACAGCGGATCGAGTGACTGATTGCCCCGCGCGCCGGTCTGATCGAGACAGGTGCCGCCGTAGGCGAGCCCTGCCTGGCTGAAGACGTCGCTCGTGTTGACGAGCGGCGGCGGCGTGGAACTCGCGTTGCGGCAATAGAACGCAGTCTGCCCGGCCTTGCCGATGAGGATGTTGTTGTAGATCAGGTGGCGCGTGTCGAGTCCGCTGACGTCGATCGCCGATCCTTCCTGCGCGTCGTTGTCGGCAAAGGTGTTGTTGACGAACGTCGTGACGCCCGACGAGCCGCCCCAGAAGAATCCGCCGCCGCAGCCCGCCGCGTTGCCGACGACGAGGTTGTCGACGATCGTCGCCTGCGAGAAATTGACCATCCAGATGCCGCCGCCCGACGTGCACGGGCTGAAGCCGCTCGTCACGTTGCGCGAGATGACGTTCGATCGCAGCACGACGCTGCCGGCAGCGAACAGTGTCACACCGCCACCATTGGCGAACCCGCTGTTCTCGGAGATGAGGTTCTCGATCAGTTCCGCCGCCGAGTCGCCGCCGATGTAGACGCCGAGCCCTGAGGCGCCGCTGCAGGCATACACGAAGTTCCGCGAGATCGTGTTGCCCTGAATCAGCGGCGAGCTGAAGTAGCTGTAGATGCCGGCGCCGGAGCAGGCGCCGTTGTTGACGATGGCGTTGCCGACGATGCTCGGTGACGAGTTCTGGATCAGCACGCCGCCGCCGCCGAAGCTGTTCAATCCGTTGCGAATCGTGAATCCGCGCAGCACCGCGCTGCGCGTTTCGCCGGACGCAAACGTCACCACCGAACCGCTCCCGCCGCCGTCGATGATCGTCACGGCCGATCCCTGCTCACTCTCGACCGTGATCGGCTTTCCGCGGAACGTGAGGTTCTCGACGTAGGTGCCGGGCGAGACCAGCACGGTGTCGCCGCCCACGGCCGCGTCGATTGCCTGTTGAATGGACACGGCATCGGCCGGCACACGAATCGTCGCCGCCAGACTCGAAACCGGCAGCGTGATCGCGGCAGCGAGTGCGAACCCGAACGAGGCAGTCTTCATGCGCGCGTCGCACTGCCAGTAATGTGCCGCGCGTCAACGCGCCGTTTTGCGCGTCGTTGCAGGTTGGACGGCAGCGGAGTTGAATCGCGGAATACATTTCTGTCCGCAACTCGGATTGTCCGAATTCGGACGTCTATCGTCGGGGCGACAACGAGCTGCATTTGACGGAGTTCGTAACGTAACGATCAGGGCCGGGTCGAACGAGCGCGCATTGCCAGCGTCTGACCTGCCGTCTGGGAGTGAAATCTCGATCGGCGACGGGAGGAGGGTGGACGACGGAGTGAGACCGAGGCAGGGTTCAGAAGATCCGGCCTGCGGGCGTCGGCATCACGCTGACTGGCGAAGGCGCGCACGCATGAACGAGCGGGCGAACCTCCCGATTTCACCAAGCCGCGTACGTCCACCGGCCACACGGAAGTCTTCGTAGCGCTGGCTGAAATAGCCAGCGAAAAACCACAGGTTGGTTTCGTTGGCGAACGCACGGTTCGGCCGGAGGCAGGCGAGGTTGGCCGCCCAGCTCAACGCATCGAGCACTGCCCGGCGGTAGATGTGAGCGGACACGTCGAACAGGCGGCCACTCCGCGACTCTTCCATTTCCGGCAGACGCGCCATCGCATAAAAGCGCCCATGCCCCAGGTGCCAGCGACGGTGATACTGCTTGGACAGGCGATCGGCGGCCACGCCTGACGTCACCACCATTTCCGGCGCATACAGGCCCTGTCGATTGTTCTTCCAGAGCCGAACCAGCATTTCGTGATCTTCCATCGATCCGACGGACTGCTGGACGCGCTGCGTCTCCGGTTGAAAACGACCGATCTGCTCGAGTGCGGGCTTCCGTATGGCCAGGTTCGCCCCCAGCAGGCACAATCGCACGTCAGCATTCACATAGAACGGCCGATCGCCGTAGTCGACGATCCCGAGCGGCGACCAGTGTTCCTGCGTCAGCCACGCCGGAGGCGGCGGGTCCCACGACGGCAGCACCTTTCCGCCCACGCAATCTACTTCCGGATGCTGATCGAACAGGCGCTTGATGGTGGGCACCCAATCGCGCGCCACCCGCACGTCGTCGTCGGTGAAAGCGACGATCCCCGCACGGGCGGCAGTGATGGCCGCATTCCTCGCGTGGGAGAGCCCCTGCTTGCGCTCGAACAGATAGCGAACATTGCTGCAGCCGCGCCGGATGAAGCTCTCCACCACCGCTCGCGTGTCATCGGTGGAATTGTTGTCGACGACAATGACCTCGTAAGAGACGCCGCCGGGAACCTGGTTCGACACGATGCTCTCGAGCGCCCCCTCCAGAAGGCGTTGCCGGTTGTACGTGCAGATGGTGACAGTGACGTCGCACGGCCCACTGCCCGCCGTCAGATCAGCCGATCGCATCGAGGCTCTCGGGCTTGCGTCCACGGGCGACGCGTGAGATTTTCCGGCAGGCATGATGAAAAAACCCCCCCGGATGATATTGAAGAAGGCCGATCAGCGACGGGAGCGCTTGCCGCCACTCACGAGCGCGCAGCTGTTTGCGGACGGCATTGATCAGCTGCTCGCCGTACGCGTCCTGCCAGTGCCTGATGCCTTCGCGCAGCGCGCGCTCCGCCATCGGATCGCCTCTTACTGCACTGCGCTGTCCGTTCATCACGTTCAGCGATGAGCGCATCATCTGCATCGGCCTGCGCGACGTGCTCAGGTTGTGCTGCCGGTACTCGGTGACGACGTGATCGTGGCAGAAGATCCGATCGTGCCGGGCGATCCGAAGATACAAGTCGTAGTCTTCCGCGCCGGACACGGTGCGCTTGAACCCGCCGATCCGGCGCACCACTTCCGTCCGGAACATCACCGTGCCCGGCGTCCAGATGTAGTTGGTCTCGAGCAACCGTAGGTAGTGGTCACGCTCCACGACGGGATCGTGGCGCACCGGCTGCTGGACGCCACGCATGTCGATGCTAACGCAGCGACCGGCCACGAAGGCGGATTGCGGATGCGCAGCGAAACACCGCAGTCCGATCTCGAGCGCAGCTGGAAGCAATCGATCGTCCGAATCGAGAAAGACGACGTAGCCGCCCGAAACGTAGGTGAGACCTTTGTTCCGCGCCGCGCCCTGACCCTGATTGCGCTGTGTGACACAACGGACCGACTTGTATCGGCGGGCGACGGCGACGGTATCGTCAGTGGATCCGTCATCGATGACGACAATCTCGAAGAACGGATGCGTCTGCGCCTGGACGCTCTCGATAGCTTCCGCAAGGAACCTCGCCTGGTTGTAGCAGGGAATCACCACCGACACCAGCTGTGGGAGCGGGAGTTGGTCTGCAGCCATGTCTACACCTCTGACTTGGGTACGTACCCGTTCAACAGGCCCCAGCTTTCGCTGGAGGTGATCAGGTGCTGCACCCATACTTCGGGTTTCGACCAGACCTTGTGCAGTCGATATTTCAGCTCCGACTCGACGACGCGCTTCCACAGCCATCGCGGCCGGCCGAAAACCAGCCGTTTGTCGATCTCGTTCCAGCGGCTCCCGTAGTAGATGCCGCGGTTGTAGAAATGCGTGCGCAGGTACTTCGTCGTCTGTCGCTGCTTCGGTACGTGGTGGCGAAGCGCAGCGCCGGGAACCCACCAGCCGTGCGCGCCGTCGGCAAGAAGCGCGAGGATGACCTCGGTTTCCTCCCAACCGACCAGCCGGCCCGGCCGGTAACCAAGGTCCGGATCGTACAGATGCCTCGCCTGCGCGTCGGCCCGGATGACATAGTTCGCACCCCAGGGGATGGCATCGCGTGACAGCGGCATCGGCGCCGGGCCGAAGTCCCGTGCCGCGTACACGCCGGCAATCGTCGGATAGATCTCCAACAGCCAGGGGGGAGGTGTTCCGTCGAAGCACGGCTCGATGGGTCCACCGAAGATTGATGCGTCGGGCCACGTCTTGAAGGCTCGGACGTACTCGACGAGATAGTTCGGACAGACGGTGACGTCGTCGTCGGTCCACAGAATGTAGTCGCCCCTCGCTTCGGCAACCGCACGGTTACGCGCGTGCGAGAGCCCGGACCTCGCTTCGACGACCCGTTTGATCGGCAGCCGGCCTTCGAACGCGCGAATGACGTGATCGGTCTGATCCGTGCAGTTGTTGTTGACGATCAGGAGCTCCCAGGTCGCGTCGGCCGGCGCGGTGATCCCCGTCAAGCCGTGCAGCGTCTGCTCGAGCGGGATGCACCTGTTCCAGGTGCAGATCGCGACCGTCACGTGCAGGCTGCTCATCAGTTCAATCCCCACCGATGACGACGGACCCGAGCGGGTTGTCGCCAGCGACTGCTTTCATGATGCGTTTCAATTGGGTTCGATCCGCGCGTGCACGTCGTGCCAAACCCAGAGGCCGGGTTTTCCGTAGCGGGATTGCCCGAGCTGGAAAGCCAGCCATGTTAGCGCCACAGCGTCGACCGTCCGCCAACTTCCTGCCGTGTCCTCTCCAAACGGACCGGAGCTGCCAAACGCGAACTTCCACTCGGGGTCTTTCATCGGCGACCGATGCGTCCCGTGCCCATTGAGCGACCGCGACGCGAGCCGCCGCCGAATCTGCGCGCACCGAGCACCCATTTTGTACAGAGCGGGATACGGACGGAGGCGCCGCTTCACAAACTCATCAGTGCTGAAGGGGTCGATGAACAATTCAGTGTGATCGTTTTGCGTGATCAATTTGAAGCTGCGATAGCCCAGGTCGCGCAGCCTGTACAGCGGCTCGAGTGACCCCCACATTTCGTGTGAGACGTAGGCGGGGAGATCGCCGGGATCAAGATCTGCCACGCAGTAATGATCGTGCCCCTCGATATCAATCTTGAGATACGACGGCACTCCGTACTGTTCGAGCAAATCGCGAAATGGCTGGCATTGCACCGCGACCGCGTGATGGGCGTGCCCCTCGCGCGACGCGATTTGCCGATCGAACGAGTTCCACTCGCTCTGGCCTTCACAGATCCAGAACGGTGCCGTCTCCCGTCTCGGCCCGATCGCGGTGCTGACGAGCTCGAGCTGGCCCCGCCGTATCTCGGACGCGAAGCGGTCGCGCGCCCGGGCGACCAGCGTCGGATCCGCTTCGACGGCAACGACGCGATAGCCTCTGTACAAGTAATAGGCTGTGTCGTCTCCGTTGTTCATGCCGACGTCGTAGATCAAGTCACTGATCAATCGGCACTCGGCTCCCGTTTTTGGCCGTCAGCCGCGGCAAGCGGCGCCGCATCGCCCTGCGCGACAAGCCCGGAAGAGCAGCCGGGATCTGCGGCAGCCGCCGCCCCGCCAAGTCCCCTTCGTCCCACACGCGCGAGACGCAGCACGACGGGTGAACCAGCGACAGCTGTCCAACATTGGTGCCAGCGAGTTCGGCGGCGAACGATGCGTCGGCCACTCCCGCGAACTCGATGATGCGTTCGAGCGCGCCGGCGATCTCGCGGCGCCGCATGCCGAGAATCGACCCGCTCAGGTAGATCTCAGATGACATCCGCAACCGTTGCTTCGACGTGCTTGAAGTACGCGAACGCGACCGGCAGCAGCACCACGGCGACGATCGCCGACATTATCAGCGCATGAAACGCAGGAGGTTGTCCCTGCAGGACGACGCGACGGAATGACTCGACGATGCCAACCATCGGATTCAGCTCGTAGGCGGCCTGCCAGGAGCGGGGGACAAGGCGCAGCGGGTAGACGACCGGCGTCGCGAACATCCACAACTGGAGCACCAGCGGCATCGCAACGCCGATATCGCGGTAGCGAACCTGAACAGCGCACAGCACCAGCGACACGGACGTCGCGAAGACCGTCAGCACGGCGACGATTGGAATCACGTACCACGCGAGCGGCGTGACAGGAACGCGGTAATAGGCCATCAGGCCGCCAAGAACCGTCGAGGCCACGAGAAAATCGGCGAGCGCAGCGATCACGTACGTCAGCGGCAGAATCTCACGCGGGAAATACACCTTCGTGACGAGGTTGAAATGCGTCACGAGACTGTTGGTCGCCGTCGAGAGCGCGGTCGCGAAGTAGAGCCACGGCAACAGCGCGCAATACGCAAACAGCGCGTACGGTGCGCCTTCGCTCGGTACGCGGGCGATTCTGGAAAAGATCACCGTGTAGATGAGCATCAACGCCAGCGGTTGCAGCAGCGCCCACGCCGGTCCCAGAATCGATTGCTTGTATCGAACGTTCAGGCGATGAATGCTGAGCGTGTACAGCAGATCGCGATAGTCGGCCAGCCGTGAGACGGTCCGAAAGAGCGCCATCGGCGAGAACGAATGAGCCCGGATGACAGTGACCGGCCGCGGCTCGGACGCCGTTTGTTCGTGCTGCCGTGCATGACCGTGGACCAGACGTTGTGACTCCGCGTGACGGTCAGGTGGTGGAATCTGCGTTTCAGTGAAACTGGCAGTCTGTTCCATGCGAGTTCAGGCATCTCCAAGAGTGCGAACCACTTGATGATCGAGCGGATGAGTGGATGCAAACCGCGTTCTCGCCAACACCGTGTCGTGGGGCAGACCGCTCGATGTGTTTGGATGACTCGAAGAACAGACGTCAGATACGCCTCATCGATCTGAATGCGCAAGAGATACCCCAAGCCCATCGGTGCAACGTCTTCACCTGTCACGACAAACCGTTGGATGAGATCACGGGCCTGGCGAAGCACGGACGTCGGATGACGGCTTGCGGCGCTCGATCCGTCGATCGTCGGCCCTGGCGCGACGTCGACCGAGGTTGTGCTGTCGACCGAGCCGATCCATGAACGGGGCAGTTCAACAGTGGCAAAAGATCGCTCAATAAGGGAACGAGGCACGCCGGCTGAGTTCTCCGTGCTGAAGCACTGACGTCGAACTTCGACGAATGCGACAAACGAAACGGTAGTGCGACCGGCCGAGGGATCGGCATCGCCGTTGCATCGGCTGAGCTCGCGGGCTCGTGCCAGATGCTGTCACCTCGTAGGACGTCGAGTCACGCCAACACAACCAAACGGACTGGTGCGCTTCAGGTCACGTTTCGAAAATCGGGAGAGCCGGATTCGGATGAACGTCGGCATCTACAGTGAGCCGCATGGCGGAGCGCCCGGCGGCGCGGAATTCTGTGTGGCCGCTCTCGCTGAAGCGCTCCGCCGCTTTCACAACGTCGAGATCGTGCAGCACCGTTCGGACCTCACGATCGCTGATCTGTCCCGCATGTTCGGCACCGACCTCGACGGATGCACGATTCGTCACGTTCCCTTCGAGTGGCCGACGTACTACGGTCCGATGCGCCCCTGGCGGCGTGCTCGCGAAGCACGGCAATGGCGGTCGGAACTGAGCGAACCGTACGACCTGTTCGTCAACTTCACTCACGGCCTGCCGCCGTTCTGTCACGCGCCGATCGGAGTGCTCGTCGTCCTGTTCCCATGGTTCGACCGCCGCGAAGAGGGCCCTTGCAGGTTGCAGGGTGACACGTCCCAAGATCGCTTGCGGCGGCTGTTTTCCGCATGGGAGTGGCGACGGCGCTTCGCGACGTATCAGGTGAGACTCGCCACGTCGAAGTTCAGCCGCGAGTACGCGCGGAAGTGGTGGGATCTCGACTGCCAGGTCGTGTATCCACCGGCCGGAGGCGGCTTCGAGCAAACCGACAAGGCCGACGCCATCCTGAGCGTCGGACGGTTTGCGACACTGGGCCACTCGAAAAAACAGGTCGAGATGATGACGACGTTCAGACGCCTGGAACGTGACCGCCTGTCCGGATGGGAGTACGTGTCCGCCGGTGGTCTCGGTGATTCCCCCGACGATGTGAAGTATTTCGCGAAAGTACGGAGCGCAGCTGCCGGCGGTCGCGCCTGCGTGCTGGCGAACCTCGAACGAGCGCAGCTGACGCGGCTCTTCGAGCGATCGAAGATTTTCTGGCATGCGGCCGGGTACGGCGAAGACGACTCGCTTCTCCCGCAGCTCACCGAACATTTCGGCATCGTCACGGTCGAAGCGATGTCTGCCGGATGCGTTCCCGTCGTGATCAACAAGGGGGGGCAATCGGAGATAGTCGATCACGGCGTGAGCGGCTTTCTCTGGAACACGACGGACGAACTGATGCACTACACGACTCAGCTTGCGCAGGACGAGGCGCTGTGCGAACGGATGGCCGAAGCCGCCCGGGTGCGCGCGAAGGCGTTTGGCAAAGAGCGGTACGCAGCCGAGTTCCTGCAGATAGTCGATCGACTGATGTCGCGGCAATGAGCGATCAACACAACTGTGCAAGACGACGCTCGATCCTGTCGACCATGCCCTCGAGCGTGAAGTGCTCCAGGATTGTGCTTCGAGCGCGTCGGCCGAGCGCGGCGGTGAATGCCGGATCGGCTACAAGACGGTGGACTTGATCGCCGCAGGCTCGTGAATCCTCTTCGGGGAAGATCAGCGCATTCACCTCATCTTCGAAGATCTCGCGGCTGCCGCCTGCCATGGTTCCGACGACAGCGAGCCCCGACGCCATCGCCTCGAGCGGGGTAATCGCGAATGGCTCGTCCCAGCACGAAGGGAAGATCAGGATGCCGTGCTCACGATAGATCGCTGGAAGTCGGTCTCGTGACTGAGCACCAGCGAATCGAACCGAACCCTCCAGCCGCGACGAAACCACCTGGTCCCGCAACTGCGTCTCGTAACCGGATCCGTGACTGGGTCCGACGATGGTCAGTGTCACGTGGCGAAGCCCGGCCGCATGAAGGTGGCGCAATGCCTCGATTGCCGTGTGCACACCTTTATGAGGTACAAGCTGGCCGACATAGAGAAGGCGAAAACGTCGATCGTCGTCTTCTTCCCGGACGGCAGGAGCCGGTGTGAAGCGACACGCATCAACACCCCAATAGACGACTTCTCCGTCGGCGACGCGACGACCCGCCTTGAGCGTGGCGTCCTTCAAGAAGGCACTGCAGAACTGCACGTGGCGCAGCTGCAGCGCGTCTGTGGTCCACGTCAACCTCGCGATGGCAAACGCCGACCGCGCCAGCTGGCGCGCGATCCTCACGTGTATGCGGGCTGGTGTCGCTGTAATCAGCCGGTACCACGCGTCCTGGTACCAGCCTTGTTCACTCCATTGCGCCAACCATGGGTCCGACACGTAGTAGCAGACCGCCCCCCGCGATTCGGCTCGGAGCGCCAGTGAGATCGGAATCTTTGCCAGATTCCACAAGTAGACGACGTCGGGTGCGTGACGGTGCCAGATTCTGTCGAACGCGAACTGATTTGCCACCTCGAGCCGCGCGAGGTCGGGCCAATATGCGGTTCTCGAGTGCCGCCCGTCGACGAGGCTGACCGGATAGAGCCAGCGATGGACATTGCCCTCCGATGCAGGCCGGTCCATTCCGTGGCAACTCGTCAGCACGGTTATCTGATGCCCCCGCGCCTCGAGCGCCCGTGCTACTGCACTGCAGCCGAGCTCGTATCCTCCCAGAAAGTGCGGCGGATAGAAATTGGAAACGATCAGGATTCGCATTCGGCTCGAATCACGGCTCGCTGTACGTCGCCGGCTCGTCCCTGACAGCCTCGACGTAGAGCGAGTCTGGCTTGTACGGCCGACCATCAGGCTCCGTGTCGAGGCAAAACGTCGCCCAGTCGATCACTCGGCTTTCGTTCGCGTGCATGCGTCGCGGCGCGACGAATCCCGCCGCGACCAGCGCCCGGGACAGCGAATAGCTGTCGTACATCCATTGGTGCACTTCGCCGCTCCGCCTGAAGCGGCCAAGCTGCAGCAACTCGTACTCAGGGCCAAGCGCCCGCTGGATTCTCGATTCGTGGCGGGCCCGCGAGTGACTCGGTGAGAACGTCCGCTTCAGACGCTGCAAACCACCGCGGAGCACGCCGCCTACGAATTGTCGGAAATCGACCTGGCTGCCGTTTGCGGCGCGGACCGCCGGCGCCGTTCGCAGGCTTCTCTGGCCGGCAATCGACTCTTCCGCTTCCTTGCCCTGTCGCATAAGCACGAAATCAACATTGGGAATGGAATCCCGATTCAGATAGGCACCATGACCGCCCCCAGACATTTCGCGAACTGCCTGGTCGTAAAGCTCGATCATGATCCAGTCGTAGTTGTCCTGCCAGTCACGATGTCCTTGCCGCGCCAGCTCCAGCGACTGCAGGTACAGGCGTGCGATCTCCTCCAGGTCGGGAACGGCTACTCGGATCGTTCCTCCTGGTTTCAGCACTCGGTAGCATTCACGCAGAAGTGTCAGTCCATCGTGCGGCGACAGATGCTCGAGGACATGCGAATGATAGACGACCTCGAATGACTCATCCTGAAACCGTAGTCCATCCCTGATGTCATGCGGCATCACCTGCGGGTCGGTCGGCTGAATGTCGATATTTACCCAGGATGGATGGAAGCGACGCCCACACCCGACATTCAGAAAGGGACGGCGGAGTGGCATCAACGCAGAATCCATCGGTCGCGATTCGGCGTCAGAGTCTGGTGATCCATACCCATACAGGGACGATCGTCAGGCTCCGCGATTGTGCTGCTTACCCTTGATCCAGAAGGCCTGACTGTTGTCGAAACGTTCGAGCAGCGGCTTGATGTTCCGCATTGCTGCGAAGTCATAAAAGGCTTCGCGACATCCCTCCCAATGCCCGAAGTCGTCCAGCAGAACGATGCCGCCGTCGGTGACGCGGTCATAAAACGTCCTGAGGGTCAGCATGACGCTCTCGTACCAGTCCGCGTCGACGTGCAGAAACGCCACTTGGTCCGGCAACGGGCTTTGAAACGTCTGCTCGAACCACCCTTTCCGAATCGTGCAGTCTTGCTCCGGGATATTCGCGATGCGCAGCGCTGATTTGACCGCCTCTTCAGATCCCACACAGCGACGCTCGTACGCTGGCGCGTCAGGCCCGTCAATTGCCTTCGGGCTCGGTAACCCCTCAAACGAGTCGTATAACCAGACGTGACGCCCGGCACCGCGAAATGCCAGGGCAATGGCTGCAGCGGACCCGCCGTTACATACGCCGCATTCGACGAAATCGCCGATGACTTCCTTTGCGATAATGTCTTTCGCCAGCGCGTACTGTCTCGACAGAACCTGGGGAGTGGACATGGAATAGTCGGCCAGGCGCGAAAGTTCCTGCGGAAACGGGGCGTCCGTGGCGGGGCCTCGCCGGGCCAGGCGTTCCAGCGTGCGTGGAAGGATCGATGTCATCATTGTATGAATTGGACAAAACGGTTCATGAACGGGTCGTTGTCATGCCGACGTTCATGGTGTCCTCGGGAACGAACCAGAGTGAACACCACCGCCAGCGACGGGTGATTCAGCGGAACGGGTTCCAAGCTGCGGGTTGGATCCGCCTCGGACGGGAAAGGCGGCGCCACCGATCCGCCATCGATGGGGCATGTAGAACGTACCGCGAACGGCCTTGCCGTGATCGACGCGCAGTGTCAGACACTGCTGCTGCCAGTCGATCGCCTCACCGGGTGCCTGATCACGATGCGCGATTCTTGCGCTGACGAAACAGATCCCCGGAAGGAGGCTCAGCTCGTCGATCTCGAATTCCACGAAACCCGGTCCCCGATCAACCCGCGGCGGCTCGCTCTCATTGGCCGCCGTCGTCAAGTGGCACCACGGTCCATACAGGCCGCCAAGCGTCGAATACACATAGAGCTCGAACATCGCGTCGGACACCGGCCGGTGCGCGACATACTCGATCCGAACCCTGACGCGATCGCCGGTGCGGAGGGTACTCGTGGAGTGACCGTTCTCGTCTTCACATGCGACGGAAGTGATCTCGACTTCGCCCGAGCGTGGCACTTCGGCGACGACTTGCGGGTCCTCCGACGGCCTGCGGGTTCGTCCGATTTCCTGATAGATGCCGATGACCTCTCGAGCGGAGCCGCTCGCGACAACCTTGCCATGGTTCAGGAGAAGCACCCGACCGCACAGGCGCTCGACCGAAATCAGATCATGCGAGATGAAGACGATCGTGCGGCCTTCGTTGTGGAGTTGGTTGATACGATCGAGACATCTCACCTGAAAGGTCGCATCGCCAACCGCCAGGACCTCGTCGAGCAGGAGGATGTCCGGCTCGAGGTGGGCCGCTATCGAGAAGCCGAGCCGCACGTACATGCCCGACGAGTAGTGCTTGACGGGCGTGTCGATGAAGTCGCGCACACCGGCAAAGTCGATGATGCTTTCGAGCTTCCCGGCGATCTCGCGGCGCCGCATGCCGAGGATGGAACCGCTCAGGTAGACGTTCTCGCGGCCGGTCAATTCTGGATGGAATCCGGATCCCACCTCGATCAAAGCGGAAAGCCGCCCGCTGATTCTGATTTCGCCGGACGTCGGCGTCGTCACCTGCGACAGCAGTTTGAGAATGGTGCTCTTGCCGGCACCGTTGTGACCGATGATGCCGAGCGTTTCACCGCGCGCGACCTCGAAGGAGACGTCACGAAGCGCCCAGAATTCGTCGGTCCGTCCGCGAAAGGCGTTAAGCCTTTTGAGAACTGATCGCCGCGCGCCGTTCCTTCGTACCCGACGTCGAACGTGGTAGCGCTTCGAGACGTGATCAAGGACCAAATCGCTCATGATGCTGCCGCGCGCCTCAGCGCGCCATCTGTGAAAGTTCGCCCTCGCGACTGCCTGCGTGAATCGAGTCCATGAAACTGATGTAATCGGTTCAGATCAACGGAACCCCGCGCAACACGGTGGCGGTAGAGGTCTTAAGCAAATGTTCTGCCGCAGCTCGTGTGTTCGGCCTTTGCACGGTTGAACGGGCGTCGAGAGCGAATCGCTCGAAGTAGCGGTCGGCCGACACTGCTGGGCGGTGTGGAATCGCTTATCGAAAGAGAGAACTCACGGTGCGCACTGGCCTCCTGAAGGAGCACAAGCTGAGCAATGGTTGGCGCGATACGAAGACCTCGGCGGAGAAGTCACTCCGAGCCCCGCCAGTCCGTCAACAGCTTGACCAAAGCCTTGGTCGCGCCGCTCTGGAACGCCCGCCGCCGATGCAGCAGGACGACCGGAACCGTCGCCCGCATGCCGCTGACCTTGAGCACGCGCAGCGTTCCCGCGCGCAGTTCTTCGGCGACGCTGCTTTCGGGGAGCAGCGCCAGTCCAAAGCCAGCCTCCACCATGCGCTTCTGAGCCGTCAGGCTGTCGATGTGCACGACATCGGCCGCGCTCAATCCGTTCGCCGCAAGTCGCTCCGCCAGAGTCGTGGTGTACGGCTCGCGCGCGGCGGTCAATCGCGCGGGAAACGCGAGCCACCGTTCGCCGGCGAGCGCGCGCGGCGGCACGCGGGCGGAGCGCGCCAGCCGGTGCCGTGTCGAACACACCGGGATCAACGACTCGTGATGCACGGCGGTCGACACCAGATGCGGATCGGGATCGCGCTCATAGCGAAGACCGAGCGCGGCCTCGCCGCAGGAGACCAGCGCGCTGACCTCGACACTCAGCGCCGTGCACAGCCGCAGATCGACGGCGCGGTGCGCGTCACGGAATCGGCTGAGGCGCTCGGTCAGCGACGTGCTCGCGAGCGTCCCGACGACCGCCAGCGTCACGACGCCGGCGTCGGTACCGCGCAGCGCGTTGACGGCGTCCACCCCGTCTCGCATCGACGCCAGCAACGCCTCGGCGTGCGGGAGAAAGGCGCGACCGGCCTCGTTCACCACGACGCCGGTCCGCAACCGATCGAACAGCGTTGCGCCGAGCTCGTGCTCGAGGAGATGCACCCGCCGGCTGATCGCCGGTTGTGACAGGTTCAGCACCGAGGAGGCCCGCGTGAATCCTCCGTGTTTGGCAATCGCGACGAACGCCTCGACGTGATCCAGTTCCATGGCCATCAGCATACCGGATGGCCTCGACAGGATCTATGCATTCGACACATCGTGTGGCGCCGGGTATCGTCGGACGCATGCCCCGGTGCATGCCGATGGAGGAGCGCGATGAGCGGATGGATCGACCTGTTGCAGGCCTGCGAACGCGGTGAGGTGAGCCGGCGGGTGTTTCTCGAACGGGCAACACAACTCGCCGTCGGCCCCGTCGTCGCCGCACCACTGGACATGACCGCCTCGGTGAGTGCCAGCACGCAGCACCCGGTGGCACAAACCGACGGTCCGGAATCAGTGCTGGCGCGAGCTGACGATGTTCGATCGACGGCGATCACGCGGCACGGCGCCTATCTGTGCCTCGACCTGCCGCCCGCGACGGCCAGGGCCGCCACCACGGCGATAGCAGATCTGATCCAGCGTCTGGATTTTCGGAACGAGTTCGACGCGCCGCACGCACCATCCGACCGAACGATTGGCTTTTTGCGCCGAGCGAGCGTGACCGCCGGCAACATTCCCGATCGGCAGCTGGACCATGCGGCCGTCGTGCTTCACCTGTCCTCTGAAACGCCGGAACCGCTCGACCAGTTCCGCACGCAGCTGGCCCGCCTGGTTGGGCCGGCACACCGCCCAACGACGCTCGCCGGCGTGGTCCGTCCCCTCAGGTACACCGGGAACGCCATGCACAACTTCGCGTATGCCCACCGCATCGTGCAGCAATCTGGCGCCGTGATGCCTGCCGCCTTCCTGATGCCGTTGTCGAAGACCGCGGCCTGGTGGAAGAAGGACTGGATGGAGCGGCATACGTTCTTTCTGCCGCGCTATGACGAGTCCGGGCGCATGGTCAGCCAGGGGCACGCGCTCGCGGCTGCTGCTGGAATCTCGTGTCTGATGCGACGCACTTACTGGAACGCGCAGGAGCCGGCTCCGGCGGGCGAATACGATTTCATCAACTACTTCGAGTGCTCCGACGAAGATGTGGCGACGTTTCGCGAGATCTGCGGCGCGCTGAGAGACACGAAACGGAATCCGGAGTGGACCTTCGTCCGAGAAGGGCCCACGTGGCACGGACGCCGCGTGCCACAGTGGGAGGACCTGTTCAGATGACCTGACCGCTCGGCCGATGCCGTCGAACCGCCGATCGGATCACGATAGGATGGGTGTCTTGGAGGACGATCGTGCATCACGCGTTCGGGCTCGACATTCCTCGCACGCTGGAAGACGCGTGCGATCCACGCCGCCTGGCCCTGATTGTCTACGACATGCAGGTCGGGATCATCCGTCAGATCACACGCGGTCCGGAGATCACGGCAAAGGTGGTCGACGTGCTGCGCGTCGCACGCGAAACGGGCGTGCGCGTCTTCTTCACGCGCCACCTCTCATTGCCCAAGGAGCTGATGGGGGCCTTTCAATTCCGCATGGCCATGGCGTGGCAGCGGCTCGACCGGGCGGAGGACGTGCAGCCCTGGTTCCTGCGTGATTCGCCCGGATTCCAGCTCGTGCCGGAGATGACGCCGCGACCGAGCGAAGCGATCTTCGACAAGATCACGATGTCGGCATTCGAAGGCACACCCTTGAACATCGCGTTGCGTGACTGCGGCGTGACGTCGTTCGCCATCGTCGGCGTCGCGACCGAAATTGGCATCGAGCCTTCGGTGCGCCATGGCGCCGATCTCGGGTTCATCCCGATCGTGGTTCGCGACGCCTGTGGCCCGGGCCACCACGAAGCCGGGGAGCGATCGATGGCGTCGCTCGAGTTTCTCGGCGATGCGCTCTTCACGCGCGTCGACGAATTCGGCGCTCTGCTTCGGCGAGGATTGCTGTCGCGCGCGTCACCGTCGTGACCGGCGCTCATTCGCGGGTGAACGTCACGTACATCAGCCGGCCTTCGCGCTGAATCTGCAGGGTGGCTGGCGCTCCTGCCGGTACGGCGCGGACCGCGTCTCTGAGTCCTTGCAGCGTTGTCATCAACCGATTGTTCAATTGGCGGATGACGTCTCGCGGCTGGAGGGGCACCTCGCTCGTCGCACCGGCCGCGCGGGCAACGACAATGATCCCCAGCGGATCCCGAAGGCCGGTCGCCGCCGCCGCTATCCGCTGATCGATTTCCACGCCGAGGATTCCGAGCTCGGGCACGAGATTCTTCTCCGGGTCGGCCATCGCCGACAGCGAATCGAATTCGCTCCGCTCCTCGACGGCGGCAACGCTGATCGTCTGCTGAGCGCCTCCTCGGAGCACGACCAGCTGCACATTGTCCTTGGAGTCCCGGAGCCGGAAGTTGTAGGTCACCGTCGGCACGTTATCGGCAGGCTGCCCGTCGACGGACACGAGGATGTCCCCTATCTTGAGGCCGCCTTTCTCCGCTGGTCCGCCCGGCCAGACATCGGACACGATGACGCCGTAGTTTCTGACCAGGCCGAGCGCAGTTGCCATGTCGGGCGTGATCGTCTGGAGGCTCATCCCGACTTCCTGACGTCGAATCTGGCCGTATTGCTTCAGTTGCCGAAACACCGTTCGGGCGGTGGCACTTGGAATCGCGAACCCCAATCCTTCGTTCCCGCCGGACTGCGAGAGGATGAACGTGTTCACGCCGACGACTTCCCCGCGAATGTTGACGAGCGGACCGCCGGAGTTTCCCGGATTGATCGGTGCGTCGGTCTGAATGTAAATGAGCGGTGAATCAGGATCGACCTGTCTGGCAACCGCAGACACGAGGCCGTGACTGAGGCTGTTGCGCAACCCCGCCGGATTGCCGAACGCAAAAACAGTCTCGCCTTGTCGCACCTGCGAATAGGTGGCCAGCGGCAGGGCGGGCAGCTTGATGCCGTCGACCTTCAGCAGGGCCAGATCCAGTTCGGTGGTCATCCCGACAATGCGAGCTGCGATGAGGTAGGTCCTGCCCGACAGGGCCGACGTCAGCGATCCGTCCACGTTGTCCGCCGGCAGGACGATCTGAACGCGCTGCGCGCCGCTCACGACGTGAGCGTTCGTCATGATGTACCCATCGGCGTCGATGATGAATCCCGAGCCGATCGATCGCTGCCGGCCGACGACGGCGGTGGCGTCGCCTCGACCGCCGCCCTCCTCGCGCGCGCCGTAGCTCGTGACCATAATCTGGACAACGCTCGGCCAGACCTTTCGCGTGAGCGCGTCCACTGCCTCGTTCAGCCGGGTCAACGCGTCTGGAGCGGACGCGGCCGCAGGCTTCTGCGCGAGGGCTGGCGAGGCCACGCCGGCGAAGACGAGCAGCAGCGGGACTAGACGGACCGCTCTCCACACCTGCGACGGTCGAAGAGTCGCACTGAACATGTCTTGATGAGCTTGAAACGCGTCGGGCGGTGTCCGCTCAGGACGCGCGGCACGTCGATCGTCAGGTTCGCCCCGACGCCAGTTCCTTCGACCATCCGGAGTGTCCATCGTGTCTCCTCGGAGGATTCCTCCGCGATGACGGAGAGTAATACAGACTCGCGGCCTCCGATCTACTGAACGTTGGTGCAGTCTCGAACGTGCCGTCGACGCTGCGCGTGAGTCGCCATGACCAATCGCTCGTCTCAACGCTCTTTCTTCACGGCGTCCTTCGCCTCATCCCGCGTCTGCGCGCGCTCGGAGACGAGCTTGTATGCCACGTAGTACTTGTAAATGTTCCCGACGTACTGGACCGTCTCCCGCCCAACTCGCTCTGAGACGACACGCTCCACGTTGCCGAACCACAGGTTCGGGTTCAGTCCGCGGCGAGCGGTTTCGGCGCGCAGCTGGCGAATGCGGCCGGGACCAGCGTTGTACGAGGCGAGCGTCATCAGGCCTTTGTTCAAGTCGTCCATCGGATCGTCTTTGTAGAAGGTGTCCATCATGAAGCGGAAGTACTTCACCCCGGCATGGATGTTCGGCTCCATCTGAGTGATGTCGCCGACGCCCTGTTCCTTGCCGGTCGCCGGCATCAGCTGCATCACGCCGATCGCGCCGACCCCGCTCTTCACCGACTGGTCCAGGCCCGACTCCTGGTAGCCCTGCGCCGCCATCAGCAGGTAATCGATCTTGTACTGGTCGCCATAGGTCTGGAACAGCTTCACCATCTTCTGCAGTTTCACCCGCTCCTCGTCGGCAGCCGCATTCTTCACGTATTTCGTGCTCTCCAGATAGCGACGCTCCATGATGTTGCCGAAGGCAGTATTCGGTCCGTATTCCTTGATCCAGGTGTTGACGGCCCGAAGGAGCTTCGGGCTGTTCTTCCGCACGGCCACCGCGATCTCTCCGCCGGTGCGAACCGTGGCCTTCTCGTTGACGCGGATGTTCGTGAAGACCTGACTCCAGAACCGGGCGACGAAGTCGTCGACGACGGTCGCGTCCACCAGGCCGGCATTGACCATCTCGAGCAGGTCGTCGTCTTCGAGCACTTCGGGCGCCGGCTTGATCATCACCGGCGGCTTGCCACGACTGGCCAGCGACTGGTTCAGTTTCTCGACGCTCTCGAGGTAGACGCTGCCGCGCCGTACGAACACGCTGCGGCCCGACAGGTCGTCTGCCGTAGCGACCGGAGGCACGTGTGCGCCGCTGACGACGATTTCCGACACATCCCGGCGCGTCGGATTGCTGAAGTCCGCGAGTTTCCGACGCTCCGGCGTGATGGTGATCGCGGCGGCGACGAGGTCGACTTTTCCGTCGAGGAGCGCGGCACCGAGTTGATCCCGCTGGAGCGGGATGATGGCGACGTGCACCTTGAGCAGGCCAGTCTTCAGCCGCTTGTTCAGCTCGTCTTCGAACAGCTTCAGCGATTCGTAGCTGATGCCGCGCTGAACGCCTTTGTCGATGAAGTACTGGGTGCGATTGAAGACGACGGCGGCACGGATCAGCCGGCGCTTCACCATCTCGTCGAGATCGCCTTTGAACGGCTGATCCAGAAGCGATCGGGCGTCGGCGGGCAGCGCATCGTACGGAGAGGGCGTCGCCGAAATCGGTTCGTCGTCTCCGGGTTTCGCGGGGCTGGATGCTGCGCCGGTTCCCGGCGCCGCACCGTTCGAGGGCTGAGGCGACGATGAGCACGCCAGCATGAAAGCGACGCACAGCATGCTGCACGGCACGGCGACGAAT
>DATFXR010000375.1:0-3701 GCA_035315685.1 Vicinamibacterales bacterium | reverse complement strand
ACCTTCGGGCGGAACTTGATCTCTTTGACCTCGATCACCTTCTGGTGCTTGCGAGCCTCGCGCGCGCGCTTCTGCTCCTGGTACTGGTACTTCCCGAAATCCATGATCCGGCAGACCGGCGGGTTGGCGGTCGGCGAGATCTCGACCAGGTCGAGCCCTTTTTGTTTGGCAATCGCGAGCGCCTGCGGCGGCGGCATGATGCCGAGCTGCTGGCCGGTGTCGTCGATTACGCGGATTTCGCGGACGCGGATGCGTTCGTTGACCCGCACGCGATCGTCGCGGCGGGGACTTCTGTCGAAAGCGATAAAGCCTCCTTACGTCGTTACCGGAACCTGACCCTTGCGCGCGATCTCGTCGTGCGCCGCCGCGATGAACGCGTCAATCGAGCTGGCCCCCTTGTCACCGCCGGTGCGCTCGCGCACCGACACCGTGCTCTGTTCGACCTCGCGGTCGCCGACCACCAGCATGTACGGAATCTTCTGCAGCTGCGCCTCGCGGATCTTGAAGTTGATCTTCTCCTGCCGCTCGTCGAGCTCGACGCGCAGACCGGCGGCCTGCAGCTGGTCACGCACGAACCCCGCGTACTGCAGATGGCGATCGGCAATCGGCAGCACCATCGCCTGGACCGGCGCCAGCCACAGCGGGAACGCCCCCGCGTAGTGCTCGATCAGGATCGCGATGAACCGCTCGAAGCTGCCAACGATGGCGCGGTGGATCACCACCGGGCGGTGCTCGGCGTTATCGGCACCGATGTATTTCAGATCGAAGTTCTCCGGCTGCTGGTAGTCGAGCTGAATCGTCGCGCACTGCCATTTGCGCCCGATCGCGTCGGTGACGTCGAAGTCGATCTTCGGTCCGTAGAAGGCGCCGTCCTTCTCGTTGATGTCGTAGCTCATGCCGGCGCGATCGAGCGCCGCCTTCAGCTGCGCCTCGGCGTGCTGCCACGTCGCCACCTCGCCGAGATGGTCGTCCGGCATCGTCGAGAGCTTCGCCGTGTAGGGGAGCCCGAAATCTTCGTAGACCCGCTGTACGAGGCGAATCAGCCGTTCCACCTCGTCGCCGATCTGCTCGGGCGTGATGAAACAGTGCGCATCGTCCTGCGCGAACTGGCGGACGCGCGTCAGCCCAGACAGGACCCCCGATGCCTCGTTGCGGTGCAGCGGAGTCTGCTCGTGGAACCGGATCGGGAGCTCCTTGTAGCTGTGCACCGTGCTCGCGTACAGCAGGAAATGCCCCGGACAGTTCATTGGCTTGACGCTCAGCGTCTCACCTTCGGACTCGATCAGGAACATGTTCTTGCGATAGTGCGACCAATGTCTCGACTGCTCCCACAGCGCCTTGTTGTAGATGAGCGGCGTCTTCACCTCGACGTAGCCGGCCGGGAACAGCACTTCGCGCGTGTAGTCGGCGAGCGTGTTGTACAGCGTCGTGCCCTTGGCCATCCAGAACGCCGCGCCGGGCGACCAGTGGTGGAAGGTGAACAACCCGAGCTCGCGACCGAGCTTGCGGTGATCGCGCTTCTTCGCCTCCTCGAGCTGCGTGAGGTGCGTTTTCAGATCCTTCTCGGACAGGAACGCGGTGCCGTAGACGCGCTGCATCGGCTGGTTCCGCGCGTCGCCCTTCCAGTACGCATTGGAGGTGTTCAGCAGCTTGAACGCCTTGAGCTTCCCGGTGGACGGCACGTGCGGCCCGACGCAGAAGTCGATGAAGGTCTCCTTGTCCTTGATCGTGTAGCAGGATACTTCCTTCTGGCCTTGGGTCTTCTCGTCGATCAGCTGGACCTTCAACGGCTCGCCGCGATTGGCGAAGAATGCCTGCGCGTCGTCGCGCGGCCACATCTGCCGTTCGTACACGAGATCCTGCGCGGCGAGCTCACGCATCTTCCGCTCGATCGCGTCGAGATCCTCCGGCACGAACGGGCGCGGCACGACGAAGTCGTAGAAGAACCCTTCGTCGGTCGCCGGACCGATGCCGCACTGGACGGTCGGGAACAGGTTGGTCACCGCCGCCGCGAGCAGATGCGCCGTGCTGTGACGAACGAGCGCCAGCGCCTCCGCATTCTTGTCGGTGACGATCCGGATGGACGCGTTTTGCTGCAGCGGATAGGTCAGGTCGACGAGCCTGCCGTCGACAACCGCCGCGAGCGCCGCTTCTGCGAGGCGCGGAGAAATCCCTTCCGCGACGTCGCGAACCGGCGAGCCGGATGGCAACGTGCGTTGGGAGCCATCCGGAAGCGTGACAGTGATCTGGCTCATGAGAAATCGTGAAGTCGCGCTCCGACTCGCCATCCTCGATTCGTCCGCCTGTCGCCCGCGAGCTGTTCTTCGACTCGCGGGTCAAGAGCTCTCAGCTCGCTCAGGACCCGTTCTCGCGGTCAGTGGCCCGGCATGAGCGAGCCTCCGGCTCGCCGAAGGCGGGACGGAGGTTAGTCGAATGGTAGGCACGGGTGGACTCGAACCACCGACCTCCTGCGTGTCAAGCAGGCGCTCTAACCTCTGAGCTACGCGCCTATCCTTTGCAAATGCTGACGTTAGACGAACGATCAGTATACGGTGAATCGGCCAGGCGCGTAAATGACTTCCCGACTACGCGGCCTTTTTCTCGGTGAGTCGCGCGATCGCCTTGTCGAGAATCGGATCGGCGGTCGGCGCCGGCTGGCCGAATTCGGTGGCATCCGGTTCGTCCACGGCGACGGTAGGCTCGAGACCCTTCTCGTGCAGCGGGTTGCCCGATGGTGTGAGGTAGCGGGTTGTCGAGAGCCAGAGGCCCGCGCCGTCGGGGAGGCGGACCAGTTTCTGCGATGCTGCGCGCCCGATTGTGTGCTCGCCGATGAGATCGGCGCGCTGATTGCCCACCAGCGCCGCCGCGAACACTTCCGCTGCGCTCGTCGTGCCGGTGTCGATCAGGACCGCCATCGGCAGGGTGATGGCGCCGTCGCCGGCCCCCGCAGCGATCGTCTCCTTCGGACCGCCCTTGTTCTCGCGCTGGGCGAGCGCGCCCTTTGCGACGAACAGGCGCGCGATCGCAAGACCGTCTTCAATCGCCCCACTCGACAACCGGCGCACGTCCACGACCAGCTTCGTCGCGCCGTTCTTGGTCAGGTCGGCGATCTGCGTTTTCACCTGGCCGGCCGTGTTCGGACCGATGACGGCAATTCGAACGTAGCCGACGCCAGCCGCAGCGATGCGGCCGGTGACGACGGAACTGGGCTCGGGCTCGCGGGTGAGCTCCACGACGTGCGGATCGGCCGCGTTGCCGCGGATGATCGTGACCGAGACCTTCGTGCCCGGCGCGCCGCGCAAGGCGCGGACGCCTTCCCACACCGACATCTCACGTGTGGGTTTGTCGTTGATCGCGCGGATGTAGTCGCCGGTACGCAGGCCCGCCTTCGCCGCGGGCGAACTGTCGCGCGCCGCGATCACGCGCAGGTAGTACTGACGGGTGAGCTCGATGCCGACGCCGCCCGGCGGCAGCGAAGCACCGCTCTCGACCTGCTTCACTTCAGCCGGCGTGAGGTAGGCGCTGTCGGGATCGAGCGCGTCGGCGAGCCCGTGCATCGCGCCGAGCATCACCTTGTCCATGTCGGCGTCTTCGACGTAGTAGTTCGCAATCATGTTGACCACGTCGTCGAAGATCTTGAGGTGTTGATAGGTCTCCTCACGCGCCATCACTCTGCCGAGGAACCCGCCGAGAATCGCAAA
>DATFXR010000374.1:0-13293 GCA_035315685.1 Vicinamibacterales bacterium | reverse complement strand
CGACGGCGTGATCACGGGCAACGCGATGTACGCCGACGCGATGGCGCGGATGTGGGCGCTGCACGAGCACGGCGACGCGGAGCCGCTGCGCGATCTGTTCTCGAAGTTCCTGCTGATGCGCAATCTCAGCGAGTCGATTCCGGGCGTGGACCTCTACGTCATGAAGAAGCGCGGCATCTTCAAGGCCGCCGTCCAGCGATCGGAACATGGACCGCGACTGCTGGAGTTCTCACCCGACGAGATCGCAGAAATCGAGTATCGGTTTGCCGCGCTGAAGCCGTACCTGGCCGCGACGACGTAGCGCGAAAGTACGTAGTGTCCGGCTCTAGCCGGACCTCGCGCGTGGGGTCAGGCGTCCGAGAATGCGCTACTTGATCTCGAACACGTAATAACGCGACGCCGTGCCGGCGCCTTCGTCGGCGTGCACGGTGCCCTGCTTCACGAACAGCGCCCGCGGCTTCTGGCCGTCGATGGCGGCGACCACCGCGTCGTGGAGATGGCGGTGTCGGCCGGACGGCGGCTGCATGAACTCCCAGACAATGACGCGCTCGTTGTCGAGCTTCTGAGTCGCGCCCGTTCCGGAGAACGCCGGCGCGTCGCCGCCGCTGGCGCCGGTGCCGTACGGACCGGCCTGCTTCATCTCGACGAACACGGCGCGGAGCGGGGCGTCGCTCGTGCCTTCCTCGATGTGCGTGATGCCTTCCTTCTGAAATGCAATGTCCCATGCCTTCGTCGACACCGGCCGTTTTGCGCCTTCCGTCGAAATGATCATCCGATCGCCGGGCTCGTAGTAGACGCCGACGAGATCGTAGAGGTGCCGGTGCAGCGGCGACGGCTGACCCTTCAGCCACGCGATGTTCCACACCTGCACGCGATCGTTGTCGAGGATCTTCACCGCGCCCGCACGCGGGTACGCCGGCGGCAGCTTTCCGGCCGCGGCCTGCACGAGAACCGACAGAAGAGCGAAAGCGACCCAGCGCATGGCGGCTCCTCCTGATGGGTCGCGTGGGTCAGGTGGGCCGGCTGGGACTGGTAGGTCGGAACCTCTGGCCCGAAGGGCCGCATGACACACGCAACGCGACGGACCCAATCTACTCGATCAACGCGCGAACATCCGACCTACCTGACCTACCTGGCCTACCCGACCTACCCGACCTGCCCGACCTGCCCGACCTGCACGACGTGCCCGACCCACACGACCTGTGATAAGGTGCCCGTAATGTTCGCGGTGCCGACCTGCGCATGTTGTTGTCGCCTCGGGGCTCGAGCCTCCGAAGGCGGCGCTGTCTGCAGACGGATCGTGAACGCATAAGTAAGTTCGATCGATCGTCAACAGCTCCAAGGCCCGGAAGGCTCAATGCTTTCCGGGCCTTTTTCTTTTCGGGGCCCCAACTATGACGCTGTCTCGCGACTGGCTCGCCGTGATCGCCGCCGCGTTCCTCATCCTGCTCGTCAAGCTGGGAATCGCAGCCGGCATTCCGTGGTGAACGCATGACTATCACCGTCGTTCCTGACGCGCCGGCCCGCGCGTCGCAGGCGCGCCGCATCGCCGCCGTCATTCCGGGCATCGCGCTGCTCGCCGTCGTCGGATATGCCGGCAAGCTGGCGGAGCAGTCGATCGCCGCCTATGGCCGGGCGCATCATGTGACGTTGCCAAACATCGAGTACGTCCTGTGGGCGATCATCTTCGGCCTCGTCGTCTCGAACACGACCGGCGTGCCGAAGATCTTCGACGCGGGCATCGGCACGTACGAGTTCTGGCTCAAGACCGGCATCGTACTGCTCGGCGCGCGCTTCCTCCTCGGCGACGTCGCCCGGCTCGGCGGCGTCAGCCTGGCGTGCGTGGTACTCGAGCTCGCCGTCTCGATCGCGGTGATGACTGCGCTCGGCCGCGCCTTCAAGCTGCCGCCGAAGCTCACGAGTCTGCTCGCGATCGGCGCGTCGATCTGCGGCGTCTCCGCGATCATCGCGGCCAAGGGCGCGATCGAGGCCGAAGACGAGGACACGTCGTATGCGATCGCGGCAATCCTCGCGCTCGGCGCCGTGAGCCTGTTCGTGTTTCCGATCGTCGGCCATGCGCTCGCGATGAGCGATCACGCCTATGGGCTGTGGGTCGGTCTCGCCGTCGACAACACGGCCGAGGCGACTGCCGCCGGCGCGCTGTATTCGGAGGCGGCCGGCCGCTTCGCGGTGCTGGCGAAGACCACGCGCAATGCGACGATCGGGTTCGTCGTGCTCGGCTACGCGTTGCACTGGGTGCGTCAGGGCGGCGCGTCGGACATCACGCACAAGACCGCGTTCCTGTGGGCGAAGTTTCCGAAGTTCGTGCTCGGCTTCCTTGCGGTCTCGCTGCTCGCCACGCTTGGTGCCTTCACCAGGGCTCAGACCGCGGACATCGCGAACCTCTCGCGATGGGCATTCCTGTTCACCTTCGCTGGGATCGGCCTGCGCACCGACATCCGCGCCATGGCACGGCAAGGCTGGCGGCCGCTGATCGTCGGCATCGCCGGTGAGTGCGCGATTGCGGTGCTGACGCTGGCGATGATTGCCGGCGCTGCACAACGGTTCCTCGACTGATCAGCGCTGGCAGATCGGACAGAAGAACGTCGATCGTCCGGCCTGCGAGATGCGGCGAATCGTGCCGGGACATCCCCGCGTCGGACACTTTTCGCCCTCGCGCTCGTAGACGCGAAAGCGGCCGCCGCCATCGTACGCGGCCTTCCGGTGAATCGCGCGCTGCAGCACGCTTTTGATCGCCGCAGCCAGCCGCACGGCGTGAAGGCGCGGCCGGCCCGCAGCCGTCGCGATCGTCGACGCCCGTCGTCGTGGCGACAGGTGTGCGACGTGCAGCGCCTCGCTCGCGTAGATGTTCCCCAGTCCGGCGACGACGCGTTGATCGAGCAGCGCGATTTTCAGCGCGACGCGCTTGCCGGCGCACGCCGCTGCCAGCACTGCCGCGTCGAACCCGGGCGCAAGCGGCTCCGGTCCCATAGCCTCGAACGTCTGATGCGCGACGAGCGCCCCCTCGCCGACCAGATCCATGATGCCGAAGCGCCGCGGATCGTTGAACGTCACGATGGTGCCGTTCGACAGCGAGAAGACCACGTGATCGTGGCGATCCGGCGGAACGACCCTGGCGCTGCGGCGCCGCGTCGAGCCGGAGTCGATCCGGAACGATCCGGACATGCCGAGATGCATCAGCAGCGTGTCGCCTGAATCGAGCGCGACCAGCAGATACTTGCCGCGGCGATCGACGGCGCGGACGCGGCAACGCTCCAGACGCCGCGCGAAGTCGGCTGGAAACGGCTTGCGCAGGTCCGCACGGCGCAGCAGGACACGTTCGATCCGCGCGCCACGCATCGCCGGCTCGAGCCGGCGGCGGATCGCCTCGACCTCGGGCAGTTCGGGCACGCTGGCTCTAGGTGTGGCGGCTGCCGGAGAACGCCGTCGCCGCGCCCAGGCCGATCAGCGCGCCGCCGGTGACATACCGCTGCCGTCGCGCGAACTGCGGGTTCCGCCGAATCCAGTCGCCGGCCGTGCCGGCGGCGATCGCCCAGCCGGTGTCGGTCGTCGCTGACAACATGACGAACAGCACGCCGAGCGCGAGCATCTGCGCCGGCACGCTGCCGCGCGAGGGATTGACGAATTGCGGCAGGAACGCGAAGAAGAACAGCGCCGTGTGCGGGTTCAGGATGTTGACGACCACGCCCTGCGCGAAGACTCGGTGCAAGCCGGTCGGCTCGATGGCCGCGCTCGCCGCCGGCGGCGGCTCGCGCCGCACGAGCGCTTGAATGCCGAGCACGATCAGATACACGGCGCCGACGTATTTGACGGCGGTAAACGCACGCGCCGACGACACCAGCACCGCCGACAGACCCAGCGTCGCGGCGACCACGTGCACCATCGTGCCGGTGCAGATGCCAAGGACCGAGACGAGACCAACCAGGCGGCCCTGATCCACGCTGCGGGTCACGATGTAGAGGACCGCGGGCCCGGGCGTCAGCAGCAGCGCGATCGATGCGCCGACGAACGCGACGAGCGTCGAACCATGAAGCATGACCGGCAGTATAGCGTGCCGCCCCTACATCTCCAGGTTGTAGGCCTCCTCGCCGTGCTCGGTGAGGTCGAGACCTTCGAGTTCCTGCGCTTCGCTCGCGCGAACGCCGACCAGGAGGTCGGTGATCTTCAGCAGGACGAGGCTGCCGACGAGCGCGAAGATCCACGCCATCGCGATCCCGACGAGTTGATAAGCGAGTTGCGATGGGTTGCCATCGAGCAGGCCGACCGGCAACGCCGCGCCCTGGGAATCGTGAAAAATCGGGTTGACCAGTCGCGTCGCGAAGATGCCGGTCAGCAGCGCGCCGATCGTTCCTCCGGCGCCGTGCACGCCGAACGCGTCGAGCGCATCGTCGTAGCCGAAGCGGCCTTTCGCAATCGTCACCATCACGAAACAGCCGATGCCAGCCGCCAGGCCGATGAGCAGCGCAGGCACGGGCGTCACGAAGCCGGAGGCCGGCGTGATCGCCACGAGCCCGGCGACGGCGCCCGAGATCGCGCCGAGCGCGCTCGGCCGCCCGCGGGTGATCCACTCTGCGGCGAGCCACCCGATCGTCGCCGCGGCGGCGGCGAAATGCGTCGCCACGAACGCGCTCGCGGCCACGCCGTTCGAGGCGAGCGCGCTGCCGGCGTTGAAACCGAACCAGCCCACCCACAGTAGGCACGCGCCGATGAAGCTCAGGACCAGGCTGTGCGGCGGCATCGGCTCCCTCGGGTAACCGGTGCGTTTGCCGAGATAGAGCGCGCAGACGAGCGCCGACACGCCGGAGGTGATGTGCACGACCGTGCCGCCGGCGAAGTCGAGCGTCGGAAAGCGGCCACCGAGTGTCGCGTTGAGCAGGCCCCCCTTGCCCCACACCATGTGCGCGAGCGGCGCATAGACGCCAAGCGACCACAGGGTCATGAACACGACGGTGCCGCTGAACGTCATCCGCTCCGCGGTGGCGCCGGTGATCAACGCCGGGGTGATGATCGCGAACATCAGCTGGTACACCATGAAGGTGAGCTGCGGAATGGTCCCGGCGTAGTCGGCGTTCGGATCGACGCCGACGCCGCGCAGGAACGCATGTCCGAACCCGCCGATGATCGGCGTCCCTTCGCTGAAGCAGAGGCTGTAGCCGACCATCGCCCACAGGACGGTGATCAGCGCCATCAGCGCGAAGCTCTGGATCATGATCGCGAGCGTGTTCTTCTGACGGACCAGCCCGCCGTAGAAGAGCGCGAGTCCGGGGCCGGTCATCATCAGCACCAGCGCCGCGCTCACCAGCATCCAGGCATTGTCGGCAGCGGATTGCGCGGCGGTGACGCGCTGATCGAGCCTCGCCAGATCGACCTGCGCCGGCGGGGCCCCGGCTGCCGCGCCGGTGGCGGTCTGCGCATGCAGCATCGAGCCGAGCAACACGCAGCACAGCAGCGCGAGTGCGGCGGCGGCTCTCACGAGTCACTCCGTTCGCCGGTGCGGATGCGATAGCTCTGCTCGACCGGAATGACGAAGACGCGCCCGTCGCCGATCTCGCCGGTGCGCGCTGCGGTGATGATCGCCGCCACCGCTTCGTCTACGAGGTTGTCGGGTACGACGACTTCAATCTGCATTTTCGGCAGCAGGCTGACGTCGTACTCCTTGCCGCGGTAGATCGCGGTATGGCCTTTTTGTTTGCCGTGGCCGCGGACCTCGGTCACCGTCATCCCCGGGAGGCTCACTCGCCCGAGCGCGTCCTTGACATCGTCGACTTTGTTGGGGCGCACGATGGCCTTGATCAACTTCATCTCATGCCTCCAGCGTACGGTGGATGTCCGCAGTCAATTCGCCGATCGCCGCGTCGGTCAGCTTGGCGCCGGCCCTGGTGATGTGGAACACGTCGATCGCCTTCTGGCCTTCGGTCGAAATCAGCACCAGATCGACGTCACAGCCGTGCCGCGAGATCACGCGGCTCACCCGGTGGAGCAGGCCGAGCGCGTTGTCGGCCACGAGATCGAGAATCGTGTAACGGCGTGACGACTGGTTGTCCGCGTGAATCACCGGCGGCGTTGCCGTCACCCCGGTGCGGCGACGGTAGAGGACGCTCTGCTCGCGCGCGCGCAAGCGCTCGGTGACGTCGGCCTGACCCGAGACGACCGCCGCCAGCACGCTCAGGAACTGATCCTTGCCGGTCGCGTTGAGCTCGAGAAAGTGCTCCTGATCGGTGAATTCGCAGACGTCGAGCACCAGACCGTTCGGGTTCGTCATGGCGTGGCCGCGCGAGATGTCCATCCCGAACGACGACAGCGCGCCGCAGATGTTCGAGAACAAGAACGGCTTGTCGAGCGTGGCAACCGTCAGCTCCCACAAGGACTCCTTCCGCTTGAGATCGGCGTGGATGTCGTCGGGCCGGATGTCGCGTGACAGCCGCACGTGTCGATAGATCTGTTCGTGCGGAAAGAGTTTCAGGTAGCGTCGGGGCAGCCCCTCGGCGAACCGTGCGATCTCGGCTTCCGTCAGGTCGTCCGGGCGGCCGGCGATCAGCGCGCGCAGTCCCGATTCTTCGTGATCGATGCGCTCGTCGGCGTACTCGAGAGTCAGGTGGTTGTAGGTATCCACGTAGAGCCGCCACAGCAGCTCTTCGCGCCACGGTGTCAGCGTGTCGGGGCTGACCGCGTCCACGTCCACGAGCGTGAGGAGGCAGAGCATCTTCAGCCGTTCTTCGATACCGACCAGGTCGGCCAGCTGGCGGACGATCTCCGGATCCTCGGTGTCGCGGCGAAACGCGATGCGCGACATCTGCGTGTGATGGCGGATGAGAAACTCGATCAACGCGGTGGGGCCGTCGGGCAGCTGCAGCCGCCGGGTCATCGTCATCGCCATCCGCACGCTCTCTTCGGAGTGGTCGTCCTGATCGCGCCACTTGCCGACGTCGTGGAAGAGCAGCGCGAGGACGAGCAGCTCGGGGTGGACGAGGTCGTCGAGCAGCGCGCCGAATCGCTCGCGCCCTTTCACGGCCCGTGTCGCCAGACGCTCGAGGTTCTTGATCGTCAGCAGCGTGTGCTCGTCGACCGTGTAGCGGTGATAGAAATCACGGACGACGCGGGAGAAGATCGCCTGGAACTCCGGGAAGATTCGCCCGAGGAGTCCGCAGTCGTGCATCTCCGACAGCCGTTCGTACAGGCCCGCACGCGGTTTCAGGAACGCGAGCAGCGCGGCGCGGTCGGAGGGCGTCGGAAAGAACTCGTCGGCTGACCGGTGATCGACCCGCTGCTGAATCCACGCGAGCGTCCCGTCCGCGACGGCTGTGTTCGTGTCGAGCGCCGCCTGAAAGAGTGACAGCCAGCTCTCCGGATGGCCTTCGGCCCGATCGACGTCGACGAACCGGATGCCGTCACGCGATCGGACGACATTCTCGGCGACCGGCTCCGGCGCGTGCTGTCCGATCCAGTCGAGCGATCGATTCACCGCCCGCGCGTGACGGAAGTAGTCGCCCATCAGCCGCTCGACCTGCTGGCGCGGCGCGCCGTCGTAGCCCATCAGCCTGGCCGCCTGCTCCTGGCTCTCGTGGCTCAACACGTTGTTGTTGCGTTTGTGCTCGACGTGGAGAATCGACCGGGCCCGCAGCAGGAATTCCTCGGCCTCGTCGAGGCGGGCGCGATCGGCCCCGCCGCGGTCGATCAGCGCCGGGTCAGTCATCGCGGCGATCGCGCGCGCCCCCCAGATGTCGCGAAGCGCTCCCGGAGCATCCTTGAGGTCCGGCTCGAGCTGGTAGAGGGTGTCGTTGAAGCGTGCGTGCCGCTCACCGATCAGGCGCTTCAGCGCGTCGAGAATCCGCGTCCGCGCGGCGGGCGAGTGCACGCGCGCGGCGATGCGATCGAGCAGTGTCGCGTCGCCGGCGACGGCGCGCGCGTCGAGCAGTGCGATCAGGAACTCCGGGTTGTCGATCTCGAGCTCGGCGAAGTCGGCGACCTGGCGAATCTGGTGGCCGACCGAGAAGCGCGCGTCCCACAGCGGATGCAGGATGGCGCGCACGAGATGTTCCTCGGCGGCGCCGATCTCGCCGTCGAACAGGAGGAGGACGTCAACGTCCGAGTGGAGGCACAGCTGACGCCGGCCGTAGCCGCCGAGGGCGACCACCAGGCTGGCGCCCGCGCTGCCGGCAGCGTCAGCGAAGAGCGACTGAAGGAAACCGTCGACGCAGTCCGAGAACTGCCGCAGCGCCGCACGTCCGCCCTCGCCGCGCGCAGCGGCCGCCGACAGCTCCGCTCGCGCGCTGTCCACCGCGGAGGGCGCCATACGCTACGCGACGGCAGCCGGCAACGATGAACTACCCATCAGATACGCGTCGACGCCACGCGCGCAGCTGCGCCCGTCCGCGATCGCCCAGACGATGAGCGACTGGCCGCGCTGCATATCGCCGGTGGCGAACACCCCCGGCAGGTTGGTCATCCAGTCCGTGTTGCGCGCCACCGTGCCCCGTTCGGTCAGCTGGATGCCCAGGCCGTCGATCACTCCGTTGCGCTCCGGTCCGACGAATCCCATCGCGAGCAGGACGAGATCGGCGTCGAACGCGATCGGCTCCTTCGTATCGACGAAAACCGCGTCGAGCCGTGCGACACGACCGTGGTTGCCGCCCGGAGCGGCGACGAACCGTTCGGTGGCGATCGCGTAGTGGCGCTCGCCGCCCTCTTCGTGGGCCGACGAGACTCGGAAGATGTTGGGCCAGGTCGGCCACGGATTCTGCGGCGCGCGACTGTCGGGCGGCCGCTCCAGCAGTTCGAGCTGGCGCACGCTCTTGGCGCCCTGACGGTGCGCGGTGCCGAGACAGTCGGCGCCGGTGTCGCCACCGCCGATGATGATCACGTGCTTGCCGCGCGCGTCGATCGTCTGGACCGCGTCCCCCTCGCAGGCGCGGTTCTGCGCCGTCAGATATTCCATCGCGAAGTGAATGCCGTCGAGCTCACGCCCCGGCACGCGCAGATCGCGCGGCACCGTCGATCCGCCGGCCAGCACGATCGCGTCGAAATCGCGTTGCAACGCCTGCGCATCGCGGTTCACACCGATGTGGCAGCTGGTCTGGAAGGCGACGCCTTCTTCGCGCATCAGCGCCAGGCGCCGCTCGAGAAACCGTTTCTCGAGCTTGAACGCCGGGATGCCGTAGCGGAGCAGCCCTCCGATCCGATCGGCGCGCTCGAATACCGTGACCGCGTGACCGGCGCGATTCAGCTGAGCCGCGGCTGCCAGGCCCGACGGTCCGGAGCCGACGACGGCGACGCGCTTACCGGTGCGCGCGGCGGGCGGCTCCGCGGCCACCCAGCCCTCGTCGAACGCACGCTCGATGATCGCGACTTCCGCAGACTTGATCGTTACCGGCGAGTTGTTGATGCCGAGCACGCACGATCCCTCGCACGGCGCCGGACACAGCCGTCCGGTGAACTCCGGAAAGTTATTCGTCGCGTGCAGCCGATCGATCGCCGTGTGCCAGCGATCGCGGTACACGAGATCGTTCCAGTCCGGGATCAGGTTTCCGAGCGGACAGCCCTGGTGGCAGAACGGAATGCCGCAGTCCATGCAGCGCGCCGTCTGGCCCTTGAGCGCCGACGGCTCGTACGGAAGCGGCACTTCGTGCCAGTCGCGGACGCGCTCGGCGACAGGACGCGCCGGCGGCTTCTGCCGTTGAATCTCCAGGAAGCCGGTGACCTTACCCATGCGCGACCATCCGAGTGTTCAGCATCGCGATCGGTTCGAGTGCCGGCAGCGTCGCGAGCGCGCGCTTGTAGTCGCGCGGCATGATCTTGGTGAACAGCAGCGACGTCGCCGGCCACTCGGCAATCAGCCGCGCGCCGAGGGCGCTGCCGGTCAGCTCGACGTGGCGCGCGATCAGATCGAGCACGAACGCGAGGTCGTCGGTGTCGAGCGGCTCGAGGTCGACGAGCTCGTGATTGCAGCGCCGCTCGAAGTCCCGCGTCGCGTTGAGCACGTAGGCGATGCCGCCGCTCATGCCGGCGGCGAAATTGCGCCCGGTCCTGCCGAGGACCACCACCCGCCCGCCGGTCATGTATTCGCAGCCGTGGTCGCCGACTCCCTCGACGACTGCGGTGGCGCCGGAGTTCCTCACCGCGAACCGTTCTCCGGCGATGCCGCTGATGAAGACCTCGCCGCTGGTCGCGCCGTACAGCGCCACGTTGCCGGCAATCACGTTGTCCGCGGCGGCGAACGTCGCGCGGCGCGGCGGCGCGAGCACGATCCGGCCGCCGGAGAGCCCCTTGCCGACGTAGTCGTTGGTGTCCCCTTCGAGCGTGAGCGTGATGCCCCGCGGCACGAAGGCGCCGAAGCTCTGGCCGGCGGATCCCGCGAACCGCACGATGATCGTGTCGTCGGGCAACCCAGCGCCGCCCCAGCGCCGCGTCACTTCGTAGCCGAGCATCGTGCCGACGGCGCGATGCACGTTGCGGATCGGCCGCTCGAGGACAATCGGCCGACCATGTTCGAGCGCGGCGCCGCAGGCCTTGATCAGTTCGTTGTCGAGCGCCTGCGCCAGCCCGTGATCCTGTGCCTGGGTCTTGCGGCGGGCGACGCCCGGCGCCGTCTTCGGCATCTGCAGGATGGCGGAGTAGTCGAGGCCCTCGGCCTTCCAGTGATCGATCGCGGCGCGCACCTTCAGGCAGTCCACGCGGCCGACCATCTCGTCGATGGTGCGGAATCCCAGCCGCGCCATGTGCTCGCGCACTTCTTCGGCGATGAAGCGGAAGAAATTGATCACGAACTCCGGCTTGCCAGAGAACTGCCGGCGCAGCGCCGGATCCTGCGTCGCGATCCCGACCGGACAGGTATTGAGGTGGCAGACGCGCATCATCACGCAGCCCGAGACGACCAGCGGCGCGGTCGCGAACCCGAACTCCTCCGCGCCCATCAGCGCGGCGACCACGACGTCGCGCCCGGTCTTGAGCTGGCCGTCCACCTGCACGATCACGCGATCGCGCAGCTTGTTCATCAACAGCACCTGCTGCGTTTCGGCGAGGCCGAGCTCCCACGGCACGCCGCCGTGTTTGATGCTGGTCAGCGGCGACGCACCGGTACCGCCGTCGTGTCCCGAGATCAGGATGACGTCGGCGTGCGCCTTCGCGACGCCGGCGGCGATCGTACCGACGCCCGACACTGCGACCAGCTTCACGGAAATCCGCGCGCGCGGGTTCGCGTTCTTCAGGTCGTAGATCAGCTCGGCGAGGTCTTCGATCGAATAGATGTCGTGATGCGGCGGCGGGGAGATGAGTCCCACGCCCGGCGTGGCGTAGCGGACCTTCGCGATCCACGGATAGACCTTGTGCCCGGGCAGCTGGCCGCCCTCGCCGGGCTTCGCGCCCTGCGCCATCTTGATCTGAAGGTCGTCGGCGTTGACGAGGTATTCGCTGGTGACGCCGAAGCGCGCGGACGCGACCTGTTTGATCGCGCTGCGCCGCCAGTCGCCGTTTGCATCCGGGATCTGCCGCGCCGGATCCTCGCCGCCCTCGCCGGTATTCGACTTCCCGCCGATCCGGTTCATCGCGATCGCCAGCGTCTCGTGCGCTTCCTGGCTGATCGATCCGTACGACATCGCGCCGGTCGCAAAGCGCTTGACGATGCTGTCGACCGGTTCGACCTCGCCGATCGGGATCGGCGGCCGATTCGACTCGAGCTCGAGCAGGCCGCGCAGCGTCGCCTGACGCTTGTGCTGATCGTCGACCAGCCGGGTGTACTCCTTGAAGATCTCGTACTGGCCGCTGCGCGTCGCGTGCTGCAGCTTGAAGACGGTGTCCGGGTTGAACAGGTGATACTCGCCGTCGCGCCGCCACTGGTACTCGCCGCCGCTCTCGAGATCGCGTGCGCCGCCGCTGCGCGGCGGAAACGCCGCGGCGTGCCGCCGGAGCACTTCGTCGGCGACCACGTCGATGCCGATCCCGCCGATTCGCGAGGCCGTCCAGGTGAAGTACTGATCGACGAAGGTGCGATCGAGTCCGACCGCCTCGAAGATCTGCGCGCCGCAGTAGCCCTGCAGCGTCGAGATGCCCATCTTGGACATCACCTTCAGGATGCCCTTGTTGAGCGCATGGATGTAGTTGATCACCGCCTCGTCGTGGGTCACATCGACGAGCTGACGCTGGCGGATCATGTCGTCGAGCGTTTCGAACGCGAGGTACGGGTTCACGACGCCGGCGCCGAAACCGAGGAGCAGGGCGCAGTGATGGACCTCTCGCGCGTCGCCCGATTCGACGACCAGGCCGCACTGCGTGCGCGTGCCCTGGCGGACCAGGTGATGGTGCACGCCGGCGGTCGCCAGCAGGCTCGGGATTGGCGCCATGTCGCGATCGGCGCCGCGATCGGAGAGGATCACGATCGTGTAGCCGGCTGCCACCGCGTCGCTCGCGCTCTTCTTCAGCGTGTCCATCGCGGCCGACAGGCCGCGCCCGCCCTTGCGCGCGTCGTAGAGCATCGGCAGCGTGATCGACTTGAAGGCGGGCTCGTAGACGTAGCGCAGCTTCGCGAGCTGATCGTTGTCGATGATCGGATACTTGATCTTGATCTGCCGGCACGATTCGGGCCGCGCGTCGAGCAGGTTGCCCTCCGGCCCGATCGTCGAGCCCATCGTCGTCACCAGCTCCTCGCGAATGGCGTCGAGCGGCGGATTCGTCACCTGTGCGAAGAGCTGCTTGAAGTAATCGTAGAGGAGGCGCGGACGGTCCGACAGCACGGCCAGCGACGTGTCGGTGCCCATCGATCCGACCGGCTCTTCGCCTTTCATGGCCATCGGCGCGAGCAGGATCGCGAGATCCTCCTGCGTGTAACCGAACAGTTTCTGCCGCTGAACGATCCGCTCGTGGCTGAGCGGCGGCAGATGCGGCGCTTCCGGAAGATCTTCGATGTCCACCAGGTGGTCGGCGAGCCACAGTCCGTACGGCTGCGCCGCGGCGAGCTCGCGCTTCACTTCATCGTCGGAGACGATGCGCCCCGTGACCGTGTCGACGAGGAACAGGCGTCCCGGATGCAGGCGTTCCTTCAGCAGGATGTCCTCGGCCGGGATGTCGAGCACGCCGACCTCGGAGGCCATGATCACCAGATCGTCTTTCGTCACGTAGTAGCGCGACGGACGCAGGCCGTTGCGATCGAGCACCGCTCCAATCACGCTGCCGTCGGTGAACGCGATCGAAGCCGGGCCGTCCCACGGCTCCATCAGCGCGGAATGGAACTCGTAGAACGCCTTCACCTCGGGCGTCATCGTTTCGTGGCCCGACCAGGGC
>DATFXR010000373.1:0-10378 GCA_035315685.1 Vicinamibacterales bacterium | reverse complement strand
GCTGCGGCTGAACGTGCTGCTCGCCGTGTTCAACATGGTTCCGATTCCGCCGCTCGACGGCGGTAACGTGCTCGGCGGCCTGTTGCCGCGGCCGCTCGCGGCGTCGTTCAATCAACTGCGTCCGTACGGATTCGTACTCCTGTATGCGCTGATCCTCACCGGCGGCTTCGAGCACATCGTGGTGCCGCCGTACCGGTTCATCGTCTCCTGGTTGCCGACAAAGTGAATCGCAAAGCGCGTGTCGTTTCGGGCATGCGGCCGACCGGCCGCCTGCATCTCGGCCATCTCGTCGGCGCGCTCGGCAACTGGGTGCCGCTGCAGGACACCTACGACTGCTTCTACTTCGTCGCCGACTGGCACGCGCTGACGAGTGACTTCGCCGACACCAGCCAGCTGACGTCGTACACCTATGAGAACGTCGCCGACTGGATCGGTGCGGGACTCGATCCGGAGAGGAGCACGTTCTTCGTTCAGTCGCTCGTGCCGGAGCACGCCGAGCTGTATGTGCTGCTGTCGATGGTCGTGCCGGTGCCGTGGCTGGAACGCGTGCCCACCTACAAGGAACAGCAGGAGACGCTCAAGGACAAGGACCTGTCGTCGATCGGATTTCTGGGCTACCCGGTGCTGCAGACCGCGGACGTGACGATGTACGACGCGCGCTATGTGCCGGTCGGCGAGGACCAGGTGGCGCACCTCGAGCTCGCGCGCGAGGCCGTCCGCCGCTTCAACAACTTCTTCGGCGACGTGCTCGTCGAGCCCAAGCCGCTGTTGACGAGCGAGGCGACCCGCCGGCTGCCCGGTCTCGACGGCGACCGGAAGATGAGCAAGAGTATCGGCAATACCATTCACCTGTCGGACACGCCCGAGGAGGTAACGAAGAAGGTCCGCCAGATGTACACCGATCCCAAGCGGGTTCGCGCCGATATTCCCGGGACAGTCGAAGGAAATCCTGTCTTCACGTATCACGATGCCTTCAACCCCGACACTGCCGAGGTCGAGGACCTCAAAGCGCGTTACCGCGCCGGCAGGGTCGGCGACGTCGAGGTCAAGACGAAGCTCGCCAACGCGCTGAACGCTCGTCTCGCGCCGATTCGTGAGCGGCGCGCCGATCTGCTCGCCCATCCCGAACGGCTGCAGGAGATCCTCTTCGAGGGATCGAAGCGGGCCCGCACGGTCGCGGCCGGCACGATGGAACGCGTCCGCGACGCGATGAAGATTTCCTACAAATGACCGACGCGCATCTCGACTTCGAATCGGCGCGCGAGGCCTTTCCGGTCAAGCTGTCGAACTTCGAGGGGCCGCTCGATCTGCTGCTGCACCTGATCAAGAAGAACGAGATCGACATTCACGACATTCCGATCGCGCTCATCACCGCGCAATACCTGGAGGCGATCGCGCTGATGCAGGAGCTCGATCTCGACGTGGCCGGCGAATTCCTCGTGATGGCGGCGACGCTCATTCACATCAAGTCGAAGATGCTGCTCCCGCGGCCCGAGACCGCGGCCGGCGTCGAAGGGGAGGCGGAGGAGGATCCGCGCGACGCGCTCGTGCGGCGCCTCCTCGAGCACCAGAAGTTCAAGGCTGCGGCGGGCCTGCTGCACGAGCGCGAGCAGCTGCGCGCGGCGCAGTGGCAGCGTCCGGACGAGCGCGTCGCCGCGATCGCCGGGGACGATTACGAGCCGGAGCTCGAGGTCGATCTGTTCAGCCTGATGACCGCGTTTCAGTCGGTGCTGCAGCGCTTCAAGCAGCGGCCGCGGGTGGTGCTGCCACCGGAGGAGATTCCCGTAGAAGCCAGGATCGAGCAGCTGCTGTCGCGCCTCTCCGAGACCGAGGCGTGCGGCTTCGACGAGCTGTTCGCGGACATCGACGACCGCCGCGGTCTGATCGTCACGTTTCTCGCACTGCTCGAAATGATCCGGTTGAAGCTGGTGCGGGTGTTTCAGTCGGGCAGCTTCGGACCGATCCGCGTCTACAAGCGTCCGCGGCCGGCCGATGCACCGCATCCGATTGGAGACCCGGAGGACCACCGCCGGTGACGTGGCAAGGTTGGAAGGCGGGAAGGATGGCGGGAAAGGCCGGAAAGTCGAAAGTCGGGAAGTCGAAGTCGGAAAGTAGGGAAGTCGGAAGGTCGCGAAGGTCTGAAGGGTACAAGGGCTGGGAGGCGCGAAGGTAGATGACGGACGGGCCGGACGACAAGGTCGAAGAACAGCGCGATCAGGAGAATCAGGACGCGCCGGCCGCGGAGGCGCGCGATCCCGAAGGACTGCCGCCGCGCGCGACCGCTGAGCTGAAGGCGATTCTCGAGGCTCTCATCTTCGCGTCGCCTGAACCGCTCAGCGCGAAAGCGATGTTCAAGCTGCTCGAGACCGAGCCCAGAGAGGACGTGCAGGCGGCGCTTGCTGCGTTGAAGCAGGATTACGACCGGCCCGGAGGGCTGCAACTCGTCGAGGTGGCCGGCGGCTACCAGATCGTCACCCGGCCGGATCTGCACGAGTGGGTGCGGCGGCTCTTCCACGAGCGCACGACACAGAAGCTCACCGTGCAGGCGCTCGAGACGCTCGCCGTCATCGCGTATCGCCAGCCGATCACTGCCGCCGAGATCACCGATGTCCGCGGTGTCAACACGTCAGGCGTCCTGAACACCCTGCTCGAGCGGCACCTCATCAAGATCGTCGGCCGCAAGCAGGTCGTCGGCCGTCCGTTCTTGTACGCGACGACAAAAGAATTCCTGATCCGGTTCGGGTTGAACGATCTGACCGACCTGCCGAAGGTGGAGGACATGGCGGAGGCGCTCGGCCTCGAAGCGCCGATCCTCGTGGAGCAGACGCCGCGCGAAGAGGACCTGCCGCTGACCGAACCCGATCCTGTTCACTGACAAGGGCACAAAGGACAACAAAGGCCCGCAGAGGGGAAACACGAACGGAGCGGGGACGACGTAGCGCGAAGCCTTCAGCCGACCGACTCGATCACGATCGTGTTCGGAGTCAGCGTGATCGCCTTAGCGTCCTTTGTTGCCCTTTGTGCCCTTGTCTCTATCCAGTGTTGCGCATGCCCGCCGCGATCCCGTTCACGGTGATCACGAACGCGCGGCGCAGTTCCTG
The DNA here is from genome assembly GCA_035315685.1 of Vicinamibacterales bacterium. Taxonomy (GTDB): domain Bacteria; phylum Acidobacteriota; class Vicinamibacteria; order Vicinamibacterales; family CAVVIG01; genus QHWK01. The sequence continues at coordinate 7,277 of DATFXR010000373.1, read as the reverse complement.
CGACTCTGGCGACTGACGCAGCCGGTTCAGCAGCTCGATCTGCACGAGGTTGATCGGATCGACGTAGGGATTGCGCGTGTCGATCGAGCGGCGCAGGACGCGATTGGTTTCGACGAGCTCGCGGTGGCCGGTCACGTGCAGGACCGCGTCGATCGCGCGGGCGAGACGGGCGCGGAGATCGTGGCCGAGCGGCGTCAGGTCGCGCGGCACCAGCCGTCGATCGTATTCGCCGGCAATGCGACCGTCTGCCTTGGCCAGTACCATTTCAATCACGTCGAGGGTCGACCTGAAGAACGGCCATCGGGCGTACATCGTCCGCAGGCACTCGCCTTCGCCGCGCGTGAATGCCGATTCGAGGGCCGCCTCCGTGCCGAGCCATGACGCCAGCAAGAGTCGCGTCTGCGTCCACGCGAACTGCCACGGGATCGCGCGCAGGCTCTCGACGCCGCCGCCGACGGCGCGGCGCGCCGGACGGCTGCCGATGCTGATGGTGCGCAGCTCGGGTTCCGGTGTTGCGGTCCGGAAGTAGTCGACGAACCGCGGATTCTCGTGCACGACCGCGCGATACGCGGTCCGCGCCTCGTCGAACAGCCGATCCATTGCCCCGCGCCATGACGGATCGGGATCGGCAGCTGGCGTCAGCACTGCCTCGAGCGTCGCAGTCGTGTAGACCTCGAGCGTGCGAACCGCAATGTCCACCAGACCGAACTTTGCCTGGATCATCTCGCCCTGCTCGGTGACGCGCAGGGTCCCGTCAACCGATCCGGGTGGCTGCGACTGGATCGCGAGATAGGTCGGGCCGCCGCCGCGGCCAATGCTGCCGCCGCGTCCGTGAAACAGCGTCACCGCGACACCGTGCGCGTGGCAGCGCGCGACGATCTCTTCCTGCGCGCGATACAGCGCCCACGCCGCGGCGAATCGGCCCGCATCTTTTGCCGAGTCAGAGTAGCCGACCATGACCTCGAGGCGGCTGCCGGGTCCACCGCGTGTCTCGCCGTGGTCGCGAACCCGCTGCCGATACCACGGAATCGCCAGCAGGTCGTCGAGCACGAGGCCGGCGCGCCGCAGATCGTCGGCGGTTTCGAGGAGCGGTACGACGCGCTGCGGCCGTCGATTCCCGGCCAGCCGCTGCAGCAGTTCGACCGCGAGCACATCCGACGCCTGGTGCGTCATGGTGACCACGTAGGCGCCAAGCGAATCCGGATGGAGGGCAGCCGCCATTCGAACGGTATCGAAGACATCCCGCACGGAATCCGGCGCGTTCGCGAGCTCCTCGTCTGCAATCGGAGACGGCGCGTGCTCGAGCAACGAGGTCAGCAGCGCGACGCGTGACGGTTCGTCGGCGTCGGCGTATGCGCCCAACCGTCGGACCGCCGCGACCCAGGCGATGGCCTGCGCGTGCCGACTCGACTCCTGGCGGAGGTCGAGCGGCGCGAGCGTGAGACCGAACACCGCGACCCGGCGCAGGATGTCGGTGAGACGGCCGTCGGCGATGAGGCGGTTGCCGGTGCCGACGAGTGAGCGGTAACACAGATCGAGCGGCTCCAGGAAGTCGGCGACGTCAAGGTAAGGAGCCGGATCGAATCCAACGGGTCGATCGTGCGGTCCGTCCAATTGCGCACGGGCCCAGTGCAGCGTCGCCGCGAGCCGCAGCACGAGCTCGCGCAAGAGCGCGCGGTAGGGCTCGGGCGCACGCGGCACTCGCGCCCGCAGCTCGTCGCTCGCGTCGGTGAGCGACAGCTCGACGCGCAGCGCCTTGATCTCTCGCGCGTACAGATCTGCGGCCATCCATCGAGCCAGCCAGGTTGCCTGACGCGTCACGTCCGGCGTCACGTTCGGATTGCCGTCGCGATCGCCACCGATCCAGGAGCCGAACCGGATCGGCGTCGCGTCGAGCGGAAGCGAGTCGCCGGTCGCAGCGTGGAGCGCGCGATCGAGTGCCCGCAGATAGCGCGGCACGGCATCCCAGAGCGTCTGCTCGAAGACGACGAGTCCGGCGCGCACTTCATCGAGCGGCGAGACAGGTCGGTCACGACCTTCTTCGGTCTCCCAGAGGATCGCGATCTCGCGCCGCAGCGTATCGATCGCGTCCTCCTGCTCGACGGCGGTCAGATCGGTGCGATCGCGCAGCGCGAGCGTGTCGGCGATGCGGTGCTGCGCCTGCAGGACGGTGCGGCGCGCGATCTCGGTGGGATGAGCCGTGAGCACCAGCTCGATCCGCAGCGCGCCGACGGCGGCGGTCAGCGCGCGGGACGTGACGCCGGCCGCGAGCAGCCGCGGAAACGCCTCCTCGCACGATCCCGGCTGCGGCGTCCGCCCGGCGCGGGCGTACTCGCGGCGGCGGCGGACGCGATGATGCTGCTCGGCGATGTTCGCGAGCGCGAGAAAGTGGGAGAACGCCCGTGCGATCGGAACCGCAGCGCCGAGCGGCAGCTCGCGGAGCAGATTGGCGAGCCGATCGAAGCCGCTGCGGTCGCCCTCGTGCGCCGATTTCGCGAGCGCGCGCACGCGCTCGATCTGCCGGAACAGGTCGTCGCCGGCGCGCGCACGCAACGTGTCGCCAAGCAGCGTCCCGAGCAGGCGGACGTCGTCCCGGAGGGCCGCGTGCGGATCGGACGGCGACGCGGCCGTCACCGGACGTGCGTTCTGCGGCGATCGTGCGCTGCCGCCTTCTTCAGGAGCGCGATCTCGTCGTGCCGCAGGTCGCGCCATGCCCCCGGTTTCAGCCTCGGATCGCGAATCGGCCCGATGGCGATGCGGCGCAAATGATTGACCGGATGTCCAATCGCGTCGCACATCTTCCGCACCTGGCGGTTGCGCCCTTCCCGGATCGTCAGCACGAGCGTCGCCTCCTCGGCGCCGCGCCGGACCGGCAGCAGCCTGACCTCAGCCGGCTCGGTCCGCCGGCCGTCGAGGATGAGCCCGCGTGACAGCCGGTCGAGATCGTGATCGTCGGGCACGCCGAGGACCCGCGCCTCATAGACGCGCGCGACGCCGTGGCTCGGATGCGTCAGGCGCGCGGCGAGATCGCCGTCGTTGGTCAGAATGAGCAGGCCTTCGGACTCGAAATCGAGGCGGCCGACCGGATACACGTACTCGCGGACGCCGGCGATCAGATCGATCACCGTCGGGCGCCGCTGCGGATCCGATCGTGTCGTCACGTAGCCGCGCGGCTTGTTCAGCAACAGGTAGCGGTGGTGCGCGACGACTTTGATGCGGCGGCCGTCAACGCGAATGTCGTCGTGGGCCGCGTCCGCCTTCGTGCCGAGCTCTCGAACCGTCGCGCCGTTCACGGTCACGCGGCCGTCGAGCATCAGCTGCTCCGATGCGCGCCGCGAGGCAACGCCGGCCTGCGAGAGAATCTTCTGGAGCCGCTCCACGCAATACAGCGTACATCCGCTCAGGAACCGTAATGTCCGCCTTCAGGCGGACCCGTGATCGGCCATTCACTTCGCGGATCGCGGAGGTCCGGCTGAAGCCGGACACGACCGCAGTCTGATCCGATCACTCCGCGCGCAGCGCTTGCAGCGGATCGACGCGTGGCGCGCGGAACGCGGGGACGGTAACGACACTCGCCGCTCAGCGTGCGAGCAGATCACCCCAGAATCCGGAGAGCTCGAGCATATCGGTGGCGCGGATCGGCCGGTCGGCCTCGGCATGCGAGATGAGGCCGCTCAACAGCAGCCGCACGGGCGCGGCACCGCGAAGATCCTCGGCGAGATACTCGGACTCGACCGGCGGGATGACGTTGTCTTCGAGTCCGTGGAGCAGGAACACCGGCGCCGATGGTTTCGGAGACTTCGACACCGACAGCGCGTCGGCGGCGCCCGGCGATCCCGATCCAAGGAGCGGAAGCAGTCGCGCGCCAAGGTGCACGACGTCCCGCTCGACGACATAGCGCATCAGCGTCGCCGACGGCTCGGGCAGCGTTCGCGCGTATTTCCGCACCGCGTCGAACTCCGCGGGTGCGCGCGCCTTGTCAACACCGCCGTCGAGCGCGGATGCCAGGAGATACTGCCGGACGCCGCGGCGCAGTCGCTCCGCTTGCGCCGGGGGCACGGCGCGGTCGGCAACGCCAAGCAGGATCACTGCGACACCGTAATCGTGGGGAGCGAGGACGAACGTGTCGTTGGCGTGCCCGTCCGACGCAAAACGGACCTTCGGCACCGGCCGCGGTTCGCGTCCGGTACACAGGTAGCGCAGCACGCGTGGCAGATCGTCATGCCCACCCAGAGAAAAGACGTAGGCGACGTGGTTGGCCAGCGCCGGACGTCCGGCCGCAACGATCGACAGACCGCCGCTGAAGCTGATCCCCATCAGGCCGACTTTCTGATCGGGCGCGAGGCCGGATTCAGTCGCGAGCCAGAGGCTGGCCTCTTCGATGGCGTCGGTGATGGCCGGCGCAATCTCGAACCGCGCGAGCTCCGGAATATCGGGCGTCACGACCAGCACGTGGCTCGCAGCGATCTGGTGCGCGAGCCGGATCAGGCGCGGCTCGTCGATCCCCGACACGTGCAGCCCGGATGTCAGCAGCGCGGCACGCCGATGCGATCCCGCCGGCTCGTACACGCGCGCGCGCAACGGTCCGCGCGTGGTCGGAATCTCGATCTCGCGCGTCTCGACGCGGACCGTGTCGATGTCCGCGACCCGCCGCACGCGGCCCGCCATGTCGGCGGCCCGCACGACGAACGACGCGCCGTGGACGTACGGGCGCGTGACGAAGCCCGCGGCGATCGCCACTGCGATCACGAACAGCAGCACCGCGAGGCGACCGCGCATGGGGCGCATGTTACTCTGGACAGATGGGACGGATAGGAAAGATGGGACGGATAGGAAGGGTGGGGTGCCTATCCCTCCCATCCGTCGTATCCGTCCCATCCGTCCCATCGGTCCCATGAAACCTCTCATCATTGCCATCGACGGTCCATCGGGCGCCGGGAAGGGCACGGTCGCTCGCGCGGTAGCGTCCGCGCTCGGCTACAAACACATCGACAGCGGCGCGATGTATCGCGCGGTGGGCTGGAAGGCGCTGTGCGACGGCGTGCCGCTGGACGACGAGAACGCTGTCGCGACGGTCGCCGCATCGCAGATCGACGTGTCGGAGACGCGCGTCGCCATCGACGGGCACGACGTGACTCGCGCGATCCGGACGCCGGAGATCGATCGCGCGGCTACCTCGGTCGCGCGGCTTCCGCGCGTCCGCAGCGTCCTCGTCGCGCGCCTGCGCGAGATGGGAGCCGAGGGTCAGATCGTGATGGAAGGACGCGACATCGGCACGGTCGTCTTTCCGAACGCCGACGTGAAGGTGTATCTCGATGCCGCGCCTGAAGAGCGCGCTCGCCGCCGGGCGAGCGATCCGGCGCACACCGGCGGCCCGGCCGCCGTCGCCGACGTGAAGACGCTGTTGGCGGAACGGGATCGCATGGATTCCACGCGCGCCGCATCGCCGCTCTATGCCGCCGCCGATGCCGTTGTCGTCGATACGACGGGAAAGTCGGTTGATGACGTCGTACGCGAGGTGATGCGGGTAATTCGTGAGCGCAGCAATTAAGAATTAAGAAGTAGGAATTAAGAATTCGTGATCAACGTTCGGGAGATCCTAACGTCTCGGCGCCTTCACGCATTCCTAATTCTTAATTCCAAATTCTTAATTGCAAATTCTCAATTGGCGCTGCTCACCTCAGTCCCTGTCCTTGTAGTCCTCCGACGAAGCCGGATCCAGCTCCCATCGGTGCTTGTCGCGCTGACTGACCTTGTCGCTCGACTTCAGCTCTTCGTTGTCCTCGTACTCGACACCGAGTGCGCGGCCGATATCGTCGACGACGTCCTGATCCGGCGTGGGATTGTCCCCGCCGGGGGCCTCCTCGCCCGTGAAGTAGGCGTCCTCGACGTCGACGTCGATATCGCCGCCGGTGATTTCCGGCGTCATGCTTCGATGATCGCGGCGGTTCTGATCGAGCTCCGCTCGTCCGGTTCGTGCGGCCGATCCTTTCCGATCCATGTTCAGTGACGACGGTGGCGTGGGCAGAACCGCATCGTCGTCGAGGATTTTGCGTGCGCGGTCCAGGCGGGGGACCTTTTCGGGGGCTGCCGACGCGGCATTCCGCGGCGCCGGGCGCCGCGCCTTGCCGGGCTTCCGCCTGGCGGCTGCCGGCCTTGCGGCGACCTTTCGAGCGCCCCCGCGCGCGCTCGGGCGTTTAGCCGACCGTAGCGTGGCGGCCGTTTTCTTCCTGGGAGCGCGCCGGGGCCTCGGGCTACGGCTCGCCTTGCGTCTGGCCATCGTTGAGTGTCCTTTCGAACCTTGACAGTTGCGCGATAAGTGTCGTACGCTCTGATGCTTATCGCAATTTCCAAACACCTCGCGGGGAGCCGGCGCCCGCCACAAATGCAGCGGCAATCGATCGACCCTTTCGGCATGGCTCAGGGTCGTCCTGAGCGCATGTCGGAGGACGACAGGAGGACGCGCAAGGCATGGCGAACGTAGAAGACGAGAACACTCCCGGTGCGGGAGGCGGCGCAGGCGTCGCGACCAGCGAACGCACGGAGCGCCACGACCGCACGGACCGCACGGACCGCAGCACGCTCAAAGCACGACCGCGGGAAGACGACGAGCACATGGATCCGGCCGAGTACGCTCGGCTGCTCGATTCCTACGATAACAGCTTCCGGAACATCGCGGAAGGCGAAGTCGTCAAGGGAACGGTTCTCAAGGTCACCCCTTCCGAAGTGATCGTCGACGTCGGCTACAAGTCCGAGGGCATCATCGCCGTCGACGAGTTCCTCGATGAAAACGGCGAAGTGACGGTCCAGTCCGGCGACATCGTCGACGTGCTGCTCGAGCGCACGGAAGATCGCGACGGCTACGTCGTGCTCTCGCGTGAAAAAGCCGAGAAGATGAAGATCTGGGACGAGGTCGAGAAGGCCTACGCCGAGCGGAAGGTCGTCATCGGCCGCGTCATCGAACGGATCAAGGGCGGGCTCGCAGTGGATATCGGGGTCCGCGCGTTCCTGCCCGGATCGCAGATCGACGTGCGTCCCGTCAGGAACCTCGACGCGCTGCGCGGCCAGGAGCTGCGCATGCGCGTCATCAAGGTCAACAAGAAGCGCGGCAACATCGTGCTCTCGCGCAAGGCGCTGCTCGAAGAGGAGAACGCCGAGAAGAAGAAGCACACGCTCGAGACCCTGGCCGAAGGCAAAGTGCTCAAGGGTGTCGTCAAGAACATCACCGATTACGGCGCGTTCATCGATCTGGGCGGCATCGACGGCCTGCTCCACAT
>DATFXR010000372.1:0-2687 GCA_035315685.1 Vicinamibacterales bacterium | reverse complement strand
GGCCGCTGGCTCAACTGGTCGAAATGGAGAATGCCGTACTGGATCACTCCAAACGCCGCGCTGACGGCCGCGCAACTGAGAACGACGGTGACCAGCGTCCGCGCCTGCTGCGCGTTGATGAGCCGGTAGACCGCAGGCACGAGCAGGAACAGCACGAGCTGCTTGCAGTCCACGAAGCTGACGCGCGGATCCGACGAGAACCCGGCCGACACCAGCGTCGCGGCGGCGTAGGCCGCGAGGGGCCAGAAGAAACGCGGGGCGGTGAAACCTTCGCGCCGGACGAGCAGGCTCGCCACCCAGCAGACAAGCGCGATCGTGAGCAGCATCTGGGCAACCGCGATCGAGAACTGCAGCGCCCCGGCCACGCCGATGAGCGCGAGCGCGCCGGCGTGCTCCAGGCCGTCGCCGGCCATGGAATGCGGGCGGTCGAGCGCAATTGCGTCGGTCACGTTGACAGTGTAGATCACTGTCAATGGCTGATGGCTTATGGCTGATGGCTATGGGTAATGGCAAAACGGCTGGCTCACGTCCGATGGCTCGCGGCTCGAACAGTCCATGCGCCGTCCTTAGCCATCAACCATAGCCATTAGCCATTAGCCATCAGCCATCGTCACGCGTGCGAGCGCGCGAGAGCGCGCGAGCCGCACTCTCCACGACGCGCAGCGCGTTGATAGAGGTGAGGCACCTGAAATCGCCGGGCGTGCAGACGCGCTGATCGCATGGACGACACGGCAACGGGCCGGCATCGACTGACTCGGTCGGGTGCTGCGGATCCCGCCACGGCGCGGAGCGGGCCGGCAGCGTCGGTCCATACAACCCGACGATCGGGACGCTCGTCGCCGCGGCCACGTGGAGTGGACCGCTGTCGCCGCCGATGTAGAGCGCCGCGCGATCGACCAGCGCGCGAAGCTCGGCGAGCGAGAACTCGCCGCACGAGGCGAGTTGATGGGTGCGCACCGATCCCAGGCGCGCGCGTGCTTCAGCGGTGACGCGCGCGGCGGCGTCGCGCTCCGACGGCCCCGAGGTGACGACGATGCGCCGGCATTCGTCGCCCTGCGCGAGCGCGACGATGAGCTCGACGAAGTGCGCGGCTGGCCAGCGGCGGAACGGATTGCCAGCGCTGACGTGAATCACGATGACGACATCGCGTGCGGTGACGCCGGCGCGCGCAAGACGGTCGTCCACAGCGGCCGCTGATGCTGCATCGATGGCCATCTCCAGCGGGAACGTCGTGCGATCCGGCGGCGGGATGCCGAGAGGCCTCAGCAGGTCCCACTGGTTCTCGACCGAATGCCGCGCGCGCAGCTCGCGCGGCCTGGCGATGCGCTGTGTGTACATCCAGCCGCGGCCCGCAATCTCGTAGCCAATGCGCGCCGGCGCGCCGCTCAGCCATGTGAGCAGCGACGCTCGTGGTCCGCCGTGGAAGTCGATGGCGAGATCGTAGGCGTCCTGGCGCAGCCTCCAGCCGAGGCCAAGGTCGCGCAGGAATCCGCGAAGGCCGCGCGCAGGCGGCGCAATCACCACCTGGTCCAGGTGGCGGTTGCGCGCCACGATCGGCGCCGCGGCCGGTTCGACGATATAGGTGAGGTGTGCGTCCGGAAATCGGGTCCGCAGCGCCTTGATGGCAGGCGTCGTGAAAACGACGTCTCCAATTTCACGGAGACGGACGAGCAGGATCCGTTGCAGGTTAATCGTGCTCGATGGTCGCTTCGTCGATCAGCATCACCGGGATGTCATCCTTAATCGGGTAGACGCGGTGGCACGTTGCGCACTTCAGTGCAGTTCCGTTCTTGATGAGCGTGACTGGCGTCTTACAGTTCGGGCACGCGAGAATCTCGAGCAACTCTGGGTCGACCGCCATGTCGCGACTATATGACACCTTTCCGTCTTTTTGTGGAACAATTCAGAGGATGAAGATCGCCGCAGTCTGCGTTGCCGTGTTCAGCATTTCGATCCCGCTCGCGGCCGAGCAGGCGCGAGGGCCCCGGCCGCAGGCGGCCGCTGCGACGTCCCCCGATAAAATCGCCGAAGCCTATAACCAGTTTCTCCTGGGCCACCGCCTCGAAGATCAGGACGACGAAGCGGGCGCAATCGCCGCCTACAAGCGAGCGATGGAACTCGACCCGAACGCGGCCGACATCCCCGCTGAACTCGCGTCGGTCTACCTGCGGCAGAACAAAGCGCAGGAGGCGATGAACGCCGCGGAGCAGGCGTTGAAGATCGCCCCGGCGAATCGCGAAGGCAATCGCGTCATGGGGACGGTGTACGCGGCAATGTCCGAGGCGGCTCGCGAGACCTCGCGCGGGCGAAGTGCCGCGAAAGGTGCGGACGAAAATCTCGCGAAGGCGATTCAGCACCTCGAGATTGCCGCCGACAAGTCGGGCGGCGAAGCCGATCCCAACGTGCGCGCCACGCTCGCGCGCCTGTACGTGCGCGCCGGTACCTACGACAAGGCGATCCCGCTGCTCACCGATCTCGTCAATGAGGAACCGGGCTGGCAGGATGGTCCGTCGATGCTGGCGGAGGCGTACGCCGGCGCCGGACGGTCCGGCGACGCGATCACGTGGCTCGAGGAACGCACGGCGACGGATCCGCGCATGCTGCCGACACTCGCCGATTTCTATGAGCGCGATCGGCGGTTTTCGGAGGCCGCGGCCATCTACGCGCGGCTGCTCGAGCGCAACCCG
>DATFXR010000371.1:0-3129 GCA_035315685.1 Vicinamibacterales bacterium | reverse complement strand
GCCCAGCTGATCGAGTCGGTGTAGGCGCACGAGTAGTTGTAGGTGCAGCCGCCGGCCTGGTCGAGGTTCTCGATGCAGAACTGCATCGACGGCATCGGCGTCGCCTGACCGGCTTTCTTCGCGTAGATCTGATCGAGTGAGATGCCGGCCCAGATGTCCGAGCCCTGGGTCTGTTTCGGATGGGACTGCGTCAGGAACACCGCGCTCGAGCGGAAGTGGTCGCCGCCGATCTCCGGCAGCGCCATCGCTTCGGCGTTGCGGCAGTCGGTGTTGCTGACGATCGTCATGTGGTCGCGGTAGGCCTCGATCGTGCCGAGCGGGTTGTCCGCGACGAACTTGAAGTCGGCGCCGGTCGCCTCTGGTGCGAACAGGAACTTGCTTGCGCCCCAGTTGTTGCACCCGGCCAGCCCGTGCACTTCCTCGATGCATACGAGCCGCGTGCGATCGGGCGCTGCCGCCTGCACGCGAAACGCGCCCGCGGGGACCATCGACTCGAGGAACGGCAACGCAACAGTCGCGCCGGCGGCCTTCAGGAACGTCCGCCGCGGCAGGTGCTTTCCAGTGATGAACGGCACGATTCGTGTCCTCCGAGGTTCTAAAGTTCTACGGTTCTAGGGTTCTAGAGTTCTCGGTTCGCGGTTCCTGGTGCTCGGTTCGACGTCCTGGTTCCTGGTTCGCGCATCCCAAATTCCAAATTCCTAACTCCTAATGCTGCGTGCTCAGCGCCTCTGCCTGCTTCATGAGGAAGGCGTCGCTCTTGATCACGCCGAGCACGAACGACGACATCTTGTAGTTGTTGGCTGCGGCGGCCTTCGCGATCGCACGGATCGCCGGCTGATCGAAGTACTCGGTGCGGCGTCCCAGTGCGTAGGCGAACAGATTCTCGGTGAAGGTGCGGACCAGCGGCACCGGACGCTTCATCAGCGCGCGCGTCAGCTCACCCGGGTTCGTGACCGGCGTGCCGTCGTAGAAATCGCCGCGCGTGTCGAGCGGCTGGCCGTTCTCCCGGACGCGCCACTTCGCCGTGACGTCGAAGTTGTCGAGCGCCAGGCCGATCGGATCCATGAAGCGGTGGCACGAGTTGCACGTCGGGTTCTTGCGGTGCAGCTCCATGCGCTCACGGGTCGTGAGCATCCGGCCGTCCCTGACGTCGCCGGTGTCGTCGAGCGGCGGCACGTCGGGCGGCGGCGGCGGCGGCGGCGTGCCCATCAGCACTTCCATCACCCACTTGCCGCGCAGCACCGGCGACGTGCGGTTGGCCAGCGACGTCTGGACGAGAATGCTGCCCTGGCCCAGCAGACCGCGGCGCGTGTCGTCCGGATACTGCACCCGCCGGAAGGGATCGCCGGCGACGCCCGGAATGCCGTAGTGGCGCGCCAGCCGCTCGTTGACGAACGTATAGTCGGCCTGAAACAGGTCGAGCACGCTGCGATCCTCATGCACGAGGTTGTTGAAGAAGAGGATCGTCTCGCGGCGCATCATGTCTGCGAGGTTGTCGTCGAAGTTCGGGTAGTAGTTCGGATCGGGGTGAACCTTGTCGATGTCCTGCAGCCGCAGCCACTGTGCGGCGAAGCGCGTGCCGAGCGCATCCGCGCGTGGATCCGCAAGCATCCGGCGCGTCTGCTTCTCCAACATTCCGGGCGCCGACAGCCTGTTCTGCGTCGCGATCGTCAGCAGCTCCTGGTCCGGCGGCGTGCCCCAGAGGAAGTACGAAAGCCGCGACGCGAGATCGACGTCGGCAATCCGGTACGAGCTGCCGGGCCGCGCCGAATCGGGTTCCTTCTCGAGGCGGAAGATGAAATGCGGGCTCGCAAGAATCGCTTCGAGCGCTTCGCGCACGCCACCCTCGAAGTTTCCAGCCCCCCCTGCCCTTCCAGCCCCTCCTGCCGCTCCCGCCCCGTTCTCGTAGAACGGCATCAGCCGATCGATCTCGCCCGCGGTCAACGGCCGGCGATACGCGTCGGCGCCAATGCGCGCGATGATCTGACGCGCGCACGGCCGTTCTTCGGACGGCAACGTCGGGCGGCAGCTGAAAATCCTCCGACGGCTCGGCGTCTCGGAAATACCGGTCGCGCGATACGGCCCCTTGACGATGAAGTCCTTGACGTGCGGCAGCGTGGTGATTCCGGGACCGCCGGAGCCGCCGCCGGCAAACGACCAGTCGTGCGGGCGAATCAGATCCTCGTACGGACCTTCCTGCCGCCGCACGAACGCCGCCGCGACCCTGTGCTCGCCCGCCTTCACGAGAACCGGTTCGGTGCGCATCGGCACCGCGCCTCGTCCGTCGGCGCCGCCCGCCGGCCCGGTCTCGTACTCGATGAGCGCCACGCGCTCGCCGTCGATCGACACGTCGACGTCCTCGTAGCGCGCGCCGGATCCGGAGACGAGATCGACCTCGAATACGTACTCGGCGTCGGCCGGGAACACGTGGTTCACGACCAGCCCGCCGCGCGTGCCGTACGGCGCGCCCTCGACGTGATCCCAGGGGTGCTGCGACGCGTAGATCGCCGCTGAATACGTCGCGTCGATCGCCGACGCATTGCGATCGCCGACGGCCATCCGCGAGATCGCGCTCGCCGCGTTGAGGTACGCCTCGAGCAACGTCGGCGAGAGGGCCTGGGCGTCGGCGATGTTGTCGAAGTTCGCGCTCTTGGTGTCGAGCGGCAGCCAGTTGCCGGCGTTCACGTCGAGCGCGAGCACGTCGCGAATCGATCGCGCGTATTCCGGCCGATTCAACCGCTGAAACGTGCGCACGCCGGGATTCGGCGTCGCCGCCGCCGCCGTGTCGATCTGATGTTCGAGCGTGGAGACCAGCGAAGCGGTCACCGGCGCGTCTGGACGCGATGCGCCGGGCGGCGGCATGAAGCCGGCCTGCAGCTTGCGGATGACGCGCTCGGAGACCTCTGCGTTCTGCGCCGCCCTGGCGACGTCGAAGCTGGCGAGCGACAGCCCGCCGGTGCGCCGCGTGTCGTTGTGGCACGTGACGCAGTACCGCTTCACGGTCGCGTTGTAGTCGACCGCCGGCGTCGGCTGCGCATGCGAGCTGACCGGCGATGGCTTGGCCGCCGCCGGCTTCGGCGCAGGTGCCGCCGCCGACTGCTGCGCCGACCCGACGACACCGGAAAGCAC
>DATFXR010000370.1:0-6338 GCA_035315685.1 Vicinamibacterales bacterium | reverse complement strand
AAGGCACTGCTCGCGGTGTTGTTCTGCACGTCCTGCGGATTGGAGTGGTTGGTCAGGTTGAACAGCTGCACGCCGATGCGGGCGCGCTTCAGGCGCGGGAGCTGCACGTCCTTGGTGACCGCGAGGTCGAGCGTGAACAGGTTCGGGAACCGCGCCTGGTTACGCGTTCCGACGACGTTCTGCTGCTCGTCGATCACGGTGTACGGGAAGCCGGTGCGGTACTCCATCGTCGGCGCAACCGCGATCGCGTGAGGGAGATTCATCACCCCCCACACCAGGAACCGGTTCGGCGAATCGAAGCCCTGGCGGCCGTATTCGTTGCCGTAGACGACCGGGTCGCGGAGATCGCCGAACAGCGAGACGAAGTCGTTCAGATCGCCCTTCGTGCTGGAGTGGACATACGACGCGGTGATGTGGCTGGCGTTGCCGAACTGGCGCCGCAAGGTCGCTTCGAGTTCCTGCGACTGCGAACGGCCAGTGCTCGACAAGGTCAGCACTCCGTCGGCCGCCTGCGGATCGACGACGAGCTGATCGGTGCCGCTGCGGTGGCGATAGCCGACGCGCGCCTGAAGGCTGCGCGACAGCATCTGGTCCACTTCGACGTTCCAGGCCGTGGTCGCCGGGCTGCGGAGGCCGTCGTCGGCGATCCGGTTCGACATGAAGGCGACCGCGGTGGTGTTCCCCTGTTCGTCGTAGTCGGTCATCCGCCGACTCTGCTGCGCGGCGAAGTCGGCCGAGTTGAGCGGCAGCCTGTCGTAGAGGCGGCCGATGCCGGCCTTGACGACCGTGCCGCCGTTCGCGAACAGGCGCAGGGAACCGTCGACTCGCGGCGCGATGGTCTGCTGGCCGGAAATCTGGTCGTAGGCGTACCGCGCGCCGCCGTGAATCGTCAGCTGCGACGTGGCCGCCCACTCGTCCTCGATGAAGCCGGCGAATTCGGTGGTGCTGGCGCCCACGCTCGGGCTGCCGAGGTAGTCGATGCGGCGCAGCGTGGTGCCGTTCGCCCGGGTGATCACGACCGGCCCGCTCGCGTCGATGCCGTCGTAGCGGGTGTGCGCGAACTGGCCGCCGACCTGGGTCAGGTGCTGGCCCCACGCGTCGGGCGTCGCGATGGCGAGCGTCGCGCTGCCGTCGTAGCGGCGGCTGTTGCGATCGAAGTGGTTGAAATAGTTGCCGCGCGCGCCCTCGACGGTCATGAACGAGGACGCGTCGTATTTCGGCGCGACGTTCATGTCATATTCCTTGACCGCGAACGACGTGGCCAGCGTGGTCGAGTCATTGAGGATCGCGCGCTCGGAGATCGCCGAGATCCATCCGCGCTGCTTCATGTCAGGCGTGGCGTCGTAGGGATGCAGCGTGTCGATGCCGGCGTTGTCGATGTTGCTCGGGAAGGCGACCAGCGTTGCCGTCAGATGATTCGACGTGTTGAGGACCGCGTCGATCTGCGACACGGAGTCGAAGCTGTTGACCTTCTGCTCACTCTGGTCGAGCGGCTGGAGCTCGTTGATGCGCGATCGCACGAACCGGTAGCTCACCGCTTCCGAGAACCAGATCCGGCCGCGTTCGATCGGGCCGGAAATCCGGATGCGCGGCGTGAACGAATCGATTCCGCGAACAGCGCCCTCGGCAAAGCGGAGCCGCGGCATCATGTTCTGCACCTGGACGTTGACGTCGTCCTGTCCGGACCGGATGACGACGTCGGTGACGCCGCCGCTCGCGTTGCCGAACGCGGCTGAGTGCACGCCGGCCTGGACGTTGGCCGATTCGATCGCTTCGAGCGGCAGCCGCACCGCGAAGTGGCCGGTGACCGGGTCGGTCATGTTGACGCCGTTCAGGAAGAACGCACTCTGATCGGCGCGTGCGCCGTTCATGTTCAGCAGACCGTCGGGCCCGCGGACCACGCCGGGCAGCAGCGGCAACGCGTCCTCGAAGCGCTCGCTGGCGAGCGGCACGTCAGCCAGGACCCGTTGCTCGATGACGGCTGCGCCGATGGGCGCGACCGGAATGGAGACTTGCGCCGGCTCCGGCCGCACGACGACGGTCTCGGTGAGGCCGGCGATCTGCATCACCGCCTTCAGTTCCTCGGTCGATGGCACCGTGACGGTGTCGAACTTCTTGTCTTCGAAGCCCGATAATGTCAGCACGACGGTGTAGGTCCCGGGCCCGACGTCTTCGAACGTGAACCGGCCGCTGCCGTCGGTGACCTGTTCCTGCGCCTCACTCGGCGATCCGTCGCCGGCCTTCAACGTGACCGTCACGCCAGGCAGCGCGCCGCCGGACGCGTCGACGGCGATGCCGGTGAGCGTGGTCTTGCCGTCACGATCCGACGCGAACACGGATGCCACGCACGCCAGCACCGCCACCGTGAACGTCGCCATCGCTTGTCTCATCAGTCGCTGCATGTCGCTGTCCTCCGCGCGGGCGACAGAGCAACGGCAGCGCCACGCGCGATGCCGGGCGTGTGCGACGGCGATGTTTCAGCGACGGGTCAACGAGTTAGCGGCCGGTGGTGTGAGGCGCATGATGTTCGCGCATCGATGCGATGCGTGCGCACGTTGGTGCAGGCTGTCGCGGAATCTGCAAAGTGTCGACGCGGTGTGCGTTGAGATCAGAGTGACGGAGCGCGAAGGCTTCAACCGAGCGTCAACCAGAAAGCAGCAGCCGGCCGCAACGTGACGCGTGTCGCGTTGTCGCGCGAAGTTTGAGTGGTCGTGAAGAGACGAGCGGCGGCCGGAATGCAGCAGCCGACGCGACAGCTACGAGCGTGCGAACGTCAGTTCATCGTGGCGACGAGTGATCGCATCGACGCGTGAGGGAAGGATCGGACGCTGGTCGCGTCGGACTCGGCGGCCGGTGCTGTGGCGACGTAGGTGCAGATCGGAATGTGCGCGGTCTCGCTGTCGAGCGCCAGCATCGACAGGAGTTGAAAGCTGTCGAGATCGTCGATTCCGAGGCATACGATCACCAGATCCGGTGTCGCCCGCTTGATGATCGAGTACGCGCGCTCGATCGATTCCATGAAGACGACGTCGTAGTCGCCGGCCTCGAGTACGGTGTCGAGCACCGCCGGCTGCGGATCTCTCGCGATCACTGCGACGGTTCTCAAGGGGTTGTGTCCCGAAACGCCCTGTGCTTCGTTCTTCATGGCCGGCTCCCGCTCGCTCCTCTTCGCAAGGATGGTGCCGGACCCGTCCGATCCGTTTCGCGCCTGTTTGGCGCGTGCGTGCGTCGCAGGAGTCGTACAAGTTGCACATGAATGCGCAACCCGGCGGTCGATCGACAGCCGCACGCCCGCCTCCCGTCGGAGCTCCGGGCGGCCGAATCGCTCTAAGTTGTTCATTTCATAGGGCATGACCGCGCTGGCCCAAGCTGATCGACCGCGGGCCCGCCGTTTGCCATTTTGAGGACGCGAAAGGTGATGACTATGGCAAACGATCCTTCTCGCCGCCGGCAACAGAGCCTGGAGATCTTCATCGACCACCTGATCGAAGACGAGGAGCTCCGCGATGCCTTCCTCCACAACCCTGCGAAGACCCTGCGCCTCGCCGCCGATTGGGGCGTGCCGTTGTGCGACAGCGAAATCCGCGCGCTGGTCGCGATCGGTCCGGCGATCTGGGATCGGATAACGGACGACGTCGGCGCCCGCCTTCAGGAAGCTGCCTGACGGTCAGGCCGCGTCGCGCTGACGCGGCTCGACGTCGCTGCGGCACTGGCGCTGTTGCGCGACGCGCATCGGTGTCTCTCTGGCGCACGGCCGCATCGCACGCAGCCACACGGCGCGGGCGAATGCGATCTATCCTGTCGGGCGACTGGAGAGCGATGTGCGCATCAGCGACATGAACTGGATGCAGGTCGAAAAGTACCTGCGGGACGACGACCGCGCCGTGTTGCCCCTCGGCAGCACTGAACAGCACAGCCATTTGCGGCTTACCGTCGATTGCATTCTGCCGGAACGTGTGGCGGCCGAAGCGGCCGAGCCCGTCGGCGTGCCGGTGTTTCCGGTGGTACCGTACGGCGTCACTCCCTACTTTCGCGCCTTTCCGGGAACGATCTCGCTGCGCCTCGACACGCACCTGCGCGTGGTCGGCGACATCCTCGACGGCATGGCCAACAGCGGGTTCCGGCGCATCCTCATCGTCAACGGGCACGGCGGCAATGGCGCCGTGGAGCAGTTCGCACTCGAGTGGACCGTCAACCATCCGGGCTGCCGCGTGCTCTTCCACAACTGGTGGAGCGCTCCGCGCACCTGGGCCAAGGTGCGGGCGATCGATCCGGTGGCGTCGCACGGCTCATGGATGGAGAACTTTCCGTGGACCAGGCTCCCCGGCGTGATCATGCCGACGGCACAGCGCCCGATGGTGGATCTCGCGAGAGTGCGCATGCTCGATCCGGCCGCGCTGCGTGACTACGTCGGCGACGGAAACTTCGGCGGCCTCTATCAGCGCTCGGACGAGGAGATGCTGGCGATCTGGCAGATCGCCGTCGACGAGACCCGCGCGCTGCTGACCGGTTCGTGGGGAAATCCGTCCTGAGCCAGACGACGATGCGAACGGTGAGCGTCTCCGTGAGGGGTAACGACCGCAGAGAACGCGGAGAGCGCAGAAGTCTCGTTTTTTCTTTCTCTGCGTGCCTGCCGCAGTGGCGGCATCTTCTGAGGTCCGACATCTACTCCGCCGCCACTCGATGATCTTCGACTTCACCGGCAAGAGCGCGATCGTCACCGGCGCAGCGCACGGATTCGGACGCGCCATCGCCATGGCATTCGCCGAACGCGGCGCAGACGTGTGGGCGTGCGATGTCATCGCTGAGGAGGTCGCGCAGACCGAAGCGATGTGCCGCAGCGCCCGCGGATCCTGCCATGCCGTCGTCGCCGACGTACGCGACCGCGCTGCTGTCGAGGCGTGCGTCTCCTCAGCGTCCGCGGCCACCGGCCGCGTGGACATCCTGGTGAACAACGCCGGAGGCGTGCTCGGGCAGGTCGGACGCCCGCTCGAGCAGGTTGCGCCGGAGGAGTGGCAGGCGATCTTCGACGTCAACGTGACGGGCGCGTTTTATGTCTCGCAGGCAGTGGCGCCCTGCATGAAAGCGGCGCGCGGCGGACGGATCGTCAACATTTCGAGCGGAGCAGGACTGGCCATCAGCCTCACCGGCATCCAGGCGTACGCGGCGGCGAAAGCCGCGCAGATCGGCCTCACGCGGCAACTGGCCCACGAACTGGGCCCCTGGGGGATCACCGTCAACAACATCGCGCCTGGATTCGTGCGATCGAACCCGACGACGGAAAAACAGTGGGCCTCGTACGGCGAGGACGGACAGCGCGCGCTGGTCGATCGGATCGCGCTCAAGCGTCTCGGCACGCCCGACGACATCGCCTACGGCGTGCTGTTCTTCGCGTCGGCGTATGCCGGTTGGATCACCGGCCAGGTCCTGTCCATCGACGGTGGCAGGTGACCACCACCGATCGAGCCGCGGCCGCGTCGAACGGGCTGGCGCAGGCGGAGGCGCGCGTCGAAAGCCACAGCGCGGCACTCAAGAAAGAGCTGGGCGTCGGCGATCTCGCGCTGACGCAGATCCTGTTCATCGTCGGGCTCGCGTGGATCGGCGTGGCAGGGAAGCTGGGACCGGCGCATGTGGTCTTCTGGCTGCTGGCGATCGTGCTGTTCTATCTCCCGTCCGCCGCGGTCGTGATCTATCTGAACCGCCTGATGCCGCTCGAAGGCGGACTCTATCAGTGGGCGAAGCTCGGGTTCAATCAGACGGTGGGGTTCCTGCTGGCCTGGAACCTGTGGCTGTACGTGATCGTGTTCACGTCAGAGGTGGGATTGCAGTGCGCGACCTATCTCTCCTACGCGATCGGGCCGAACGCCGCGTGGATGACGAGCAGCAGCTGGTTCGTGGCGATCTCGTCGGCGGTGATTCTCTCGCTGATGGTCCTGACGTCCACCATCGGCCTGTCGGTGGGCAAGTGGGTCCACAACACCGGCGGCGTTTTCATGATCACGATCTTCGGCGCAGTGGTGCTGCTGCCGGCAATCGGTCTCCTGTCCGGCACGCTCGACGCGTATCATCCGTTGCGGACTCATCTTCCGGAGCTGTCGCTCTACAACCTGAACATCCTCGGGAAAATGGGTTTCGGCGCGCTGGGCGGCTTCGAGTACATGGCCATCCTGGCGGGCGAGACCAGGGCACCTGCGCGCTCGGTGACGCGCTCGGTGTTCATCGCGGCGCCGGTGATCGCGCTGATGTTCGTGCTCGGCACGAGCACGGTCGTCGCCTACGTGCCGAACGACAGCATCGACCTGATTGGGCCGGTCGCGCAGGTGCTGCGCATCGGCTAC
>DATFXR010000369.1:0-13618 GCA_035315685.1 Vicinamibacterales bacterium | reverse complement strand
CGCCGCTGGTCGTCGGTGAGGCGGAGCCGCCGAGGTCCGTTCGCGGTGCGCAGGACCCGGTTCTCTTCGAGCAGGTCGTCAATGACGGCCTGTTGCTGCCGGTTGACCCAACCTGCGAAGAGCAGCACGACGAACGCGAGCGGAGGCGACAGCGAGTCCATTGATGCGAAGCGTGCCCCAAGATGTTGCGGCGGTGCAAGCTGCGCCGGATTCGAGATGGCGCGCGATCAAATTGGCCGACCTCCAGAGGACCGCCATCCGCAGATTGTCTCGAATATGCCGATTATCGAGCGATTCGGCCTGAACCGAGTTTTCGCACAGGACGGGGTCCGTCAGTTCCGCCGCGCAGTTTCGCCGCCGGGCCCTGATCCGTTGACCATCCGCGTTTCTATGGAAACGAGACACTCGCGTTGATTCGGTCATCTTTCTGCCCAACGCCGCGCATGTCGTAAACTCGACCGGTCTCCGATGGCTCACGTGTTTATCTCATACGTACGAGCGGATGGCGACAAGGTCGATAAGCTCGCGCTCGATCTGTATCGAGCGGGTATCGACACGTGGACAGACCGCGATCTTCGTCCAGGGGAAAGATGGAAGCTCAAGATCCGTCAGGCAATTCAGCAAGGCGCCTCGTTTCTAGCATGTTTCTCCCCGGAGGTCTTCGCGCGCGACCGAACCTACATGTACGAGGAGATCTACACCGCGATTGAGATCCTCCGGCAGACGCCAGGAGACCGAACCTGGTTCATTCCTGTGCGACTTGCAACGTGCGAGGTGCCCGAGTTCGAGATTGGTGCCGGTCTGACACTACGCGATTTTCAATGGGTGGACCTTTTCCCCGATTGGGAACCCGGAGTGGCCACCCTCGCCGGCACCATTCGAGACGCGTTGACGCACGTCGCCACACCGCCGCCGGCCGTCGGAGAGCCGCGGCTGCCGCCCTTGCGCCATGAGCCACCTGCGGCCGACTGGGAGGCTTGGCGCTCAACATGGACAGTCCTTTTTCAACTGAAAGTGGCGGGTGAAGTTCTGTTCACAGACGTCAGCGCTAACAACCTCCGCCGGTACGAAGAACTACTCGATTCAGCCGTTCACAAGGTCGGAGCGTCGGCTTTCTATTTTGACAGGGACGATTTCGAGCAGTTGGAGGCCATCCTTAAAGGCGGGTTGAGGTTGAGGCACGGGAAGACACACCTTATGCAACTCGTATTAGGGAAGGAGGTCGATGGGCGGACGCTGGACCTGCTCAAGAAGCAGGTTGCCTCGAACGTCGCGATGTTCGAGGTGTTTGCTCAGCTGGTAGTGGAGCTGCGTGATCGATACGCAGCCAGAACGGCTGGTGCGAACGCACATCCCGCCTGGCGCGACGATGCGCGAAGCCAAAGGAGAATCGCAGCGCTTGGTGAAGCTGCGGCGCGCAGTAAGCGGCGGGCGGAGATCCGGACGGCGGCGGAGGCTATGGTGCGTCGCGGTGAAGTCTCACTGACCACAGCATGCCCGCGCGGACACGGCACGCTTCGCGAGTGGGAGGGGTTTCCTCGTTGCTGGACGTGCGGGTGGCCGTGGAAGGATCTCGACGAGCCAGGCAAAGGCGAATGAGAAGCCAACTCTTGTTGCGTCGAGAGAGCGCCGCGACGTGGCGCTGATCCGATTTAGTGGACGGTTGACGTGTGTGGATTCCGGTTCTTTGGGTCTTCGTCTCCTGAAGAAAGAGATGATGCGTTTGGAGTCTGTGGGAAACTGCGTTCTTGGCATTTTTCCACAGGATCCACGCGCCCGTCGCGCGCGCTTTGCTGCAGGTGCTGTATTCGGTCCGCACCGAGCGGATGCGGATCGAGCAGCTGCAGCACAACCTGCTTTCGGTGGTTCGCCGGGCTGGGGATGGACGAGGCCGTTTGGGCGCCGACGACCTTCACGAAGAATCGGGATCGCCTGCTGGAGGGGGATACCGCGCGGCCCTTCTTCGAAGACGTCGTCGCGCCGGCGCGAGGCCGCCGGCTGTTGTTTGCGGAGCACTTAACCGTCGACGGTTACCTTGCTGGAGGCGTGGGCCGGTCAGAAGAGTTTCAAGCGGAAAGACCAGATCGAGGTCCGCCGCCCGTTCCAGCGCGTCAGGTTGCCTGCGGAACGGCTCGCACACGGCCGGCGCGCCAGGGTGTAGGATTTGGCGGATCGGAAGCCAATCGAGGCACGGAGACGCATGGGCGCAATTTTCATCAACTATCGACGCGCTGATGGAGAAGGGCAGGCGGGTCGTTTGTCCGACGATCTCGCCCGCACCTTTGGTCGCGGCGCCGTCTACATGGACGTCACCACCATCGAGCCCGGCCGTGACTTCCGCAGAGTCATCGACGAGCAAGTGGCATCGTGCGCCGTGCTGCTCGCCGTCATCGGCAAGAATTGGATCAGCGCCTCGGGTCCGGCGAATTCCCGTCGGATCGACGATCCGCACGACTTCGTCCGCATCGAAATCGCCGCCGCGCTGAGGCGCGAAATTCCGGTCATCCCAGTCCTCATCCAGGGAGCGACGCTGCCGTCCCCCGGCGAACTCCCGGAGGATCTGAAGGAGCTGGTCTTTCGCAACGCCGTCGAATTGACGCACGCGCGCTGGGAGTCGGACGTCGCACAGTTGACAAAGGCGCTCAGCCGCTACGTTTCGATCGAGGGCTCCTCGTCCGATGCCTCCGTTCCCTCAGGCCGTTTGGCTGTGGTGCGCTCACCTCCGATGGCGATTGGGGCAGCCATCGTCTTGCTCGCGCTCGCGTCGACGATTTATCTATGGACGCGGCATCCCGACCCCGCTACCGCCGCGCCTGCTGTTCTTGCGCAGGCACCCGCGCCGGACGAGAAACCCGCGGCGCTGCCGCAGCAGACGTCACCGGCAAGCAGTCGCACGAGTCCCACGCCGGGTGTGAGTCTGGTTGGTACGTGGCGTGCCCCAGACCTTACGGCCTGCGGCGATGGTCTGCGGTTCGAAAAGGACGACGGGAGTGAAGTGCTCGGGTCGTGCGACAACGGCAACGTGATCCATTCGCTCACGGGGCGATACGATCAACTTGATCATGTCAGGTTCACGATTACCCGAACGGTCACGAAACATAACGACCCCGCCTACGATTGCGTCACAAGTACGACCGGAACGATCCAGATCCTCGACCGCAATCGAATAAGAACAACGCAAGAACCCTGGCCGGATGAACCGAAGGAACCGAGATGTGTTATTCCATTTGCTCAAAGGGCAGCACCGCCTCTTGAACTCACCCGGTGGACCGGTCGTTGAGGGGTGTGCGAATGCCGTCGCGATTGGCGGACTCGTTCCGCGCGTGGTTTTGCCGATCTCCGGTTCACCGCATCGCCGAGCGCGTGCAAAGCCCGCCGTTGATCGAGCGCCTTGCAAAAACCGAAGTCGGTCGGATTATTGATCGTGAGTTCGCTGCGTAAGCCTCGCCCCTGTGCTCCGCAAATATTATTGATAGCGCCCGCCCACGCCGCCGCCTCAAGCCGATACTCGTGATGAAGCCCGCCGTGCTATCTCCAGGGACATTCAATACTTTCGCGCGCGAGTTCTCGTCATTCATGCGCAAGACTCTGCGATAGGAAGCGCTGACCGATTCAGACATGGTTCTGCCCGTCTATTCAGCGATCCGCGTATGCCGCGCAGTCATCTGTACGCGCACGGGCCCGCAGCTCGCGGTGATCAACCGTCGGTGATCATGCCGCCGCCTCGGTCGATGGGCACGTTCCGCACGCCGCCGATCGGTTCGCCTTCACGCGGGCCCGTCGGGCGTTGGCCGCGCGCGTCGCGAGATCTGCCGGAACCGCATCCCCAGTCCCGAAGTACATCTCGTCGGGCGTCTGTCCGCGAAACGCCGAATGAGGCAGCACCCGGCTGTGTTCCTGGACGTAGAACTCGACCAACCGCCTAACGGTGGCAACGCTGTCGAACGAGTGGAGGAATAGCCACTGATATTTGAGCGCACGCCACCACGCCTCGATCATCGAGTTCGAAAACCTCAGTTCCGTGAATGTCAACACCGGGCGCAGCACGCCCGTCGTGATCAACTCGTCGATGTGGGCATTCACGTTTTCGATGCCGGCGTCGGCCAACACGACTGGTGGCGTGTCTGACGGCGTCGCGCCGCGTCCAGCTTCGAGAATCACTGCCACGCTGTTCACCAGCGCAAAGGTGTCAGCGACGCGCCACGCCAAGATCCGTCACGAGAAGTTGTCAATCACCGCGTGTAGGTAAGCACGGGTTCCGTCGAGCAGACGGATGACCGTGGTGTCGATCTGCCACATTTCGTTGGCTCGCGTCGTTCGAAGGCCGATTTTCGGCTTTGCCGGGTGGACGCGAAGCCTCGGACGGCGCCAGCCGAACTTCCGGACCAAGTTGTACCAGGTTGAAGGGACGCCCAGACCTTGTCGAGCCGCTGCGCCAGGACCGCGAGCGTGCCGGTCGGGATGTGACGGTACTCGAGAGCGGTGACGATGTCCCGGATCGCGTCGACTTCGGCGCGCGCCAGTCGATGCGGTGCCGTCCGAGGACAGGACGACCGATCGTCGAGCGCGCACGCCGTCTGCCGTCGACGCCACGTCTGAAACCGATTCGGGGACAGATGTAGGAATCGCAGCACCGCGCGCAACGGGATACACTCGCCAGCCCGATCCACGGCACGCAGGATCCGCTGCTTCAACCGGAGCAGCGCTGCGAGTTTCTCAACGCGTTGTCGCAGCTTCAGGATCTCTCGCCGGAGTTCTGGCTCGATGAGGTCTGCGACGTCCACGCTGAGCACGACCGTCGGCGCCGCGGCGAGCCAGCCACGCGCCGTCGAGCGCGGGACCCCGAGGGTGGTGGCTATGGTCAGGTCGCCGGTGCGTTGGACGAGATCTCGAAGCCGGTGGTCGTAGCGCCGCTGATGGCGTCCCGCCGTCATGGGGATAATCATCGGCCGTTGGCGCACATCGCTCAACTCCTCGAAAATTGCGGGTCCGTCCGCCGAGGTCAGACAGTCCGCCGAGGCCACGAGAACTCGCCACTGAAGTTGCAGAATGTCTGTGGAGACAGCTTGGCGGCCCTCATCACGAGTACCTTCTTGAACGGGTCGCGGCGTGAGGCCGCCCGAACCCCGTCGCGAGTATTTGCGGAGTACAAGCAATTCTGGCTCCGCCACCTCCGCTGGAGCGACGGGCGGGCCGTCACGATCTCTCAACGGATGACGGCCGGTGATTCGGCCTCAGACAAAAAGACCCGACCGGAATCGGGCCCATCGATCGGCGCCACCCAGACGTCGCTGATCGCGCTGCCGCGCCGCGGCACGCCGTATAAAACGTTGCGGTCATCGAGCCATTCGACTTGATCGTCGATATACCGCGCTTCTGCGGTAATCGCCCTGTCGCGGAGTGTGGCGACATCGAGCACGTGCAGGCGCCAGCTCGTCCCCTTGTCGGTTTGCACGCGCTTCTTGAATGCGATCCAGCGATTGTCGGGTGACAGCGAAGGACACTCGACGTTGTCACGCACGAGCGTGAGTTTTCGCAGTCCCAGATCTCCGCGCACAAGGTATGTGGCTCCGCCCGTGCGCAGCGACGCGTAAAACATGTTGCCGTCACGTGCGAACGTTACGCCCCAGAAGTTGAAATCACGCTGCTGGAAACGTTCGCCGTCGCGCCACGTCGAGAACTGCTCGAGGTCGCCAATCTCGTCACCCGATGTCATGTCGACAATCGTCGTCCTGGTCGAGAACGACACGGCGTAGCCGTGGCCGGTGACGAACACCGTGATCGCGCCCGCACGTCCATCGGCCGAGATGCGCGTACGGCTCGGACGCCCCGCAAGCTTGATCGTCCGGTTCACGCGGAAGTCGCGATCGAAGAGCAGCGCCGTGTACGTGTTGAAAACACCGCGATCGGCATGCAGGCAGATACCGCGTCCGGCGTTGTAGGACACGCGCTCGCACGTGAGCTCGAGCAGCGTCGGCGCGCCGATGCCCGACTGCGCCAGCGCCGCCAGCGTGAGCCGGCCGTCGTCGGAACCGGGCGCCGTCCGCCGGAAGAGAACGCGCGGCGACGATGCCGACGCGGTCGGGCCGTCGCCGACCAGCGGTCCGCCCGGGAGCGCGGATGTCGTCCCCCTTAAGAAGCCGACCGAGTGGACGATCGCCGCCGCGACGACAATGATGCCAGCGCCGAACGTGAGCCAGGCGTAGCGCCTGCGCGCCTCCGGTCGGCGAGCGCTGGCCGTTGCGCCGACGATTGGCAGAGCCGCCGCCAAAAAGCTGAAGCCGCGGCCGTAGGCACCTTCCGGCCCGTACGGCTCGGTAGCGCTGTGCACCGCCTCGCTCCACGGGACCATACCGGCTTCTGCACACAGGTGAACGGCGAAGACCACACTCTGTGCGACGAAAACGACTGCGAGCCACCGGCCGGCGGCGGCGAAGACGTCGGGCGACAGTCTGGTGAGCACCGTCGTCGAGAGAATGCATATTGCGACGGCCGACACCACGCCGGCGGCAATTGCGAGCATCGCGTCGAGCGACCGGAGCTGCGCCGCTGCGACGATGGAAGCCGCGAGCGGCTGGCCCGGCCTGGCGACGATGACGAGCGCAGCGACAGCGGCCGCCATCGCGCGGCCGCTTGATTCACGGATCGGATCGCACGGGTCGGCCGGCCAGATTAGACGCACCAGTACCAGCATCCCGGCAACGGCACCGAGGGCGACGGCCGCCTGCCAACGCGCCGGCACGCCACTGCGCTCGCCGAGGAAAACGACGACGAAGCTGACAGGAACGGCGGCCAGCGCGGCGAGGGCGACGGCGCGCGTGGTTCGACGTCGCGCCGCCACCCGGCACGCGAGTAACCCGACAGCGAGCGGCAAGACGGCGTCCACAGCTTGCGCCATCGTGCGGATGAACAGGTCGGTCATCGGCTGAAGGGTTGACGCGAATTATGCGCGCGCGCGAACCGCGCAGCAACCGGTTTCGGCAAGGACAGTCAACCGACTGGCGCCGCCGTGGCAGACGCTTCTGTCTCGAGGCAGAACCTTGTCTGCCACACCGGGGACAAGTGCGGTTAGTGTGCGGAAGCTGCGGAGTAAAAGCACCGTAACGGGCGACTTTTCTCTTCCACATGCCGCGTCGGTGAGCTATTCTCGCGGCGCCTCTCACGAGCTGGTTCCCGACAGCCGTTCAGCCGACCGCGTCGACGCCGTGTTCACGCCGCGCAGGAGGTTCGCCGATGGTCCGACGTTTGTGCGCGCTGCTGATCATTTCCGGCGCGACGCTCCTCGGATCCGGCGCTCTGGTCGCACACTCGGAACTCGACGAGCAAATCGCCCGACTCACCGCGCAGATCATCCGCGATCCCGCGAATGCCGATCTCCTGACGAGGCGCGCCGAGCTGTACCGGATCGTGCGCGACTACGAGAAGGCGCTCGGCGACCTCAATCGCGTCCGCCAACTCGGGTCGACGAACGTCGATGCGGAGCTGGTGCGCGCGCGCGTCTGCCTCGACACGGGCAACACCGGCGGCGCCGTCGAGGCCACCACCCGCGTGCTGTCGCGCCAGCCGCAACGGATCGACGCGGCGATCCTCCGAGGACGCGCGCGGGTCCGACTTGGACAGATCCGCGAAGCGGCAGCGGACTTCACGCAGGCGCTGCAGCAGAAGCCCGTCCCCGATTTTTACATCGAGCGAGCGCGGGCGATTGCACTATTGGGGACTTCGGGAGCCGAGGAGGCCGTCCGCGGCCTCGACGACGGCATTCGCCGGCTAGGACCGATCGTGACGCTCGAGCTCGAAGCGATCAAATTCGAGTTGCAGATGAGCCGCTACGACTCGGCCCTGAATCGCATCGACGTGCTGTCGGCACAGACGGCGCGCAAGGAAAACTGGCTGGCCCGGCGCGGCGAAATCCTCGAGGCCGCGGGTCGGCTCGATGATGCGCGTCGGGCCTACGAGGCGGCATTGGCCGCGGCACGCGCCCTGCCGCCCTGGATTCGTCAGAACGCCGCCTCGTCCGCGCTCATCGAACGAGTGCGCGCCGATGTTGCGAGACTCGACCACCCGCCCCTCCGATCGCAGCGCTAATCGCACGAGGAGTTTGGTGTATGAGACGCGCTCGCATCATCGTCGCCGTGGTGCTCGCCGCCGCTCTGGCCGGCACGCTTCTGCGCTCGGGCGGAGTCGGGCATCACCTTCGGAAATGGACGTCGGCGAAACTGGACGCGCAATCGAGCACAATCACGCGCGGTCCGTATCTGCAGCTCGGCACACCCTCGAGCATCGTCGTTCGCTGGCGGACGGCCACGGCCACCGACAGCCAGGTCGTCTATGGCCCCGACCCCGCCAATCTCATCTGGTCGGCGACGATACCGACGGCCACCACGGAGCACGAGGTCGCGTTGACGAGTCTGGTGCCGAACACGAAGTACTTCTACGCCGTCGGATCGAGCAGCGTGCGTCTCGAGGGGGGAGATTCGAATCATTTCTTCCTGACATCGCCGGCACCAGGCACTCCGATTCAGACGCGCGTGTGGGTGCTGGGCGACTCCGGCACGTCCGATGCCAACGCCGCATCGGTGCGGGATGCGTTTTACGCCTTCAACGGCTCGACACCGACCAATCTGTGGCTGATGCTCGGCGACAACGCCTACAACGGCGGGACCGACGCGGAGTACCAGGCCGCGGTCTTCGACATGTTCCCCGCGACGCTGCGCCAATCAGTGCTCTGGCCGACCATCGGCAACCATGACATTGCCAATACGTCTCTCGGCACGGGGCCGTACTACGACATCTTCACCCTGCCGAAGAACGCCCAGGCTGGGGGCCTCGCGTCGGGAACGGAGGCGTACTACTCGTTCGATTACGGCAATATTCATTTCATCTGCCTCGATTCCTTCGACGTCGATCTCACCGCGGGCAGCCCGATGATGACCTGGCTGCAGAACGATCTCGCTTCGACCTCGCAGCGATGGATCATTGCGTACTGGCACCATCCGCCCTACAGCAAGGGATCGCACGATTCCGATGTCGACTACGAGCTCACGATGATGCGCCAGAATGCCAATCCGCTTCTCGAAGCGGCAGGTGTGGACCTGGTCTTGTCTGGGCACAGCCATTCGTACGAGCGTTCGTTCCTCATCGACGGTCACTACGGAACGTCGAGCACATTTACCAACAGCATGAAAGTCGACGGCGGCAGCGGTCGCGAGGACGGCACGGGCGCCTATCGCAAGCCCAACGTGATTCCGTCGCCGCACGCGGGCGCGGTGTACACGGTCGCCGGCAGCTCGGGCTTCAATGGCGGCGGCCCGCTCAATTATCCGGCGATGTTCGTCTCGCTGAACGTCCTCGGATCGCTCGTCCTGGACGTCAATGACGGCCGCCTCGACGCACATTTCGTCGACAACACCAGCACGGTCCGTGACTACTTCACCATCCTCAAGGATCCCCTGACCCCGCTTTCCATTACCACCGCCAGCCTGCCGGACGGCGCGGTCGGCGCTCCATATTCGCAGACGCTGGCCGCAGCCGGCGGCAACAAGCCGTATACGTGGAGCCTGGCGGCCGGGAGCCTGCCGGCCGGTGTGTCGCTTGCCTCGGCGACCGGCGTCATTTCAGGTACGCCGTCAGCTGCCGGGGCCGCGACGTTCACGGTTCAGGCCGTGGACCACACGACGCCCGGCATGGTCGCTCAGCGGCAGCTGTCGATGACGATCGCGCCGGCGCCGACTATCAGCGCGCTATCGCCGGCGTCCGGCATGGCCGGAACGTCCGTCACGATCTCCGGGCTCAACTTTCGCGCGACGCAGGGCACGAGCAGCGTCCAGTTCAACGGGACGATCGCAAGCACAACGAACTGGACCGATACGACCATCACGGCGAAGGTGCCTGCGGGCGCGGCCAGCGGTCCGGTCGTGGTCACCGTGCTTGGAGCCGCGAGCAACGGCGTCACCTTCACGGTGAGCGCGCCGACGGTCACGACGCTGACGCCGAATTCGGGGCCCGCCGGCACCGCTGTGACCATCGGCGGCGCGAATTTCGGGAGCGCCCAGGGCACTAGCACGGTGACCTTCAACGGCCTTGCGGCGTCGCCATCGAGCTGGAGCGACACGAGCATCACGGTGCCGGTCCCCTCCACTGCGACGACTGGACCGGTCGTTGTCATCGTGAACGGCGTGTCGAGCAACAGCGTGGCGTTCACGGTCTCGGCCGCTATGTCCCCGCCGGCCCGCGTAGGCGCGCAGATTGCCGGAGCGTTCGCAGACGCGACGGGCCATTCGGCCCAGTCGCATCTGGTGTTTGCGGCGAACGCCGGCGTGTGGTGGCTCTTCACGCTCAGCTCGGCCGCCGACTCACAAGGCGGTACCAACCATGTGGTGAAGGCGTTCCATTCGTCAGGACCGAACCTCGCCACGTCCACGTGGACCGCGGCCGCGGACAGTCCCGGCGCGTCGACCGCCGTGTCGCAAGGGTGTCCGAACTGCTTCATGGGCGGCGGTCGCGCTCTCGGCGTCGCGTACATCAACAACAATCCCGTCGACGTTGTGCATGCGGAAATCGCGATGGCCTACGACGGCCAGGACGGTCTGGTCGCGCATGTGCGCGCGACCGTCACCGCGACCGGCATCACATGGGGTGCATGGAATTACCACGACGAGCCGGCCGCCATATGGACGCTTCCTCGCGGTGTCGCGGTCGGCATCTCAGGGAGCAAATACGTGCACTCGGCCGGACCGCTCCTTCAACAGGAAGTCGACGCGAACGCCAGAAAGTCGACGAACGCCGACACCGGGAGCACGTGGACGACCGGATTCTCCGCCGTATCGGTGATCGACAACAGCATGATCCGTGAGAGCAACGCGCTCGCGTTCGCGCCGCTCGCTGGCGATGCCATGCTGGCGGTGTACGACAACGGCGGCGGCGCCTCGTGCGGGTATGGGTGCGTCCCGCCCGGAAGCGTGAGCGAACCGAACCTCACCAACCTGGGCTACAAGAAATCAAACGGCGACGGCTCCTGGCCGGCGGTCCCCGTGGGCAGCCAGGCCCCGGGCGATGGGAACGTCTTCGCGACCGCTGCGACGATCGACCAAAACGACTGGGCGCTCGTCTCGGTCGATGCGACGACGGTTTACGTCTTCCGCCGGAATGCTGCGGGCACGGGCGTCGACGCCGCCTCTTATAACGGCGGCGGGAACACGTGGACGTCGATGGCTGCGCCGCCGCCCTTCGGCAACGGGCAGGCGTTCAAGTCCGGCGCGGGATTGTTCGGCGCGACCGACGGCCTCAACGTGTGGCTGTTCGTCATCAATACGGACGCGGCCAACGCAATCCTCTCCACGCAGTACAACGGGACCGGGTGGAGCGCCTGGGCCGCGGTTCCGGGGACCGATAGCGGCAGCCATTCGCGCCAGTTCATTGCCGGTTGGTCCGCCGTCGCCGCCAACCAGATCGGACTGACGTGGACCGAGGGCACCACCTCATACGACGTCTTTACGGCCGCGTTCGGCAACATCCTGCCCGACATGACCCCACCGACAGTCGCCGTGACGGCGCCGTCCGATGGCGCCAGCGTTTCCGGCACCGTTTCGGTGACGGCCTCGGCGTCGGATAACGTGAGCGTCGCCGGGGTGCAGTTCAAGCTCGATAACGTCAACGTCGGTGCAGAGCAGACGACGAGTCCCTATTCGATCGCTTGGAACACGGTCGGCGTGGCCAATGGACCGCACAACCTGACTGCCGTCGCACGAGATTCGTCGAACAACACCGCCACGTCAGCCGTCGTGACGGTGACGGTCACTAACGACACGGCGCCGCCGGCGGTATCCATCACGGCGCCGGTCGACGGCACTGCCGTGTCCGGCACGACGGCCGTGACCGCTGCGGCAACCGACAACGTCGGCGTCGCCGGCGTACAGTTCACGCTCGACAGTGCCAATTTCGGCTCGGAAGTCACGGCGAGCCCGTACACAATCACATGGGACACGACGACGACGCCGAACGGCAGCCACGCGCTATCGGCCATCGCGCGCGATGCCGCCGGCAACAAAACGACGGCTGCGGCGGTGACCGTCATTGTCGGCAATGTCGACAGTACGCCGCCTACGATCTCGATGACGGCGCCGGCGAACGGCGCGACCGCCTCGGGGACCAATGTCACGATCTCAGCCAAGGCGTCCGACAACGTCGGGGTCGTCGGAGTACAGTTCCTGCTCGATAGCGCGCCGCTCGGCGCGGAGGTCGTTGCTTCGCCGTACACCTTGAACTGGAACTCGACAACGACGGCCAACGGCACGCACACACTCGCGGCCCGAGCCCGCGACTCAGCCGGCAACCAGGCCACAGCGCCCGCCGTGACCGTCACGGTGTCAAACGTGGTCTCGGTACCGCCGGCGATCGACGCCGTCAAATGGATCGACCGGTCCAGCAGGAGCAGCACGCTTGCCACCGGTACGTTCTCCACGACATCGGGCAACGAACTGCTGCTCGCGTTCATCTCGACCGATTGGCGTTCCGGACCGAACACGACCGTCAAGAACGTCGCCGGCGCGGGACTTACCTGGGTGCTCGTGCAGCGCACGAATGTACAGAGCGGTTCGGCTGAAATATGGCGAGCGTTCGCGCCGACTGCGCTCGCAAACGTGACCGTGACCGCGACGCTGTCGCAGGCGGTCGTAGCATCGATGACGGTTGTCAGCTTCACGAACGTTGATACGTCGGGGACGAATGGGTCGGGCGCGATTGGCGCGACGGCATCCGGCAACTCGAGCGCGGGCGCACCGAGCGCGACGCTCGTGACGACGCGGAACAATTCCATCGTGCTGGGCGTGGGCACCGATTGGGACGGGGCGATCACCCGGACGCTCGATGCCGGCCAGACGATGGTCCATCAGTACCTGGCGAGCGTCGTCGGCGATACGTACTGGGTCCAGCGGACCACGACGGCCGTCGCCGCCGTCGGCACGACGGTGACGATCGGGGATACGGCGCCGAGCGACGACAGGTACAACCTCAGCATTTGCGAGATTCGAGGGCCGCAGTGATCCGCCGTCCGCAATAATTCGGTCCCGTGGTGTGCAGAAATTCGATCTGCGGCTTACGCGGCCTCTCGATAGTAGAACGTGAGCAGGCCACCGAGGCGCTCACGACACTTCATCGGCCCTGTGCCGGCCACGGTCGGCGGTGGCGTGATGAGCTCATTGCCGAGACCTTGCTGTGGCCTCTCTTCATGGTAGTGATAAGCGAATTCGCGCACGGCGATCCTGAGATGCTCTTCGCCGAGCAGCACCAGTCGGTCCAAGCACTCGGACTTGACTGACTCGACAAACCGCTCGGCGAACGCGTTCAAGTTTGGACTCCAGGCAGGCAGGACCAGCGGCGTGACGCCACTATCGCGCAGCAGCCGCCGGAAGCCCGCTGTGTACAGCGGGTCGCGATCGAGGATGACGTACTGCATGCCGTGCAGGCAGCCGTCGCCCACGGCGGTGACGTTCCGCGCGATCTGCGTCATCCAGGCCTCGTCCGGTTGATGCGTAATCCCGGCAATCGCGCCGCTGCGGGTCTTGAGCTTCATCACGAAGAACACGACGTAGCGAACGAGGCCGCGCATCGTCAGCACTTC
>DATFXR010000368.1:0-7695 GCA_035315685.1 Vicinamibacterales bacterium | reverse complement strand
CCGGCCGCCAATACCGCAACCTGGTGACGGTGTTCTTCCTGTGCGGACTGTGGCACGGCGCGAGCTGGAACTTCGTGATCTGGGGCTTGTGGCACGGCGTCTTTCTCGTCGTCGAGCGGGTCGCGACGGGCCGGCGTCAATCGGCGCACCCGGAGTCCGCGATCAGCCATCCGGCAGCGATCAGCCGTGAGCCATCGGCCATTCCAGTTCTCTCGTGGCCGATCTGGCCGCACGTGTACACGATGGCGGTCGTGATGGTCGGCTGGGTTTTCTTCCGCGCCGAGACGCTCGGCGGCGCGGTGTCCTTTCTCGAGGCGCTGGCCGGCGTCACGCCGGCGGCGCCGACGCCGTACAGCGTCGGCTGGTATCTCACGCCGGAGTTGTGGCTGGCGCTCGTCGCGGGGGCAATTGGATCGACGCCGTGGGTGCCGGCGCTGGCGGAGCGCGTCGCGCGCCAGGATCGATCGGGGCTGACCTGGGGTGTGCCGCTGGTCAATACCGCGCTGTTGACCGCGCTGCTCGTCGCCTCGATTCTCCAGCTCGCCGCGCGCAGCTACAACCCGTTCATCTATTTCCGCTTCTGATGCCTGCACCGGACGTCTCCCATCGGGTGCACGACAACCGCTTGCTGGCGCTGCTGTTCATCGTCGTGATCTCGCTGCCGCTCGCCGCGAATCTCGCCGGTCGCGACGGCGCCGACCCCGGCGCCGAGAATCGCGAGCTCGCCGCTTTTCCGCGGATCGCGCCGACCTGGAGCGCTGTCGCCGCGTACGGTCCGCAGTTGAGCGCATGGTTCGAGGATCACTTCGGCTTCCGCAGCGCGCTCGTTCGATGGAGCGCGGCGAGCCGTCTGTTCCTGCTCGGCGTCTCGCCGTCGACGGCGGTGGTCAAGGGCCGCAACGGGTGGTTCTTCTATGCCGACGACAAGGCGATCGAGGACTACGCCAACGTCGAGCCGCTGACGCCGGTGGCGCTCGCCAACTGGCGCGCGGCCATCCGACGCGCGAGCGCGTGGCTGCACGCACGCGGCATTGGGTACGTGTTCACGATCGCGCCCGACAAGCACGTGATTTATGACGAGCAGATGCCGGACACGCTGACGCGCGTCACCGATGTCGCACGTACTGATCAACTGTTCACGACGCTGCAGGACACTGGCCTCGCCGTCGACCTGCGCGGCTGGCTGTTCGAAGCCAAAGGGCGCGAGCGCATCTACCAGAAGACCGATAGCCACTGGAACGATCGCGGCGCGCTGGTCGCATATCAGCAAATCATCGGCGCCGTGCGCGCACGCGTCCCGAAGACGCCGCCGGCGTGGACCCGCGACGACTTCGAGCCCACCGAACGGCGCGTCGGCGCGATGGATCTGGCCGGCATGATGGGATTGAAACGGGTGCTCTCCGAAACCGATCTCGCGCTGGTGCCACGCCATCCGCGCCGCGCGCGTGTCGTCGAGCCGGCTGGCGCGGCGCCGATGGCCGAGGAAGGCAGGCTGATCACGGAGATCGACGACGCGTCGCTGCCGCGCGCCGTGGTGTTCCGCGACTCGTTCGTCTCTCGGCTCGTTCCGTTTCTATCCGAGCACTTCAGTCGCGCGGTGTATCTGTGGCAGAACGACTTCGACGCGGAGGTGATCAGGCGCGAGCGGCCGGACGTCGTGATCCAGGAAATCGTCGGCAGGCATTTGTACAACTTCATCCCGTCCCCGGAGCTCGTTCCGGAGCCGTGACTGGGCCGATCCTAGCGATCCAGGCCGCAGCGCCGATCGTGCTGTGCGACGTGACCTTGCCACACCGCCTTGCGTCTGCAGTCCCGCGACTGATCGCCGGGTTGGGTGTGTGAGGTTCCGTGCTGCGAGGCCATCTGCGTGCCGACAGACTAGGCGCGAGCCATGTGGATGGCGTCGATGGCAAGCTGCTCGGCTCGCTCCGCGCGGATCGTGATGAGCGTGGCGCGCCAGGTTTCGGCCAACATCTGAGCGCTTCCTCGGGCATACAGCCGATTCTGGCGGATGACCTCTTCGCCGCGCACGACGCACACGTCGAACCGCGGTGCATCGGCGCGTTCGACGAGCAGGCACATCGTGCCGTCTTCCATCGACCAGAGTCGCTCGACGCTCAAACCCGCGACGCCCATGGGCTCGTGTCTAGCAAACGCGGGGCCGACTCGACCATTTGCAAATGCAACCGGTTCCGACTGGAAAAACTCACAGGGAGTGCGCGGTGTGCGCGCACACGTGCGCGGCCGCACACTGGCCGCGCACGCTGGCAAGAACGTGTAGCCGATCCTACTGCTGACGGTCGGTGGTCCGGGTGGCGGCAGGCGCGAGCGCCGCGCTGCCGTAATAGATTCCGTTGAACAGCAACTTGAACGTGCCGTGCGGCTGTGCGCGCCAGTTCACTTCGTTGCCGAACAGGACGAGGTGCCCCTTTCCGACCGGCGCCTCGACGATTGACACTGCCTGATCGAGATACTGCTGCCCCCACGCCCAACCACTGCGCAGCGGCGACGCGCTGTCGTACCACGCGACCGGCTTCACGCCCTTGAGGGACGCCTCCGGCTGCAACCGGAACGCCGGGCTCTCGTCGCAGAAGACCATCGCCGTCGTGTCCATTCCGTACGCGAGCGGGTCCGTGTTGTCGACGCGCGCTTCGAGAATCGAGCCCGGCACGTAGTATTTCTCGCGCGGCAGCGGGCGCTCGACGCCATTCACCACCTCGACGAGGGCATTCCGGATCGGCAGTCCGAGGTGGTAGCCAAGCGCGGTGGACGAGCCGATGGCGAGAATAGTGCCGCCGTTCTCGACGAACTTCTTCAACTCCGGAACTGTCTTCGCGACGGTCACGCGTCCAAGGTGCGGCCGGTATTCCGCGGGAATGCTCTCGGCGGGCGGCTGACCGCCGAATCCGCCGCCGCCCTGTGCCTGTGCGTCACGCATCGGGATGGCGCCGTCCACGAATACGAGCACGTCGAACCTGGCATTCAGGTTGCCGGCGTCGAGCGTCTCCGGATAGACGACCTCGAACGGGAATTCGAACTGCTCGAGGAGCCAGCGCGTCCACCCCGAGGGCATCGACCCGCCGTACTGATCCCACAGACCCATGCGCACCGGTTTGAGCGGCACCGGCGGATGGTCGCCGGTCGACACGGCCTGGACACTCTCAACCGTCAGCCCCTTCTCCGCGGCCACCTTTTCGACGATCGGCGTCGACTCGGCGGTGGCCGGCATCAGGAACGTGCCCGCCGGATACGATTTGCCGCCGGTCGTGAATGGCGCGGAGGCGCGCGCGACGGCCTGCCTTGCTTTCAGCAGACGATTGACGGCGACGAATGCATCGTTGGCGTGCGCGTCGATCAGATACGTGCCGCCTCTCGGGGCAGCGGTCACCTTGACCGCCGGCGACACGACGTCGGGGAGTTTCTCGAACGGACCGTCGAAGCCATCGAGAATGCGATCGAACTTGATGCCCATCGAGTAGGCGATGTTGTAGCCGGTCACGTCATACGGCGGACGCGGGGCGCCCCCCGGATAGGGGATGTCGTCGGGATGATCCTGCGGCTCGAACATGTCCATCACGTGGGCGCGGAACGGTTGCGCCGCCTTCACGACGAACGATCCGGCGGGATACTGCTTCCCTGCCGCGGTGAACGACGCAGTCGCACGGTGGACGACCACGCCGCCCTTGATGAGCGTGTTGACGAACTTCGTCGCGGTCGGGAAGTCGGGCTGATCGGACGGCACGATGAAGCCGCGCGGGTCGCGCATCTTCGGGTCGTGCAGCACGCTGGTGTAGATCGCGACCGGCGCGCCGGCGCCGCGGCCGCCGCCGCCGCGGCCGCCCAGCGCCGCGCGCGGCCCGATGTTCTCGCCACCCCGGCTGGCCCCGGCCGCCTGCGCTTCGATCGCCTCGCGCGCCGCCTCAATCCGTTTGGGATGGATCGTCCAGTGATCGGAGTTGCCGGTGTCGATCGCGTTCCTGGCCATCCGGTACATGTTGAACAGGAAATCCTCGTGCCGCTTCGACGCGATGTCGAGAATCGCGTAGTTGTTCGTCACCGAGTACTCGATCGCAGTGCGGAACTTGAACACTCCGGGTGCGATCGGGTTCGGCACGTCGGCACGCGGCAGCTGCATGTCGAGGACGAACGGGATCTCCACCGGCGTCGGATTCCCGATCGTCTCGGTGAGAATCCCGATCTGGTTGTGGAAGTAGGACGTCGTCCGGATGCCACCGTTGAACCAGGTCGAATAGGGCGCGCCACTACGCATGACCGCGCCGGGCTTGCCTTCCGCCGCCAGGCGCGTGTGAATCGCCGATCCCACCATGTCGATGCCGAGCACGATGAGCGGATCGAAGTTGTAGTTGAACGGATCGCGGAACGGCGGCGCGAAGAGCACCGCCCCGGCCGGACCGGTCTGATGGTGGTTGTACATGATCGCCGGATACCACTCGCGATACATCACCCGGTTCGCGTTGACGCTCTCCGACATGTTCATCATGTAGAAGTCGCGGTTGTCGTCGTGGCCGATGTACTTCTGATACAGGCGCGGCAGGCCGTTGGTGGTTCGCTTCTTCTCGTCCGGCTCGCGCATGTACCAGTTCGACACGAGCTCCATGCCATCGGGGTTCACGAGCGTGCAGAGAATGACATCGTCGTTCAGGATTCGCAGCGTTTCGGGATCGCTCTTCGAGTTGAGCCGGTAGATCGTCTCGATCAGCTGCTGCGCACCGAGCACCTCGGTCGCGTGCAGGCCGCCGTCGATCCAGACGACGGTCTTGCCGTCCTTGGCGAGCTGGCGCGCCTGGTCGTCGGTCACGCCGTCGGCGGCGAGCGCCAGCTTGCGATT
Organism: Vicinamibacterales bacterium; assembly: GCA_035315685.1. Taxonomy (GTDB): domain Bacteria; phylum Acidobacteriota; class Vicinamibacteria; order Vicinamibacterales; family CAVVIG01; genus QHWK01. The sequence continues at coordinate 2,846 of DATFXR010000368.1, read as the reverse complement.
GTTCTCTTTGATCTGCACCAGCCGCTTGTGATTCTCGGGCGACGTGATGATGGCAGTGAGCTCGGGGCGGCCCTCTTCGGTCTTGCCGATCTCGACGACGGTCATCCGGTCGGACTGCTGATCGAGCTTCTTGAGGTACTCGACATACTGCGTGTAGTTGACCAGGAAGTAGTCGTCGCCGACGTCGTGGCCGAACTGCTCTTTGGGCGTCGTCAGCCTGGGCGATGCGGAGCGGTTTTGCGCCTGCGGAGCGGCGACCGCCGCCGCGACGGCCAGGACGACGATGGCAATCGCTTTCTTGACCATGGGACCTCGCGGGGAAGATGAATCCCGCGGATCCTATCGCGGATCACGACGATCACGAAGGGTTTACCGGCGCGCCCGAGCGAGCGCGCCGAATCAGCGGCTGGCGATGACGCCGTCGCGCCACAGCGCGGCGATCAGCTGCCGCTGTGCCAGGTCGATCTCGAATCCGCGCCGGGAGAAATCGAAGAACTCGGAGGCGGTATGGCTCGCCCGCATCAGACCGCGCTGCGTGTGGGCCTTCGATGCCAGCAGGTAGTGGCCGAGCTCATGCGCAAGGGCGCGGCCCATCGCCCGCGCCAGCTTGATCTCCTTCTCGACCGGCGGCATGTGAGTGATCGCTCCGGCCACCGCCGAGGAGTCGGTCATGAAGTCGATGGCGTTCCGATAGGAGAGGTAGATCTCCTGGGCAGGGCTTTCGTGCTCGAACTGAATCCACCCCATGGGCAGGAGACCGTCGTGCGACGTGCCGCGCGCATTGCCGATCACGATGCGCAGGCCGCCGGCCGCATCGAATGGGTTCTGATCGAGCCGGGCGGCTATGCTCCACGGCACCCGCCGGAAGACGAAGGCGACGCCGGTTGGATGCCAGATCGCGGCGGCTTCGTCGAGCACGCGAGACACCAGCGACGGGGGCACGTCGGCCACAGCGGTGACCGAGACGACCACCGGCGGAGGCGCTGATGTATCCGAGACGACGGCGGCAGACGCGGCGAGTGCGGCGGCGGCGAGACTCGTGATGATCAGCATCTTGCCTGCAATAGACGGACGTGATCGTCAAAAGTTTGATGTCCGGATTCGCCATGATCGGACGCCGTTAAATCTCGAAATCGACCGCTACGATGTGCTCCGAAAGCGAGACGCCGAGTCGCGCGATCGGGACGTGTCGATCGTTCTGCTGGTAGGCGTCGAGCGCGGGACGATCGGGAAAGGTGATGACCAGCGCAGTGTCGTACGATCGCGCCGATCCGACGACGTCCTCGCCAACCTTCAGGTCGATCACGCCGTCTAACGACTGCAGCGACGCCAGCCGATCGCGGTGCTGTGCGCGCGCGGCGGAGTCGACGTCCGCCTTGTACTTGAAGCACACCACGTGCAGGAGCATCAGAGTTCCTCGCCTTCGATCTCGTCGTCGGCCACGTCGACGACCACGCTGTGAATGTCGATGCGGAACCACTCTTTGAAGGTCTTCAGATCCCGCGTGGCGGGCCAGGACGACTCGTCGTCGGTCCACGCGGACAGCTGAAACTCGAACAGCCACGACGCGTTGTCCTCGACCCACTCGTGCAGGTCCTCTTCGAGGTCGAACTCGGGGAGCAGGAACGCCGACCCGTACGCCTTCGCGCGCGGCACGACCACCGACACACCGTCCCGGTTGAAGTCGCTGTCGGTCTGTCTCATCCAGTCGAGGTACGGCTGCGCGCCGGTGATCGTGACCGCCGTCCGGTTCACCACTCGCATCGGCAGATTCTATTCGCGGTGGCCACACTCGACGAAAGGAACCACGGAGACACGGAGACACAGAGAACAGGCGGGCAGCTTCTCGCGCTGAAGCGCGTCGCACATCCGGCCGGCTACGCCGGCCGCCGCGCCGCGAAGCGGCGGCGTGCGACGCGCTCGTCGCGTGCGCCGCGCGCTTCGCGTTGCCTTCTCTGTGCCTCTGTGCCTCTGTGCCTCTGCGCCGCTGTGGTTCCAATCACACCACGCGCACGCTGGCCGCCGGTGCGCTTGCTTCGCGCGCCGCGGCGGCGATGCTGTGTGCGAGCGTCTTCGACGCCGGCAGCGCGCGCGACGAGGGCTGCGCCGTGTAGCAGATCCGCAGTTGATGATCGCCGCCGCGATCCACGTAGAACGGATCGCCGGTCAGGATCATCACCGACTCGCGGAGCGCCGCATCCTGGACCGCGCGCGCACGCACCGCCGGCGGCAGCTCGCACCAGAGATACATGCCCCCGTCGGGGACACTGAAGCGCAGCTGCGCGGCCGGCACGTGCTGGCGAAGCGCGTGCACCATCGCATCGCGCCGGCGCTTGTGTTCCGCGCGCAAGGTCGTCAGGTGTGCGTCCATCGTGCCGTTCTCGACCAGCTCGCAGACGACCATCTGCGACAAATTCTGCGTGTGCGGATCGACGACCTGCTTGATGAGCGCCAGCTGATCGACGATTGGCTGCACGGCGCTGATCCACCCGAGACGCAGCCCCGGCGCCAGCATCTTCGAGAAGCTGTTGATGCGGATCACGACCGCGTGCCCTTCGTCGAGCGTGAACAGGGACGGCGGGGGCGGCGGTCCGGTGATCCCGAGCTCGCGGTAGGTGTCGTCCTCGACGATCGGCACGCGATAGCGCGCCGCCAGATCGAGGAGCTCGCGGCGCGTGCGGATCGAGAGGGTCACGCCGGTCGGATTCTGGTTGGTCGGATTGGTGTAAATCAGCTTCGGCCGGTAGCGCAGCAGCAGCTCCTCGAGCTCGTCGACGTCCGCGCGGTGCACGTCCCATCCGACCAGCCGCGCGCCGGCATTGCGAAAGGTCTGAATCGCGCCGAGA
>DATFXR010000367.1:0-4630 GCA_035315685.1 Vicinamibacterales bacterium | reverse complement strand
CCCAGATCGACGAGCTGCCGCGCGAGATTGCTGCCGATGAACCCGAGGCCGCCGGTGATCATCACCCGGCGGCCGCGATAGAAGTCGCGATGGGCCACGATCACGTGCGCGGCGGGCTCGGATACGCGCGATCGGCCGGCTCGCGCGCGGCGAGTGGCCGGATGCCCGCGCGCTGATGCTGGCGTCGAATCACCAGCTCGTACCAGAGGCGCATCACGTCGATGCCGGTCTTGAAGATGCGCGGGAAGTTGAAGAACTGCGACTTGCCGAACGCGCGGTGGTAGTGATGCACCGGGACTTCGACGATCCGGAAGCCGGCGTCCTCGATCTTCTTCATCATCTCGAGGCAGATCACGCCGCTGGTCTTCTCGAGATCGATCCGCTCGAAGATCGATCGCCGCATCAGCCGGAAATCGCAGTCGACGTCCCGGACGGTGAGCCCGAACAGGTTACTGACGATGTGATGGTAGAGGCGGCCGATCACGATTCGGTGCAGCGGATCGGACCGGCTGATCTTGTAGCCGTTCACCAAATCGGCGTTCGCCGTCATCTGCGGCCAGAGGACCGCGAGCTCGGCCGGATCGTACTGCGCATCGCCGTCGGTGTAGAAAATCAACTCCTTCGTCGCCGATCGAAACCCCGTCTGCAGGGCGCCGCCATAGCCGCGGTTGCGCGGGTGGTGCACGACGCGGACGTGCGGATAGGTCCGCGCCAGCTCGTCGATGATCTGCGGCGTGGCGTCGCCGCTGCCGTCGTTGACGACGATGACTTCGTAGTCGGGTGTCAGCTCCGACGCGGCCTGCACGGCGCGGATCACCATGCTCGCGATGGTGCCGCTGTCGTTGTACGCCGGGAAGAAGACACTCAGACCCGCGGGCTTGTCGGCGGGAGAGGCGGACATGGGAAAAGTGTCTAAACCATAGCACGAAAAGGGTTCAACGGTCGGTCGGCCGCGCCCGTTTCGGCGACGCCACGAGCCGCCACGGCGTAATCGCCGACTCGAGAATCACCCCGCGCGACATCTTCGATTGACCTTCACGCCGCTCGACATAGGTGATCGGGATTTCGACGATCCGCCGTCGCTGCCGCGCGGCAATGAACAGCATCTCGACCAGGAACGAGTAGCCGTCCGATACGAACCCGTCGAGCGGCAGCGACTCGAGCGCCGCGCGACGCCAGCAGCGGTAGCCGCTGGTGCAGTCGTTCGCGGCAATGTGCGTGATGGCACGCACGTAGAAGTTGGCGAAGCGGCTGAGGAGCCGCCGCCGCTTCCGCCAGTTGACCACCGACCCACCCGGTACGTAGCGCGATCCGATCACGACATCGGCGTTCTGCGCCGCGGCGAGCAGCGCCGGCAGCCGCGCGGGATCGTGTGAAAAGTCCGCATCCATCTGGCAGATGAAATCCACGCCCCGCATGATCGCGTGCTTGATGCCGTCGATATAGGACCGGCCGAGGCCGCGGTTCGCGGTGCGGTGCAGCACCTCGACGCGTCCGGGGTGCTGTTGCGCGAGCCTGTCCGCGATCTCGCCGGTCCCGTCCGGCGATTGATCGTCGACGACCAGCACGCCGACGCCGTCGTGCTGGAGCAACTGTTCGACGAGCGGTTGGATGTTCTCGCGCTCGTTGTAGGTGGGGATGATGACCAGCGCGTTCATCGCGGCGGGCGCCCCTCGAAGCGCAGCGACGCGATCTGTTCCGAGACGAGGCCGACCAGCAGGAAGACGACGCTCAGAACGATCAACAGCACCGACGAGTTGGTGACATGCGACTGGGTGACGATTGTCCAGACCGCATATCCTGCACCAACGGCGAACGCGGCGGCGCTGACGGGGACGAACAGGCGCAGCGGGCTGAAGATCGTGATCACCTTCAGCAGGATCAGAAAGAAGTGGAATCCGTCGGAGCCGAGCCGAATCTTCGACATGCCCTGGCGCTGCGCCGCGTCAATCGCCTCGAAGCGGACGCTGTAGCCGGCCTTGATGAACGCGAGGGTCGTGGTCGTCGGCGTCGAAAAGCCGTTGGGAAGCAGGTGCAGGAACTCGACCAGCGCGTCGCGCCGCGCCGCGCGAAAACCCGAGGTGAGATCGAGGATCGGCTGCTCGGTGAGAAAGCTCGCGAGACGATTCAGCGTCGCGTTGCCGATGCGCCGGGCGAGGCTGGCGTGGGAGTGGACCGACCGCGCACCGACGACGAGATCGTAGTCCGTGAGCGGCGCGACCAGACGCGCCGCGTCGGCGGCCCGATGCTGACCGTCGGCGTCCGCGATCAGAACGAACGCGCCGCTCGCTCGCCGAATCCCGGTCTTGACTGCCGCGCCATTGCCTTTGTTGTAGGGGTGGCGGATGACGTGCGCACCCGCCGCCGCCGCCTCCCGCCCGGTCTCGTCGGAGGATCCATCGTCGACGACCAGGATCTCACGCCACGGGGCGGCGGCGATCAGCGAGCGAACGACCTCGGCGATCGAGGCGGCCTCGTTGAATGCCGGAATCACGACTGTCGTTGCCTCCGGACCGCTCGCGCTCGACGTGCGATCGGCCGTCAGCGATGAGCCAGCAGCCATCAACGGTCGCCCATGAGGCGATCGATCACGCCGTCCCACGTGATCGAGCGCGCCCGATCGTAGCCGGCCTCGCCGAGCGACTTCGCCTGTGCCGGATCGCATGCCAGCCGGGCAATCGCCGCCGCGATCGCCTCCGCATCCGGCTCGACGATGAAGCCGTTGACGCCGTCCTCGACGAATTCGAGCGGGCCGCCGGCGTCAATCGTGGTGACGACGGGCTTGCGGGCCAGGAATCCTTCGAGCGTCACGTAGCCGTAATCCTCGTCATAGGGCGGGAACACCACGGCCAGCGCGCGCGCGTAGAGCCGCGCCAGCTGCTGATCGTCGAGTCCGCCGGCGAAGGTCACGCGATCGGCGACGCCGCAGGCGTGGGCGGTTGCCTCGAGCCGCGGCCGGAGCGGGCCTTCGCCGACCACCAGCAGCCGCACGTCACGGACGTGTGCGAGCGCGCGCACGATCAAGTCGACCCGTTTGGTCGCCTCGAGCCTGCCGACCGACAGCACGTAATCCCCGTACGGGCCGGCGGTCAGGGTGCCCGCGAGCGGCGGCGGATGATACAGCGGCTCGGCGTCGAGACCGTTGAATCGCGCCAGCCGCGCCGTCGTGTTGCGCGCGATCGTGAACAGCCGCTTCGATTCGCCGAGCGCCATGGTGTCCAGCGCCATCAAGCGGTCGCGAAGCCGGACGTCGCGCTCGCTGTGATCGAATTCGCTGTACGGCGTGCCGCACAGATCGTAAATCGCGCGATACTGATGCACGAGCCAGGTCACCTTGTTCGGATGGCGAACGAAGTAGGTCGGAAACTTCGTCGCGATCACGCTGTCGATCGGCTCGCCATTCGATTCCGACAGATCGACCATCCGCCAGGCGGCCGCCTGCGTCAGCAGCTCTTCCTTCGGATACCACTTGAACGGAACCGATGCGCGATCGGCCTTGTAGCCGCGCCGGGTGAGCTCGGCGACCAGGCTGCGGACCAGGAACTCGGCGCCGCCGCGGACGAACGGCACCTGCGCCTCGCAGACGAGCACCGTCTTCATGTGGCGAAGCGGAAGTTGATGATGTCTCCGTCCTCGACGATGTAGTCCTTGCCTTCGAGACGCACCTCGCCGTGATCGCGGCAGGCAGCCATCGACCCGCGCGCGATCAGCGCGTCGTAGCTCACTACTTCCGCGCGGATGAAGCCGCGGGCGATGTCGCTGTGGATCTCGCCGGCGGCGAGTTGCGCCGGTGTTTGCCGGGCGATCGACCACGCGCGGCATTCATCTTCGCCGACGGTGAAGAACGACATGTAGCCGAGCAGATCATAAGTGGCCCGAATCACCCGATCGAGGCCCGACTCCCGCAAGCCGAGATCCTTGAGGAACGCGGCGGCGTCCGCTGCATCGAGCTGTGCAATCTCCAGCTCGATCTTCGCGCAGACCGCCACCGCGGCGGTCGAGGCGCGAGAGAGAAACGCCGTCAGCCCCGTGATCTCGATCGCGCGCTCGAGGCCGTGCGCGAGCTGAGACTCGTCGAGGTTGACGACAATCAGCAGCGGCTTGGCCGAGAGAAACTGGAACCCGCGCAGGCGTTTGAGGTCGTCACCCTTCAAATCCAGCGCCCGCAGCGGCCGTCCTTCTTCGAGCGCGGTCTTGCAGAGGAGGATGACGTCGCGCTCGCGTTCGAGGTCCGCCGACCTGTTCTTCTTGAGGTCCTTGTCGAGCCGTTCGAGCCGCCGCTCGACGAGTCCGAGGTCGGCGAGGATCAACTCGTCTTCCATCGCCTGTGCGTCGCGTGCCGGATCGACCGTGCCGGTCGGATGCGCGACCGACGGGTCCAGAAAGGCGCGGACGACATGTACCAGGGCGTCGGCATTCTTGTACGCGACGACATCCACCAGCGCGGCCGCCCCGCCGGTGCCGGCCGGCATCGCGAGGTCCGTGAATTCGACGGTCGCCGGGACCCGCTTTCTCGGGTTGTACATCGCCGTCAGGCGATCGAGGCGCGCGTCGGGTACCTTGGAGATGCCGATCGAGACGTCCCCCTTTCCATGCGCCGCGCGCCCGGTTTCCTTCGCGCTGGTCATCA
>DATFXR010000366.1:0-59493 GCA_035315685.1 Vicinamibacterales bacterium | reverse complement strand
GGCAGCTCGATGTTCTCCCGTTTCACGATTGAGAATCCGGCCAGCGTGAAGGTGAGCGTGTAAACGCCGGGCCTGAGATCGACGATGCGGTAGCTGCCGGTACTGTCGGTGACGGCGGAGCGCGTCTTCTCGATCAGCACCGGACTTGCGGCTTCGACGGTGACGCCGGGCAGGACGGCGCCCGACGTGTCCCGAGCGACGCCCGTCAGAGTGCTTTGAGCATGGGCCGCTGCAGGGGTGAGAACGAGGAACAAGACGGCCAGACGTGCCCATCCGCGTGGGCTTCGCGCGACGTGAGTAGCCATTCCACCATCCTTTCCGAGAGACGACGACGATTCGCCGCCGAACGGGGACCCAAACGCCGGGGCGCCGAAAAGTGCGTGGACGACTACGAAATGATGGGTGGAGTATCCGACAGGTCCGCCCCGCCGTCTACCGGTTTTGACGGCGGGGCTTAACGATTTCTTGATTCCGTTAACGCCTGGCGGGTCCGACGTAGCTGAGCGATCGGAGCGAGTCGCGGACCTCGAGTCGACCGGAACTGCCCTGGGGGCGACATGACGCCCGAGCTCATCGGCGGCCGCAGTATGTGCAGCGTGCGCGCGGCCTCAGAACTGGCCGCACGGGACGCCAGACAAGGCGCGCCGCGCAACGAACACGGCGCACAGGATAAGACTGAACGAAGAAAATCATCAGGGGAACGGAATAAAAACTTGGTTGGCGTTACGGAGCAATGGATCGCGCCATCAGATGACCGGGCCGCGTAGGTTTTGCTGAAGCCGTTTCTACCGTTCACGATGGTGAATGTGCCGTCGCGTTCAACCGGTGCCTCGATCGAATTCCCCCTACAATCCGCTGTTTGCTCGAGATTGGCGATCACGTTTCCGAGGCACGCCCCTATCCGGGCAACCTGAACGCGACCAGCTCCGCCGAGTAATTCCCGCCGGCAATCGACACGACGACGTACTGCTTACCGCCCACCATGTAAGTCATCGGCCCACCGGTTTGAGGGGCCGGCATATACACGGCGCCGGCGTCCGCGCCCGTCATCTTGTCGTAGGCGCGAAGCATCGCGCCACGCTGACCGTTCGGCGTCGTAAAGAATCCTCCCTCGCCACATATCACGAGCGTCCTGGTGATCAGCGTCCCGTTGCGCCCGGGCCGCCCCGTCCGCGGGATGTTCACGCCTTTGAGCGCCGGGTGATTCTTGATGTTGTCGGGTGTTTCACCGTGCGCAACCGACCACAGAATCTCACCCTTGTTGAGATCGATCGCGGTGATGCGTGCGTACGGCGGCTTCGCGAGCGGCAGACCTCGAACCGACAGACCGCCGCCGCCGCCATCGCCGGCCGGCGCCGCGTTGGCCGGCGCAGGGCCCTGGGCAGTCGCCGCGCCAGAGGCGCCGCGTCCTTGTCCGTCCGCAGCCGATCCACTACCAGCGCCTCGGCCCTGCCCGGGGGGAGCGTTAGATGGCGCATTGGGATCGCGGGCCGTGCCAGCGACGTAGTCCATATCGGACCGCTTGCCATCCGATTTCACCAACCCGAGCGACGACACCGTCGTCGTCGAATGGAGGTACGCGATTTTTGTTTCCGGATCGAACGAGCCGCCTTCCCAATTGGATCCTCCTGCCGCCGTAGCAGGCAGCAGCGTCGCCAGCGGCGCCGGCCACGTGCTGACGACCGGCGGCGTGAAGATGGGTCCGAGCTTGTAACGCGACACCAGCTGGACGGCTTCGGCTCTGAGCTCCGGCGTGAAGTCGATCAGATCGTTGACCGAGAAGCCCTGAAGATCGTACGCGGGCGGTTTGGTCGGAAACGGCTGCGTCGGTGAGTACCACTCTCCGGGCACGTCGCCCTTCGGAACCGGTCGCTCCTCGATCGGCCACACCGGCTGCCCGGTGACGCGATCGAAGACGTACAGCCAAGCCTGCTTCGTCGGCTGCGCAACCGCCTTGATTGACTTCCCATTGACGACGATGTCCGCGAGAATCGGCGGCGATGGGATATCGTTGTCCCAGATCCCGTGATGCACGAGCTGGAAATGCCACTTCCGCTTGCCGGTTCTCAGATCGAGCGCAACCAGCGTCTCGCCGAACAACCCCGCCCCAGGACGATGGCCGCCGTAGTAATCACCGGTCGGCATCTCCACCGGGAGATAGACGGTGTCGAGCTCCTCGTCGACGGTGATCTGTCCCCACACGCCGGTGTTCCCTGTGTATGACCACGAGTCCTTTTCCCACGTGTCGTTGCCAAACTCGCCCGCCTGCGGAATCGTGTGAAAGATCCACAAGCGCTTACCGGTGCGCACGTCGAATGCGCGCACATAGCCTTTCTCGTTTCTCCGGCTCTTCGGCACGCCGCCGGGCAGATGTGCGGCGCCGACGATAATGATGTCTTTGGCCACCGTGGGCGCGGCGTGCAGGCCGACCTCGCCGGTGACCAGGTCCATGTCCTGATCGTCGTCAAGCTTCAAGTCGACAGTGCCGCTCTTGCCGAAGCCAGGCACAGGAATTCCCGTCTTCGCGTCGAGCGCGACAAGACGGTATCCCGGCGTCACGTAGATCACCCGCTGCTCTCTGGCGTCGGACCAGTACGCCAGCCCGCGACCCGAGAGTTTGCGCGGGGCCGCATCGCCACGCGCACCTTCGTCTTCGCGGTGCATCCACAGCAATTCGCCGGTCGCGGCGTCGAGGGCCACGACGGATCGCCGAGTGCCCGCCGTCGCAAAGACGACGCCGTTCACCATCAACGGCGTCGTTTCATAATTGAATTCCGGACGTGGGCCCAGGGCATCGGTCTTGAAGCGCCACGCCACTTCCAGCTTGTTGAAGTTGTCCTTGTTGATCTGCTCGAGCGGCGAGTACTTGGTGTTGGCGAGATCGCCGCCCCACGTCCGCCATTCGCGTGTGGGCGTGCCGGCCTGCCCGGATAGTCGGCCGTGCGTTGCCGCGAATACGACAAGGAGGATTGCGAGAGACGAGCCGAGCAGTGGAATCCGGCGCGGCGTCATAAGGCCTCGCTCTCATGCGCGTTGGTTCGAGGATGGATCGGGGAAAACGCCGGTCATGATGCGCCGTGCTCGCGAACAGGTCAAGTGCCGCGACCACGGCACCACGAAGACGCATGAAGAATGGGCGGTTCGTCCCTGGCTACAAGACGGTGTCAACCGTCGACCAGGGGGAAGGGACCAGCAGCTACCGATTCAGTACCGAGGCACTTTCTTCCGCCGCAGACGGCGAAAGGATCGTGTCGATGATTTCATCGGTCGTGACGACGGCACTGGCGTAGTTTGGAATGTTGACGTCGAGAGCGGCGTGCATCTCTTCATCCGAGTAATCTGCCGTCGCGTCTTTCACGAGTGTGACCTCGTAGCCAAGTTCCGCGGCAAAACGAACGGTCGCTTCCACGCACGTGTGTGCGATCAGCCCGATGACGATCAGCTTGTGGATGCCATGCTTCTTGAGCTGGAGGTCCAGGTCAGTGTTGGCGAACCCGCTCGAACACCAATGCTCGAGGGCAACAACATCTCCTGGCTGCGGTGTGAATTCGCGGCGGAGCTCGCCGCCCCACGTCCCGAACTCGAAGGTCTTGTGCAACCACGCGGCTTTCTGCACAGGCGCGATGTACTTCCAGGTCTCGTAGTCGCCCGGACGGTATCGATGATGGACTGCATAGAACACGCGCAATCCCGCGTCCCGCGCCGCATTCAGGACCTGCAACATATGAGGGACGCAGTTGTTGGCTTCGGCGACCTTCTTCACGCGTTCCCACAGCTTTCCGCCCTCGGAGATGAAGTCGTTGTACGGGTCGATCACGAGGAGCGCAGTCATCGCCTTCTCGTACGTCAGTGTGCTCATGGTTGTCTCTCCTCTCTGGCTGGCCACATCGATCGTCACACCTTTTCCGTCGCGAGCGTCGACGTGCGGTCAACCCTGCCGTCTCGGTTCAACGCGTGACGTTCGATGCTCTTCGCAAACAGAGGCGTCTCCTGGCGGTTGTGCGCCTCTGATACCGGTTTGCGAGCTGCTTTGAAGACCTCCCACGGAATGCCCTGCCTGCCGAGAAAGTCCTCGAGCTCCGGTGTCGCCGAACTGTGCACTGTATTCGTGAACTCACACGTCTTGTCGTCGAGTTTTCGGACCTTCAGGTCCCAAATCACGCCGACCTTCGTGCGCCCTGTCGGCGTAAAGACGTCAGAGGTCGATACGAGCCTCAGGTGATCGGGTTGGCCAATCTCCTCGACGTAGTGCTGCACCATCAGGCTTCCACCCAGGATTTCGACGTTGATGGACATGCGCCGCCCATCAGACGCCGTGGTGGCGCCGGCGGAGCAGTGCGCCGGAGAACACGCTTGATACTCCGACTCGGGTAGCGAAAAACACCAGGACGGGATGTCCACCTGCTCGATGGGCGCATTGATCGTGGCCGAAAAACTGGATTCGACTAAGGCGTTGTCGTCCATGATGACCTCTCCATGGTGCGTCTCGCACAGATCGCGGATCGTGATTGTGTTCTCCCAACCTGAAAAGTCTTTGCCGCTCAGCGTAGCGATTTGAACGCGGCTCGCAGTTCCTCGGAGAAAATCGTCGGCTGCTCCCATGCCGCGAAGTGACCGCCCTTTTCCGCCTGGTGGTAATAAATGAGCTTGGGGTAGGCTCGCTCGGTCCAGCTCCGCGGAGCCTGGTATTGCTCGCCGGGAAAGACGCTCACGGCCGTAGGAATCTTCACGCCTTTCACGTTGAAGAAGCCGCCTTTGTATTCCCAATAGAGACGGGACGCGGAAACCCCTGTGTTCGTCAGCCAGTACAACGTGATGTTGTCGAGGATCTCGTCACGCGTCAGTTCGCCCGTGCCGCTGGATGCCCGGCGCATTCCCGCAACGAGTGCGGCCGCTGGCTCGCCGCCGCCGTCACCGTGGTCCATCAGATACGCGGCCAAGGCGACCGGTGAGTCCGCGAGGCCGTACAAGGTCTGGGGCCGACTCGCCATCATCTGATAAATAGCCAGATGCTTGTACGTGAAGACGAGCCCGTCGTAGGCGCGCCTTTCCTCGGCTGACAGACCGGATGGCGACGGGTCGCCGGCGAAGGCCGCCTTGTCGACGTCGGCTGGAACCGTGCCTGGCATGTTGGTGTGGATGCCCACCAAGCCCGAAGGCGCCTGCAGCGCCATGTAATCCACGACAAACGCACCCCAGTCTCCACCTTGCGCCACGTAGCGGGTGTAGCCGAGGCGCTTCATCAACTCCGGCCACGCTCGGGCCATGCGCTCGACACCCCAGCCGGTGCTCGTCGGCTTTCCGGAGAATCCGTAGCCCGGCATCGACGGGATGACGACGTCGAACGCGTCTTCGGCCTTCCCGCCGAACGCGGTCGGATCCGTCAGCGGTCCGATGATCTTGATTTGCTCGAGCACCGAACCTGGCCAACCGTGCGTGATGATCAGCGGAAGCGCGTTCTTCTCACGGGACCGAACGTGGATGAAATGAATGTCGAGCCCGTCGATGGTCGTCACGAACTGGGGCAGAGCATTCAGCTTCGCTTCCGCCTTCCGCCAGTCGTAATCGGTCGCCCAATGCTCCGCGAGTTCCCGAATCATCGCGAGCGGCACGCCCTGGGATTGATCGGCGACGGTCTCCTGCTCGGGCCACCGGGTCGCGAGCACGCGGCGCCTCAGGTCTGCGACCGCCTCGTCCGAAAAGTGGACCCTGAAGGGCTTTATGGCGTCGGCTTCCCCGCTACCCTCAGTCTTGGCGCGGGCGTGTGCTATCTGCGCGGCCGGTGTCACGCCGCCCTGAGCCCCGGAAACTGGATCCGTGGATGTGTGCGTCATGATCGTTCCTCCTAAGACAGATGCCGCGAGAACGACCATTGTCCGGATGTGTGGATGCTTCATGCGAGTACCTCACCGCTCTGTGAGAGCGGCGGGGCACCGCGGACGCTAACGCGGCGGGCCAGTCCTTCGATTGGCTTCATGCCGATCTCCTTCTACGCATGAAACCAGACGCGAGGCGTGGGATCTATCAGACGAAGGTGTCCACGACACCATCGTACCGGTCGGGAGCCGCAGTCGACGCGCGATACGCGCGGCGCCGGATCCATCAGACGAAGGTCTCGACGATACCTTCGTGTCGAGCCGATAGAACCGACCCGATACCAAGGTCTGATGGACGACGCCGGCCTGGCCGCGCATCCTGAGTACTGCCACCGCTTCGCGCGATGCCGGTGAACGACGTGTTGAACTCTGTTGCCGATCGAAGTGAGGAGGGCCGACATGAGCGATTTCTGGACGCATTTCAGGCTGGAACGGCGAAGTCCTGCCTATTGGCGGGTCACATTCGAGCATCCGCCAATCAACACCATTACGGCAACGACGGTCAGAGAACTCGCCGAACTCATCGATCTGATCGAGCACGACACGACGCTGAACGTCGTGGTATTCGACAGCGCGAATCGCGACTTTTTCCTCGCCCACTACGACGTCGAGAGGGATCCGGCGAAAACCTCCGCGTTGCCGTCCGGGCCGACCGGAATGCCGGCCTGGCTCGACCTCACCGCCCGATTGTCGCGCGCCCCGGTCGTCAGCATTGCGTCGATCCGCGGCCGCGCTCGCGGCGCCGGAAGCGAGTTCGTCCTCGCATGTGACCTGCGTTTCGCCGCACGCGAGAATGCGGTGCTTGGCCAATTCGAAGTGGGAGCCGGGTTCATCCCCGGAGGCGGCCCGATGGCCAGGCTGTCCCGGTTGGTCGGCCGGGGCCGCGCGCTCGAGATACTTCTCGTCGCCGACGACTTCGACGGTCCGCGCGCGGAGCAATATGGTTACGTGAATCGCGCGATCGGTGACAGCGCACTGGACGCCGAAGTCGAGGCTATGGCGCAGCGATTGGCGACATTCGATCGCGAGGCGATCGCGCGCACCAAATCACATGTCGATCGGGTCACGCTGCCGCCCGACAGCGAGCTTCCGCCAGCGCTGGCGGACTTCCGGCAGTCGTTCGGACGCCAAGGACCGCTGGCCCGACTGGCCAGGCTCGAGGAACTGGGGCTCAACATCGACAGCGACCTCGAGCGCCATCTTGGACGGCGGGTTGTCGAGAGCGCACGCGTGTCGCACGACCGTTACCCGATCGTGCGTTAATCATGCGCGGGCGTGGTGAACGGTGATGTCGGACGAACACGATGACGATCTGCGTCGGGCGCTGCAACAGAATCGGCCCGACCTCGATCTGCTGGACGATCTGGAAGAACTCACCGACGTGGACATGGATCCGCGGATCGATGACGACGCCGAGGATGCTCCGGATGCCGACGAGCTCGAGTGAAGGCGCCAGGCCGCCTCACGACGCCGCGCGGAGCACCTGGTGCACGAATGACACCGCAATCGACCCTTCTCCGACCGCCGACGCGACCCGCTTGACGTTGCCGCCGCGGACATCTCCAACAGCGAAGATACCAGGGCGACTCGTTTCGAGCAGGTATGGTGAACGCGCCAAGGGCCATTTCCAGGTGGCAAGCTCGTCGGCCGAGAGATCCGTACCCGTTTTCACGAATCCGTTGCCGTCGACGGCAACACACCCGCTCAGCCACCGCGTGTTCGGCAGGGCCCCGGCCATGATGAACACGTGGCCAATCTCGTGGTCCTCCACTCGTCCTGTCTGGTCATCCCGCCAGCGGACGCGCTGGAGGCTGCGGTTGCCTTCCAACGCGACGAGCTGCGTCTGTGTTCGCAGCTCGATCGCGGGGTTCTCCTCGATGCGGCGGATCAAATATCGCGACATGGTGTCGGCGAGGCCCGCGCCGCGGACGAGGACGTGCACGCGGCGCGCGGTCGACGCGAGAAACACCGCGGCCTGCCCGGCGGAGTTGCCGCCGCCGACGACCACCACGTCCGCACCAGCGCAGAGCTGAGCTTCCATCGCCGTCGCGCCGTAGTAGACGCCGGCGCCCTCGAACGACGCCAGATTCTCGAGTCCCGGCTTGCGGTACTGCGCACCGGTCGCAATGACCACCGTGCGCGCCCGGATTCGAGCCCCGTCTGCCAACTCGACCGCGTACCGCCCGCCCTCGCACGCCAGTCGTCGCGCGCATTTCGCGACCACGATCTGTGCCCCGAACTTGAGCGCCTGAGTGTACGCTCGGCCCGTCAGCTCCAATCCCGAAATGCCGGTCGGAAAGCCCAGGTAGTTCTCGATGCGCGAGCTCGACCCGGCCTGTCCGCCCGGTAGGTCCGATTCGAAGACGATGACGTCGAGCCCTTCCGAGGCGGCGTAGACGGCCGCGGCCAGCCCGGCGGGCCCCGCGCCGACGATCAGCAGATCGCTGACGTGGCTCTGATCGATCTCTTCGTTGAACCCGAGACAGTCGGCCACCTGCGCGTTCGTCGGATCGCGCAGAACCGCGCGATCCCGGCAGATCACGACCGGGATGTCGGCGAGACCG
Source organism: Vicinamibacterales bacterium (assembly GCA_035315685.1). Lineage (GTDB taxonomy): Bacteria > Acidobacteriota > Vicinamibacteria > Vicinamibacterales > CAVVIG01 > QHWK01. The sequence goes on along the minus strand of DATFXR010000366.1, from coordinate 51,053 downwards.
ATCTGAAACCGATCGAGCAGCTCCTGCGCCTCGCGATCGCGATCGAGATCGAGGTAATGAAAGGGATGGCCGTTGCGGGTGAGGAATTCCTTGACTCGCAACGTCCCCGGGTTGTGCGTCGAGCCGACCACGACCACATCGCCCAGCTCGCCTGCGATCAGCGCGACGCGGCGCAGGATCAAGGCACGCATGACAATCTCACCCAGTTCCGCGTCCGTTTGGATGAGCGAGACCAGCTGCTCGTGTTCGAGTTGAATCACCTCTCCCGCAACGGTGACCCGCAGGCGCGCGATCGCCGGCCGGCCGTTGATCGCGTTGACCTCGCCTGAGAACTGCCCCGGACCATACGTGAGGATCACGGTTTCCGGCCGACGCGTCGGCAAGACCACCTGAAGCTCGCCGCTGACCACGACAAACGTCGGAACGGCCTTCTCACCTGGTTCGAACAGCACCTCGCCCTGCGCCGTCGTCCGGCGCCGGCCGCGCATCGCGACGCGCGCCAGTTGTTCCGCCGTCAGCGTCGGCAGCAGCCGCTCGGGAGCTTCAACGGCCTTCGGCGTCGTCAGCGGTGCGTCAGACATGGGCTCATGAGACCAGAAAGGCGACGCGCGTTCCATCAGACGAAGGTATTGACCCCTGAGAGCCGCGTGCATCGCCCTGTCGACGCGCGCGCCGATACAAAGGTGTTGCCGATACGAACGTCCAATCGCGCGCCGCCCGCGTGTGCGAGACCATGGCCGAGTGGAACTGCCCGGGACACCTGATCACGCAACCTGAAAGGAGCGCACCTCATGAATCTCGCTGGCACTCGGGAGAACGCACGCCACACGATCACGATCGCCGACGGCACCGAGATCTATTTCAAGGACTGGGGCTCGGGACAGCCGGTGGTGTTCAGCCACGGATGGCCGTTGAGCGCCGACGCGTGGGAAGACCAGATGATGTTCCTCGCCTCGCGCGGCTACCGCTGCATCGCCCACGATCGACGCGGCCACGGGCGTTCGAGTCAACCGTGGAACGGCAACGACATGGACACGTACGCCGACGACCTCGCCGCGCTGGTCGAGGCGCTCGATCTGCGGAACGCAGTCCATGTCGGCCACTCGACAGGTGGCGGTGAGGTCGCGCGCTACATCGGCCGCCATGGCACGAAGCGTGTCGCCAAGGCGGTGCTCATCAGCGCGATTCCGCCGCTGATGCTGAAGACTGCGGCCAATCCCGGCGGTCTGCCCATCGACGTCTTCGATCAGCTGCGCGCCTCCGTGCAGGCCGATCGATCGCAGTTCTGGAAGGAGTTGTCCAGTCCGTTCTACGGCGCGAACCGGCCCGGCGCCAAGGTGTCGCAGGGCCTCCGTGATTCGTTCTGGGCGCAGGGGATGCAGGCCGGCCTGAAGGCGGTCTACGACTGCATCAAGGTGTTTTCGGAAACCGACCAGACCGAGGATCTGAAGCGCATCGACGTGCCGACGCTGATCATGCACGGAGACGACGACCAGATCGTACCGATCGGCGCGTCGGCGATGCAGTCCTCGAAGATCGTCAAGGGCGCCACGCTGAAGGTCTACAAGGGTGCGCCGCACGGAATGCCCTCGACGCTCAAGGACCAGATCAACGCCGACCTGCTCGCGTTCCTCGAGTCCTAAGAAGAGAGGCGAATCAATGACAACCAGAGGACACACGTTCTCGCGGCGCGCCGACGATCGCGTGGACGCCTGTCTTCACTGCTGCCATCCGCCGCCGAGCGAGCGATAAATCTGCACGCCTGCCCGCAGCTCGCGCAGTTCAGCCTGCGCCAGCGCAAGCTGCGCGGCAAAGAATCTCGTTTCGCTGTCCAGGACTTCGAGGTAGCTCGCAGCGCCGCCCTGGTAGCGCATGTTCGACAACCTCGTCGCGTCTTCGGCTGCCGTGGTCAGCTGCTGTTGCTGAATCCTCACCTCCTGGCTCTTGCGATGGCCAACGAGTGCATCGGACACTTCGCGAAACGCCTCCTGCAGCCTGCCTTGATAGGCGAACGTCGCCTCCTGGGCGCGGGCATCGGCAAAGCGGATGCGATTGCGGATTCTCCCGCCTTCGAACACCGGCTGCAGCGCGCCGGCGCCGAGCGACCACAAGCCCGCCGGCCCGGTGAACAAGCCGCTGAGCGCGGAGCTTTGAAAACCGCCGACCGCCGTCAGCGCGATTTGCGGGAAATACGCTGCCCTGGCGACGCCTATTTCTGCGTTGGCTGCCACCAGCTGCTGCTCCGCCTGAAGGATGTCAGGGCGGCGTTCGAGCAAAGACGATGGCAGTCCCGCTGGAATTTCCAGCGGATGCGGCTGATCGAGCAGCGGCCGGCCCCGAACGATGCTCTCGGGGTTCTCTCCGATGAGGATGCTGATGAAGTTCTCCTGCTGCTCGATGCGCAGCTCGAGATCGGCGATCGCGGCGGTAGCACCGAACACCAGTTGCTCCGCCTGTCGAACGTCGAGCAGCGACGTGGCGCCGCGGTCCGCAAGCAGTTGTGTCAGCCGCAGCGAGTCTCGGCGAGAGCCGAGCGTCCGGCGCGCGATCTCCAGCTCGAGGTCCTGTTCGCGCAGCTCGAAATACGCGCTCGCGACGTCGCTCACCAGCGAGCCGACGATGTGACGCTGCGCCCATTCCGCCGAGAGAAGCCCCGCACGGGCGGACTCGGTGGCGCGCCGGAATTTGCCCCAGAAGTCCAGCTCCCACGCTGAGGAGACGCTGATCTGAGCCGGGGTCGTCTGAACGGCGGGCCGCCCGAGAGCCGCAGGCAGTCGCTCGTTGGTCACGGATGCCGTCGCATTCACCTCGGGCAGCTGGTCGGCGCGTGCGATGCCGAGCAGGGCGCGCGCTTCGAGGATTCGCGCCGCCGCGATTCTCACGTCGTAGTTCTGTTGAAGCGCCGACCGAATGAGCTGGCGCAGCGCCTCGTCTTGAAAGGCGTCCCACCATTTCTCATCGCCGAACGAGAGGACATCGGGCTTCTGTTGCGCCGATATACCGCGGTACTCGACCGGCACCGGCACGGCCGGTCTCGTGTAGTTGGGACCTACGACGCAGCCCGATGACAGGACCACGAGAAGGCCCACCGGAATCACGCGGAGTCTCGCAGCCATCTCAACGATCTCCGTACGCCGGCAACGGCGAGGCATCTGCGGGCGCGCTCGCGGCCGCCCTTTTCAGTCCCATTCCCTCGACGGCGACGAACAGCACGGGAATGATGAAGACGCCGACGAGGGTGGCCGCGAGCATGCCTCCAATGACCGTCGTGCCCATGATCTGACGCGCCACGGAACCGGCTCCGCTCGCGGTCCAGAGCGGCACGCAGCCCAGCACGAAGGCGAACGACGTCATCAGGATCGGCCGCAGCCGCAACCGCGCCGCGGCGAGAGCGGCTTCCGTCAGCGGCTGCCCTTTTTCGGCTGCATCCCTTGCGAACTCGACGATCAGGATCGCGTTCTTCGCCGTCAGACCAATCAGCATGACCAGTCCGATCTGCGAGTACACGTCGTTTTCGATCTGCACCATGTACGGAGGCAGGAACGCACCGAGAACGGCACGGCGAAGCCAGAGCACGAAGAAGGCGCCGAAGACGGCCACCGGCGTGCTCAACAGCACACTGAACGGCAGCGACCAGCTCTCGTACAGCGCCGCGAGGACGAGGAACACGATCAGGAGCGAAAACCCGAAGATCGTCGATGGTGAGACGCCCTGCTGTGCCCTCTTCTCCTGGAACGAGATTCCCAGGTAGTCGTAGCCCATTTCCGGAGGCATCGTCTCGGCAAACACCTCCTCGAGCGCGGTCATGGCCTGGGCGGAGCTGTAGCCCGGCGCGGCACCGCCGATGATCTGCGCCGACCGGTACAGGTTGTAGCGGATGGTGAATTCGGGACCGGAACGCGCCTCGAATCTCGTCAACGCGGACAGCGGCACCATCTCGCCAGCGCGGTTCCGGACGTAGAACTCGCCGACGTTCTCGGCGCGATCGCGGTACGCGCCCTCGGCCTCGACGTACACCTGCCATTGCCGGCCGAACCGGTTGAAGTAGTTGATGAACGACCCGCCCATGAACGCCTGAATCGTTCGATACACGTCTTTGATGTCGACGCCCTGCTTGAGCGCCTTGTCGCGATCCACCGCGATGAACTGCTGCGGCACGTCGGCCAGGAGTGTCGTCGTCACCGCGGCGATCTCCGGCCGCTTGCGCGCGGCCGCGAGGAACTTGTTGGTGTTGCCGGCGAGGAACGCGACGTCCTTGCCCGAGCGGTCCTCGAGCACGAACGTGAAGCCGCCGGAGGTGCCGACGCCGGGAATCGCCGGCGGCGAAAACGAGACCGCGACCCCTTGCCGGAGGCCGGCAAGTGTCTGGTTCACGCTCTGCCGAATGAACTGATACTGCTCTTCTCTCTCTTGCCGATCTCGCCACTCTTTCAAGGTCACGAAGAAGAATGCGTTGTACGTGGTTCGGCTGAGGCTGAGCAGGCTGAAGCCGATGATGCTCGTCGTCGACTCGACGCCGGGCGTCCTGGCCAGCAGCTCCTCGATTTCGTGAGCGGTCGCTTCGGTTCTCTGCAGGGATGCGGCGCTCGGCAGCTGCAGATTCAGATACATGTATCCCTGGTCTTCGTCCGGCAGGAAGCTCGAAGGCAGCCGCAGACCGAAGACCGCGGCGAGGCCGGCGCATGCCAGCAGGAGCGCGAACGCGACCGCGCTCTTCCGGATGAGCGCGCCGGCGCCGCGGACGTAGCCGTCTGTGGCGCGCGCGAAACCGCGATTGAACCAGTCGAAGAACGTTCGAAGCAGACCCCGGCTTGCGGTCCGCGGCCGCAACAGCAGTACCGACAGCGCGGGACTCAGCGTGAGCGCATTGAAGGCGGAGAGGCAAACCGAGATCGCGATCGTTACCGCGAACTGCTGATACAGGCGGCCGGTAATCCCGGGGATGAACGCGGTCGGGATGAACACCGCGGAGAGCACCAGCGCAATTCCCACGACGGGCGCCGAGATCTCTTCCATCGCGCTGAGCGTCGCCTCCTTCGGCGCCATGCCTTCTTCGATGTGGTGCTCCACCGCCTCGACCACGACGATGGCGTCGTCCACGACAAGGCCGATGGCGAGAACCAGTCCGAACAGCGACAGCGTATTGATCGAGAATCCGAACGCCGGGAACACGATGAACGTTCCGACGAGCGAGACCGGAACGGCCAGCAGCGGAATCAGTGTCGCGCGCCATCCCTGCAGGAACACGTAGACCACGACGATCACGAGACCGATGGCGATCACCAGCGTCTCGACGATCTCCTTGATGCCCTCCGTCACCGCACGCGTGGTATCCAGCGCAATCCTGTAGTCGACACCGGGCGGCAGTCGCTGCCGTTGCTCCTCGAGCAGCGCCTTGACGCCGTCGGCAGCCCGCACCGCGTTCGATCCCGGCAGCTGATACACCGCGACGATCGCGCTCGGCTTGCCATTCATGTGACCGATCACGCTGTAGTCCTGCGCGCCCAGTTCGACCCGCACGACGTCCCTGACGCGCACGATCCCGCCGTCGGGCGCCTCGCGTACGACGATTTGCTCGAACTCCTCGGGGGACGTCAGCCGTCCCTGCGCGCGCACCGAGTAGCTGAACGCCTGTCCCTGGGGAGCAGGCTCGCCGCCAATCTGGCCGGCAGGATTCACGGTGTTCTGCGACTGGATCGCCGCCACGATGTCGGGGACCGTGATGCCCAGCTTCGCCAGCTGGTCAGGCTTCACCCACAACCGCATGGCATAGCGGCCGGCGCCGAAAACCTGCACGCTACCGATGCCCGGGACGCGGGTCAGCTGATCGTTGAGGTTGATGTAGGCGTAGTTCGCCAGAAACTTCGCGTCATAGGTGCCGGTTGGCGAATACAGGCTGATCAACATCAGCGGCGCGGTCAGCGTCTTCTGCACCGTTACGCCGAAGTTCGTGACCTCCGCCGGCAGCTGCGAACTCGCCTGCGCCTGCCGCAGCTGCGCGAGAATCAGGTCGGTGTTGGGCTCGGTCGCGACGTCGAAATCGACGATCAGCCGCATGTCCCCGGTCGACGAGTTGACCGAGTACATGTAGTTCATGTTGTCGACGCCGCTCATCTGCTGCTCGATCGGCGTGGCCACGGACTGTTCGACGGTCTGCGCGTCCGCACCGACGTACGTCGTCTGCACCTGTACTTCGGGCGGCGCGATCGCCGGGAACTGCGAAACGGGAAGGCCGACGATGGTGATGGCGCCGACGATGACCGTGAGCAGCGCGATCACGATCGCGACGATCGGCCGGTTGATGAAGAAGCGCGACATTGTCAGTCTCCGGCCTCGGCAGACTTCCCCGGGACGACAGTGACCACGGCGCCGTCCCTCACTTTCAAGAGCCCCTCGACAATCACTCGCTCGCCGACTTTCAGACCGTCGGTCACGATCCAGAGCTTCCCGACGCGATCGCCGACCGTCACCGAACGGATCGACACCTTGTTGTCGCTGCCGACAACCGCCACCTGATAGCTGCCCTGCAGTTCGGTGACGGCGCGCTGCGGGATCAGCGCCGCGCCGGCCGCCGTCCGTGTCGAGAGGCGGACACGTCCGTAGCCGCCGGGGCGAAGCAGCGTGTCGGGATTGGGAAACACTCCGGCGACGCGGATGGTCCCGGTTCCGGTACTGACTTCGCGATCGGCGAAGGAGATTCTGCCGATGTGTTCATAGGTGGTTCCGTCCGCGAGGAGCAGCTGAAGCGGCATGCGCTTCCGCTGCTCCTCGACAGTCCGTTCGGTTGGAAAGCGGCGGTGGAAATCGAGGAACACCTGCTCGCTGACCGTGAAGTAGGCCTTGATTGGATCGACCTGCGAAATGGACGTGAGAACGGAGGTGGGTCCGACGAGGTTTCCGATCTGAACGCGTGCGATGCCGGCGAGTCCAGCCACCAGCGATGTGACCTTCGTGAACTCGAGGTTGAGCTCGGCCTGCTCGACGTTCGCCCGGGCCGCCAGCACCGACGCCTCCGCGGCGAGCTTCGCCTGAAGCTCGGTGTCCAGCTGGCTTCTTGCGATGGCACGCGCCTCGGCCAGCGGCGTGTCACGCTCGACGTCGAGGCTGGCCTTGCCGCGCTGTGCCTCCGCCTGGGCCAACTGTGCCTGCGCCTGATCGAGCGCAGCCTGCAACGGCCGGGGATCGATCTCGAAGAGGACGTCGCCCTTTCGGACCAGCGCGCCTTCCCGGTAGTTCTGTTTGACGATGTAGCCCGAGACTCGAGGCTGGATGTCCGCGTTCACGTAGCCCTCGAGCGTGGCCACCCAGTCGCTGTAGATCGGCGTGTCGCGCTGGATGACCGTGGCGACTTCCACCGCGATCGCCGGAGCCGGTGACGCTGCGGTGCCGCGGCCGCAGGTCGGAAAGATCAGAACGCTGCCGCCGAGAAGTGTGAGGAGCGCCGCATCGCGGATGTGTGTGGTCCGTCGTTCGAAACGTGTCATACCGATCGCCTCGAACGAATGAAACTCGATTCACGATTCGAGGTCCATCAGACGAAGGTATCGACGATACGTAGGTCTGACCCCTCCGTTGTCGAATTAGCGCGTGAATCGTTCGAACCCGTGCTTCGCGCGACGACCGGCTGATTTTGCGTTCAGCGCGAGCAGCGTACTGGCGTCCTCGACCCTGGATTCCAGATCCGCCAGCAGCCCTTCGTCCGACAAATCGAGTGGGCGTGAATCTTTCCAGTCGTGGTGAGTCAACTTCTGGAGCCGGTCGATTACGTCGGCGTCGCGGACTTCGATGGCCAGTTCTCTCCGCGTGTCGAAGCTGCCGGGCGCCAGATTCATCGAGCCGACGATCGCCGCCACGCCGTCGGCCAGCAGCATTTTTCCGTGTAGCTTCAGACCCTTGAGCTTGCGCACTTTGATGCCGCTGTCGTGGAGGATGCGGAGACCGCCGACCGCCTCGACCAGCTTCTCGCGCTTGAGCGTGTGCGGCGCCTTCGCCATCACGTGGACCTTGACGCCGCGCCGCGCGGCGCGGAGCAACGCGTCGATCACGAGCATGTCCTGGATCCGCTCACTCTGAACGACAAGCCGGTCTCGTGCGGCGTCGATGAAGCCGCACACCCGGTCGCGTCCGTCGTTCGGCGACCACAGCAGATGACTGTCCGCCCGTGGCGTGAAGCTGTGCCGCCGCCAGTCCGCATCGAAGCAGTCGCTGATGTCGGCGACGTCGTGCTCGTGCGTCGTGATCACGGCGTAATCGCGGGTCTCCGACAGGTCTTTCGCCGTCCAGTTGAAGGACTTCACGAAGGCGGCGCTGTCGTCGACGACCATGGACTTCTCGTGCGTCACCTCGAATGCCGGGTTCGCGTCCTTCACAGGTACGCCGGCGCGCTCGAGTGCCCGCCGTGAGGCCGCGTTCTCCTGCTCGCCGCTCCGTCGATGCGGGTTCAACAGGACGCGGGCGCTGACTCCCCGCCGTTTCGCCGCGATCACCGCGCGGACCAACGCCGGATCCGAGAAGACGAACATCTTGATGCGGAGCGATCGTTGGGCGGCGTCGATCGCCTCGAGCACCGGCTTTGCCGTATCGTCGGGCAGGACGATCAGTGTGCGTGCCATGCGACCTCCGCTCCTGTCTGGGTGGCGTAGAGACCCGCGTAGATGCCGCCAAGCGCGAGCAACTGGTCGTGCGTGCCCTGCTCGGCGATGGTCCCGCGGTCGAGAACGAGGATAGTGTCCGCGTTGCGCAGCGTGTGAAGACGATGCGCGATCATGATGACGGTCCGGCCGCGTGCCAGCCGCTGCAGCCCTTCGAACACCAGGTGTTCTGCTTCGGCGTCGAGCGACGCGGTGGGCTCGTCGAGGACGAGAATCGGCGTGTTCCGGATGAACGCGCGCGCGATGCCGATGCGTTGACGCTGTCCCCCGGACAACGTGACGCCGCGCTCGCCAATCGGCGCCTCGTAGCCGCCGGGCATGTCCATGATGAACTCGTGCGCGTTGGCCAGCCGGGCCGCCGCCTCGATCTCCGCGTTCGACGCACGGTGACGACCGTAGGCGATGTTGTCGCGAATGGTGCCGCGAAAGAGCGCCGTGTCCTGCAGGACGAACCCGATCTGCCGCCGCATCCCGCGCAGCGTCAGCTCTCGAACGTCGGCGCCGTCGATCAGAATGCGGCCGGCCGTCGGATCGTAGAAACGCGGAATCAGGCTCGCAATCGTCGACTTGCCGCTGCCCGTCGCGCCGACGATGCCGACGAACTGGCCGGGCGCGATCGCGAAGCTCAAGTCCCGCAACACCGCGGCGTCCGCCGTGTACGAGAACGCGACGTGTTCGAAGACGACGCTGCCGCGGAAACCGTCGGGTTCGCGCGCGTCCGGCCGCTCGCGGATGCTGATTTCGATGTCGAGGATCGACTGGATGCGCTCGAGCGCCACGTTGGTCTGCGCAATCGTGCTCGTCATCTTGGCGAGCTCCTGGACCGGCTTGAAGAACTTGCCGAGGTACGCCAGGAAGATGATCAGCGAGCCGAGCGTCATCGCGCCGGCGACAGTCAGCGCCGCACCCCGCCACAACACGAGCGCCGTGCAGGCGGCCACCACCAGCTCGATGCCCGGCGACAGCAGCGACTTGACGCGTCGCGCGAACAGCGCGGCATCGACGGTGGCGTGGCTGGCATCGCGAAGACGCGCCACTTCGACCTCCCGTGCGTCGAACGCCTGCACGGTCCGAATCGACTCGAGGCCGGATTGCACCACCGAGACAATGTCGCTCTCGCGGCGCCGCACTTCGCGCGTGGCGCGCTTCACGGCGCGCCTGAAGCGCGCGACGAACAGCAGCAGGATCGGCGCCACGCCGGAGACGAACAGCGTGAAGCGCCAGTTGAGCCAGAACATCAGGCCGAGCATGCCGACGATCGTCATGACGTCGACGGCGATGCTCAGCGTCGTCGTCGACACGAAGTCCTGAGCCGTCGCCACGTCGTCGGTGATCGTACTGAGCAGGGCGCCAGTCTCGTGCGTGTCGTAATAACTGAACGACAGGCATTCGAGATGATCGTAGACGCGCATCCGCAGGTCGTTGGCGACGTGCTGTCCGACGATTTCCGTGTAGTAGCTGTCGACATAGGACGCGACGCCGTCGGCCAGGGCGATCGCGACGATTCCCGCGGCCGCGATCGTCGACAGCCAGCGCCAGTCGATCGATCGCTGCGCGCCGGACAGGCTGTCGACGACCACTTTGAGCGGCCAGGGCGCGGCGAGACTCGCGACGGTCTCGACGCTCATCGCCGCCAGCACAATCAGCAGCGACGCCTTGTGCGGTCTGGCGAGATCGACGATCAGCGCGACTGTCCTGCGGGCCGACGTCATGCGTGCTCGCCTCTGACGAACCGACCGACTTGCAGTGCGCGGGCCGCGATGTATGCCAGTGGTACGCCGGCGAGCGTCGCAATCGCTCCGAGCTTGGTCTCGGCCAGCAGCGGCCCGTCGGGAAACACCGTTGTCGACAGGAACAATGCGAAAACCGCGCCGACCGATCCGATGAACGCCGCGACCGTCAGCTCGCTCCAGCGGACGTACCGGTTCGGCCGGAGTCCCCACAGTGCCGCGGCAGACGCCGCCAACAGAATCCCCAGCGGTCGGCCCACGAGGCACGCAACCAGCACCGCCCACGTCCCCGTGTCGAAGCCGCGCCACAGCACACCGGCGTTCGTCAGACCGAAGAGCAATGCCACCGCCTGCAGCGGGTACGCGAGGGCGGACTCGAAATGCGTCAGCGACGCGAGATCGTGACGGTGTGCGGCGAAGTCGCCGAGCGGCCGCCCTGCCCGCGGGAAAAACGGCACGAGCGGGAGCAGCGCCAGGGCGGGATGCAGGCCGGCCCAGTAGAAACCGAGCCACGACAGCGGCCCGGCGACGAGCAGATACGTCCACATCGACCGCACGCCGAACGACCGGAACAGCATCGACACCACGAGTGCCCCGAGGATGAGGAGAGCCGCGGCGGGATCGGCACTCGCGACGATCCGCTCCCGCGAAATGGCGGACAGGGCGACGACGTCGCTGACGAGCGCCAGGATGACGACGAGGCTCACCGTGGCGCCGCGGCGAAAGATGCCGCGGGCGATCGCGACGCCGAAGAAGACGTCGACGCCGCAGACGATCGGCCAGCCTTGCGCGAGCACCTGTTCGTCGGCGGCGTGGACGTACATCGCATACATCGCGGCGGCGGCCACGGCACCCCCGACGCCCATCGCCGCCGCCAGCACCGTGTGGCGCCACGAGGGCATCGTGCCTCCCGGCCCGGTCGCTTCGAGCACTTCCAGCGCCAGCGTCGCGAGACCAAACGCTACGCCGATGTCGTTGACCGGAAACGCGAGAGCCTGCGCGACCCGGAAATAACTGTCCGCTGCGATGTTCGCCCACGCGAAGCCGACGAGCGCGCCGAGCGGCAGCAGCGGGTAGTACGGAAACGAGTCGCGCCAGGTGCGCATCATGGCTTTCCCTGCCTGTGGATGACGCCGCCATCCACCGTGGCGCCGGACCGCGAGATCACCTGAAAGAACAGATCGTCGTCTACGATCTCGTTCAGCATGAAGCTGCGATCCCGATCGAACCCGGCCGCCGTCATGGCCGTGCGTTTCAGATCGCCCTGGCGAAGCTCGCCGGACGCGCCGGCGACGAAGTAGGCGATGCCCATCTGCGGGACCAGCCGTTCGTAGATGTGGTCGTGGCCCGAGTACACCGCGTTGACGCCGTACTTGACGAACAGCGGTTCGAGCTTGACGCGCAGTTCGATCTCGGATCCGTGACGGCCGCCGTCGGAATACAAGGGATGGTGGAAGTAGGCGATCTTCCACCGCTCTTTCCCGTCACGAAGCGTGGTCTCGAGCCACGCGAGCTGACGCGGATCGAGATAGTTCGAGTCCAGCGCCAGGAACCTGACATCGTTCCGGACGTAGGAGTAGTAACGCTCGCCGTTCATGTTGAAGGGCCCGTATTCGTCGTTGCTCGTCTTGTCGTGGTTGCCCAGCGACGCGTAGAACTTCACGCCGGCGTCGAGAAGCGGCTTGTACGGCCGTTCGAACTTGCGCACGAAGTCGGCCGGCCGCTGGCTGCCATAGAGGTTGTCGCCGAGCATGATCACCATGTCGAACGCGAATCGCCGATGCCACTGCTCCATCTGCGCGGCGACGTCGTATTGCGGCTGATCGCCGGTGCCGTTGTCGCCGATCGCCGCGAACTTGAGCGACCCCGGCCGATTCGGCAGCAACGGTTCTTGCGCGGCCGATCCCGCGCGGAGCAGCGTAAAGGCGAGCCCGGCGACGAGCACAATGCTTCGCATGGCAATCTCGCGTGCTCAGCGGGACGGAGACGCCGCCAGCGTCTGTTCTCCCGCCACCCGGCGCGCCTCGTCTATCCGCTGGTGCAGCTGCGTGATGAACCGCCCGGCGACGCGCGGCTGATAGCCGCCGGCGCGAAACGCATCACGCCATTGTTGGTCGGTCAGCTGTTGCAGCAGATCGACAGCGAACGCGACGTCCAGCGGATCGATCTCGCGCAGCAGCTCCTGATGCCAGCCGTGATAGTTGAACCGGACGACGCCGTCCTTGACGCCGAGGATGAACGGCTGCCGCTCGAAGATGTCCGGATCGCCGCGAAGCGGCGCGAGCCGCCCGGTCTCGCCGAGCGCGGTGCCGAGATCGCGAACGACATACCAGTGCCTCGGCGCGGCGCCCGGCTCCTTCACCTCGTACAGGATGTTGTTTTCGTTCTTGATGTCCGAGCTGTTGAACAACATCAGGATGACCAGCAGTCCCTGATACGGGCGCGTGCCCACGAACGGGTTCTGCTGCCACGACCAGGTATCGACCGCCTTGATCGACTTGTCCGTCAGTCGAAAGCGACCGCCCGGTTCGACGTGCGTCCCGTCGGCGTCTTTCACGGTGAGCGACGGCAGGAAGTACACGGGCGGCTGGTGGTACCCGACCGCGGACAGGACGCGCGACAGGGCGACCTCGATCGGGCCCTCCGCTCCTTGGTCGGTGTGCGGCGGCTGCTTCACGTGCCACTCGCGCCCGTGCGGATCGCGCACGGTGATGCCGGGATTCGTGCCCTGTTGCTTCCGCTCGACGAAGGTATACACGGCGCCGGGATCCGGCGCGCGCTCGGGTCCCCACGGCCCGTAGAACAGATCGCGGGTGGCGACAGGTCCCTGGCTGGGCGACTGCGCGCCGACGCCGTCCGGCGACTGCCACAATTCGGCCAGTGGGGCGTCCCACGCCGGCATCGTCGGCTTCACTTTCGCTGTGCAGAACGGGTAATAGAGCGCGAGCACCAGCGACAGCATCACTGTGTGTGTGGTCATCATGTCGGCCTCCTCTCAGGGTACGAACGGCACCACCGACGAACGGCCCGACGCCGGCGTCGATCGCTTCAACGCATCGCTCAGCACGAAGTAGAGCCGCCATCCCTCGACGCTGTGACCGGCGTCGATGCGAAGCAGCGTCGAGGTGGCGTTGTGAAAGCGCACGCCGGCGCCGTACGACATGCGTGCGTCGAGGAAATTCACCTCGGACACCGTGTGAGCGACCTTCCCCTCGTCCGCGAACACCGCGACGTCCATGTGCGTCAAGAGCGGCCATCGCGACTCGACGTTGAAGCTCTGCAGGTCGTTGTCGTGGAACCGGTAGCTGAAGTACCCGCGCAGCGTGTTCTTTCCGCCAAGGCTCGGCATCAAGTAGAACGGCACCGCCGCGCCTGAGGAGGTATCCGAGAGCACGCCCCAGCCGTGCAGTGCCAGCACCCATTTCCGTGTCCCGAGTGGCACGTACTGCGTCGCTTCGAGCTCGTAGCGGCGGAAGCTGTAGGCGCCGCCGTCGCGATCCGAGTACACCGCAGCGGTCGCGCGGTACAGGCCGCCGCTCGTTGGATGGCCGGCGTGATCGCGTGAATCCGCAATCGCCGAGACGTCGCTGTGGATGTACGAGGGCTGGGCCGAAATGCCCGGCGCGGTCGCTTCCGAGAACAGATCCTCCGTATTCGGCACGCTCACCCGCGGCCCGGCCGCGTTCGATAGATCGGGCCGCGGAATCCAGCCGACGCGGCCGTCGAGCGACAGCCAGCGGTTCACGCGCAGCCGGCCGGACGCGAGCAGGTCGACGTTGTTGAACCGATACGCGCTCTCGTCGGCTTTCAGCGAATCGTTCCCGACGCCGAAGAACCGCACCTGGAGCGCGTCCTGATATCTCCCCTCCACTCCGACCGAAAGCCGGTCGTGCGCGAGGTGCGGCAGCTCGAACGAGGCGCGCGCCACCTTGTAGAGGTTCCAGGAGAGCGCGGCGGACATATCGATGCGCGCGCGGCCGTCGAGGAGGCTCTGGCGAAATCCGGGGCCGCCGGAAATCCAGCCCTCGCCGGTGATCATGTTGCCGGTCTCGACGTAGAACCCGTCGCGCGGCTCGCCGCCCAGCGACGTGTCCGTCGCCATCGCGAGCTTCGACAGGATCGACGGCTCGCGGAGAAATCCGGGTATCGGCGACGAAATCCATCCGCGCGGCAACTGGTATCCGGCGTTGTCTGCGTCACTCTCCTGCGCGTACGCCGGCGCGGTGATCGTCACCAGCGTGGCGAGCAGAATCAGGACGTTGCGAAGCGTGGTGCTCATGACGATCTCCTCGACACCATGAGACCAGACCTGCCGTCGTGAAAAAATCAGACGAACGTATCGCCGATACCTTTGTATGAGTCGTAGGCGCGGTTACGCGATGTCTTGCTCGCGGAGGGCAGGTACGATGCGCGCGCCAATCGGGTCGATCGCGCGCAGCATCCTGATCTGCGGCAGCGGCGCAGCATTGATCTGGAAGGACAGTCTCGCCAACCCGCCCGGCGCCTCGTGGTGACGGAGAATCTTGTCGATCACTTCGTCCGGACCGAACAGTGGAAAGGCTTCGATCGACGATCCGCGGCCGACGATCATCTCCGCACGGCCGCGCGACAGCAGATCGATCGTGGCGAAGTTCTGAAAGGCGCGGACCGGATCCTCCGCGCTGACCAGCTGTCCCGCGTGCGTGGCAATCGCGGCTTGCGACATGACGTGTCTCCTCCGCCGGCGTCAGAGACCTAACCAAACGTGAAGGAATACGCCTCGGCGCCGGCATCGAGAAACTCGATCTCGAACCGGCGATCGACGATTGGTTTCGGCTGTCGAATCAACTGGTAGAGCCGCTGCTCGACCAGCGTGCCGGTGCCGCCTTCGTCGACATCGAGGCCGTGCGCCGCACCGGGTGGCCGGCCGTCGATCGACACGCGAAATGCCACCGGGGACTCGCGTCGCGGCGGTCCCATGACGAGATGCAGATCGCGGGCGTGGAACCGGTTCACGATCCGCGCGTTCGGCGCGTTCGACGCGATCGACCCGCCGCGGACCGTCCATTCGCCCTCCAGGCCCCACTGGTTCAGCGCCAGGTGTGCCGGTGCCTTGTAGGCGCGGCGCCGGTTCAACTCCTGGGCGCCGGAGGCGAAGTTCTCGGTGCGCTGGTATCCGACATAGTTCTCGGGCGACTTCAGGCTGGCCCAATCGGCCGGCGCTTCCACGCCGTCGGCCTCGACGTGAACCCGACCGGGATCGCTCGCGGCAACGCCGGCGTCCGCCAGCAGCCGCTGAATGGCCCGCTCGGACTCTTCGTAATCGCCCTCGCCGAAGTGGTGGTGGCGCACGCGTCCGCGCGGGTCGAGGATGTAGAGCGCCGGCCAATAGTGATTGTCGAACGCATGCCAGATGGCGGAGTCGTTGTCGACGGCGACGGGATAGTCGACCCGCATCTCGCGCACGGCCCGGCGGACGTTCTCGAAGTCGTGCTCGAACGGGAATTCCGGCGTGTGCACGCCGATGACGACCAGCCCTTCCCGGTATTTCCCGGCCCACGCGCGCACGTACGGAAGCGTTCGCAGCCAGTTGATGCAGGTGTAGGTCCAGAAGTCGACGAGGACGACCTTGCCCTGCAGGTTCGCGGCGGTCAGTGGTGATGAATTGATCCACTCCGTCGCTCGGCCGAACGCCGTCCACTCCCGGGGCTCGCCGGTGGCGCCGGCAGCCGAGCATGCGCCGAACGGCGTCGATGCGATCGTCATCGCCACCATCCTGAGAAAACGTCGCCGATTCGGGTCGATTTCATTGGCCACGTCATTTCGCTCCTGCCTGCCGCCTGATCTCCTCGAGACGCATCACACCAGACGCGGGGCGCCCGGATCTATCAGACGAACGTATCGTCGATACGTTGGTATCAACGGCGGGGCGTGTGCCGGGCCGGCGGTGGAACGCGCGAACCCGGCGCACGCGGCATCAGACGGGGCAATCAGTGGGATGAAGAGGGACAGCGAGTGGTTTCATGCGGCTCTCCTCGCATATCACCAGAGAGACGACACCGGGATCTATCAGACGAAGGTATCTCCGACGCGTTCGTCTCGGACGCGTCGGCTCGAGAAGCTCAGCGAAACGGAATCGCAACTCTGATCGCGGTACCGCGGCCGGGCGCGGTCTCGACGTCGAATCTGCCGTTCAACTGCATCGCGCGCTCTCGCATCATGATCAGCCCGAGGCCGCCGGTGCTGCCGAGCCGTGTTCGATCGAAACCGCTGCCGTCGTCCGACACGGTGAGCGCCACCATGCCGTCGGCCCGCGTCACACGAACGGCGATGTGCTTCGCGCCCGCATGCTTCGCCGCGTTGCCGAGCGCCTCCTGGACGATCCGGAACAGCGCGAGCGCGGCACCGCGCGACAACTCGGCCGCGCTCTCGTCCGCTTCACACGAGACCGGAATCCCGCTTGTGGCGGCGAACTGTTCGCAGTAGGTCTGGACCGCTTTCGGCAGACCGGACTCCTGAAGGATCGGCGGGTGCAGCTCGTGCGACAGCTGGCGGATGTCGGTGCCGACCTGGATCAGCTTCTGCTGCACCTTGTCGATGGTCGCCTGCGCGTCCGAATTGCCCGCCGCGCGCCGCTTCGCCGTCCCCAGCATCATGGTGGCAGCGAGCATTTCCTGCATCACCCCGTCGTGCAGTTCTCCGGCAATCCGCATCCGTTCCTGCTCCTGCGCCTTCATCAACCGCTCGTTGAGCGCGCTGATTTCCCGTTCGTGCTTTTCGACAATGCGAAGCCGAACGCGGTGCGTGCCCCAGACCGCTGCGACAAGCGTCCCTGCCGAGAGCGCCAGAAACCAGGCGGTCTGGTAGTAGGCCGGGGCGATGGCAAAGTCGACCGTCGCGCCTGCCTCGTTCCACACCCCGTCGCTGTTCGAGGCAATCACACGGAAACGATACGAACCCGGGCCAAGATTCGTGAACACGGCCTGCCGTTCCGATACGGGCTCGCTCCAGTCGCGATCGAATCCGTCGAGCCGATATCGAAAGCGCACGCGCTCCGGCACCGACAGGCTCAAGCCCGCGAACATGAACGTCAATCGGTCGCGGCGCGGCGGTATCCTGATCGTCGGCGTCCGCACAACAGGAACACCGTCGGCCAGCACTTCTTCAATCTGCACGATCGAGGGCGGCGCACCGGTCGCGACACGGCGGGCGTCGGCCATCGCCAGACCGCCATTGGTCGACAACCACACGCGTCCACGCGAATCGGTTGTCAGCACGCGGTGTCGCTTGATGGTCGCGGTGTCGAGAAGGCCGTCGGGACGGCCGAATTCGCGCACGTCTGAGGCGACGGCCAGACCTCGCAGGAGCCGCTCTCGCTCGACCCGCAGGACGCGATCGCTCGCGGCAATCCATAACCCACCCCAGGGATCCTCCGTCACACCCACGATCGATGCGCGCACGGGCTCCGGCGCGTCGGGCAGCGACTGCACTCGCCCATCGCGCAGGACCGCGAGGCCAGCGGCGGTCCCGATCCACAAGTTGCGGGCTGAATCCTCGAACAGGGTGATGATGTCGTTCGACGGCAAACCGTCGGCCGTCGAGTACCGGCGCCACCCGCCTGAACCCTTTACGCTCGCGCCGTTCGGCGTCGCGAACCACACGGCGCCGTCCGCCGTCTCGAGAACAGCGGCGACGGTGTTGGACGCAAGTCCGTCTGCCGTCGTGTAGGTCGTAAATGCGCCGTCCTTCAGTCGGCTCGCCCCGCGGCTGAGTGTGGCGGCCCACAGTGCGCCGTCGCGCGCGGCGTGAACGGCAAACACCTGGTTCTGCGCGAGCCCATCACGCTCGGTGAACGTTTCCGTCACCAGCGTGTCGCCCCTCGCGCGCACGCGTGTCATCCCGCCGCGTTGTCTCCCGACGATGATTCCATCGGCCTCTCCGGCGATCGAGTAGATGACTTCGTCGCGCAGCGCGGCGACGTTGCCCACACGTCCTTCGC
This sequence comes from Vicinamibacterales bacterium, assembly GCA_035315685.1. GTDB lineage: Bacteria > Acidobacteriota > Vicinamibacteria > Vicinamibacterales > CAVVIG01 > QHWK01. The sequence continues at coordinate 32,694 of DATFXR010000366.1, read as the reverse complement.
GAAGCCAGTACAACCCACCGGCCGCCGGAGCAAACCAGACGCGATCGCCGGCGCTGAACACGGGGCCGATCGGCGCGGCCATGACCGGATCAACGCTCGCGTATGCCGCGAACGCGCCGTCGCGCCAGCGTTCGATGCCTCCAGAATCACCGAGCCAGAGATTTCCTTCCCGATCCTCGAACAGTACTGTCGCCGCCGACGACACGCCGCGCCGCTCCTGTGCCACCACGCCGCGCTTGTCGACGCGCACGACCGCCTCGGACGTGCCGAGCCAGACGTTCGCGTCGCGGTCCTTGACGATCGCGAGTACGCGCGGGTGGCCGATCTCCGGCATGACGGCCGCAGGGATGCCGCCCGCGCTCAATCGGAACACACCCTCGTCGGTGCCGATCCAGAGCTCGTTGCGCTCGTCGGCGACGAGGCAGTTGATTTTTTGTTTCAGAAGTACCGCGCCGACCGATGTGACGCGCCCGCGGTGCACGCGGACCAGCCCTTCGTCACGCGTCCCGAGCCAGATATCGCCATCTGGGGTCTGCGCCATCGCGGTGACGAAGGGGCGAGGCAGCGCATCGCGCGCGAGCACCGTCTCAACGCGTCCGGCACGCGACACCAGCAGCCCGAGACGTGCGTCAGCAACGAGAATCGCCCCATCGTTTCCAGGCGCCATCGTGCCGAACCGCGGATCGGGCGGTCCCGGAATCTTCAACGCATTCTCGAACGCGCCGTCGTGAAAGCGCAGCAACGCAGCGCGCCTGAGCCATGTCCACAGTCCACCGTCGGCATCCGGCACGACCCTCAGTGCTGCGGTGTCGGTGGACGATATCGGTTCGAGTGGCTGGAACAGGTGAAAACGCAGGCCGTCGAACCGCACGAGACCCTTCTCCGCCGCGATCCACACGTACCCGTCCCGAGTCTGCGTGATGGCATACACCTGGCCGCCTGCGAAGCCGCTGCTCCTGTCCCATCGATCACGGATGTACTGTGAGAGCGCGCGCTCGGGATCTGCCGCGCGTGCCGTGCTGCCTGGCAACGCCGCCGCAAGCGCGCACAACAGAACGGAGCGCCGGAAGGCTGCGCTACGGAAGAAACACGAACTTTTCAACCACCACCTCGACGCTGTTCGAGGGCGGTTTTGGAGCTGTACGATCGTAGAGGAGCGTCATGTAGACACGCTCGGCGCCCGCCGCCGGTACGCCGGCGGTGAACATGCGCGCCGCCACCGCGCCGCTGCCGCGCGCCCCGTCGCTACGCCGGCCCGTTCTGAACGATACCCGCCCCGGCTCCCAGCGGAACGAATGCACCATGACGCCGGCCGGGATCGCAAACCGTAAGATGTTGGTCGGCACCGTCTCGGGCTGCACGACGAATTGTCCGTTCATGCTGCCTGGATCGCCCCAGCGGCTGACGTCGATCGTCAGCTCCCGGAAGTTCTGGTCGGCTCCGAGCGCATCCCATGTGTACATGCTGAATGCCGCCGAGGGATCGAGTTGCGACGTATCGCGAACGTCGAACGAGTACGTGCCGTAGCCGAGGCTGCGCGTCATCCGCACGTCCGCACTCGTCCAGCGTCCATCGCGCTCGATCAGCAGCAGGTGCAAGCGGCCCGCGTTGTCGACCCACGCATTCCGCGCGTCGTAGTGGTTCAGGCCGTGGCGTTCGCTCGCCATTTGACGCACTTCCCAGTCGTATCCGCTGAACGAAATCGTTTTTTCGACAGGTGGCGCGAAGGTGCCCGTGCCAGAGACCCGTGTCACGGCGGAAACGCCGCCGCCCCGCTCCGGCAGCGACTCGGCAGTCCCCGGCGGATGGTAATCCGCATCGACGAGCAACGCGGCGTACTCGGTTCCGAGATGAATCGTGTTCTGCCACGTCGCGTCGCGCCCGATGTCGGTGAACGGCCGGCTCCTGAACGGCTGCACCCACCACACTCCGCCGCTTCTCGCGAACACGACGATGCGCTGGCCGGGCCGGGCGCCTTTCACGCGTCCGACAACAGGCTCGAGGGCGGCCGGACCGCCGGCCTCAGCGCGCGGAATCGTCGTGAACTCGATCGAAGGGTCGACAGCAGATCGCGGTGTTCCGCACGACATCGCCACCACACACACGATCGACGACGCGAATGCAACCGCTGCAGGTACGCGCTTGGTCATACACGCCATCGTAATGCGGCGCCACTCTAATGCACGGCACACACGAGCGCAATCGTCGTCGATTGATACCTTGGTATCGATCGACACCATCGTCCAATAGAAACGCGCGCAAGCGCGGTGCTTGAATGGCGGTCGTGAGACAGACATTCGATGTCGTGTGTCTCGCGGGCGGCGTCGCGGGAGAGACGATCGTTGTCAACCGCGTGCCGGGAGAAATCGAGGAGCTCGCCGCGAAAGCGGCGCAGCAAGGAGGTCACCATGAACAGTACGCAGCTTGCGAATGCACGCGCGACGACGATACCGGGCACCGGCACGATCGACATGAAGCTCGAAGTGGTCGTCATCCCGGTCTCCGACATCGATCGGGCCAAGCGTTTCTATCAGGGCCTGAACTGGCGACTCGATGCCGACCTCATCAGCGGTGACGGCAGCCGAGTGGTGCAGCTGACGCCTCCGGGCTCGCCGTGCTCCATCCACCTTCGACAGAGGAATCACGACGCGCCCGGCGGCGTCAGCGCAGGAACATGGCTGATCGTCTCTGATCTCGAAGCGGCACGGGCGGAACTCAGCGGCCGCGGCGTCGATGTGAGCGCCGTATTCCACTTCGAGACCGGCCGGACAGGTCCTGTTCCCGGGCCCGATCCAGCCGGCCGGTCGTATTCCTCATTCGCCTCGTTCAGCGACCCCGACGGCAACAGCTGGCTGCTCCAGGAGATCAAGACGCGGCTGCCGGGCCGTGGATTGAGCAACGACGTCGCGACGTTGATCGACCTTCTCCGCGAAACAGAGATGCGCCACGGTCAGTACGAGCCGACCGCACCCAAGCACCACTGGTCCGAGTGGTATGCGGGCTACATGATCGCGCGCGAGCGCGGCGGATCGCAGGACCAGGCGGCCAGCGATGCGGCGGCCCGTCTCGAGGGCGGCCGCGCGTGAGGCCGGACATCGTTCCGGGGGCGGTCTTTCCCGATTACGAACTGTCCGATCACCACGGCACGCATCGCAGGCTGTCGGACCTGCAGCACTCCGATCCGCTCGTGCTGGTGCTGTCCCGCGGCGGCTTCTGTCCGAAGGAACGGCGACAACACGAGGGCCTGGTGCAGCTCCACCATGAGATGCAGGTGGGCTACTGCCGTCTCGTGACCCTGTCGACCGACAATCTGCTGGAGACAAACGAGTTTCGCGCAGGCGTCGGCGCCCGCTGGACGTTTCTGTCGGATCCCGCGCGAAAGGTGCAGAAGGATCTCGACATCGCGGAGTACACCGATACCGAACACAACCCGATGATCCCGTACACGCTGGTCCTCGAGCCGGGGCTGCGGGTCTACAAGATTTACAACGGCTACTGGTTCTTCGGCCGTCCCACGGTCGAAGAACTGCGCCTCGATCTGCGCGCCGTGCTGCAGCGGTGCCGTCCCGACTGGGACATCAGCAGCGCGGCGCAGCGGACGGCCTGGGAGAGCGGCGACAAGGCGAAGTTCTTTCCCTACGGAAAGACCCAGGCGCAGATGTTCGCGGAGCAGGACTGATTTGGACAGTGACGGACTCAGCGCAAGGACCTGAACGCAGCGCGAACTTCCCGCGCGAATAGATCCGGCTTCTCCCACGCCGCGAAGTGGCCGCCCTTGTCGACCTCGTGGAAGTAAATGAGTTTCGGGTAGGTTCGTTCGACCCACGTCCGCGGCGCGCGATACGGTTCGTGCGGAAACACCGTGAACGCGGTCGGAAGCGCGACCTCACCCTTGTAGCTGACGCGGGCCTGCTCCCAGTAGAGCCGCGCCGCGGACGCTCCGGTATTGGTATCGGCGCGCGGATTCCACACCTACGTATTGAGACGATCGTTCAATAGATCGACGCGCTCACTGGTGATTCAATGCATCACAGCGAACGCGAACGGAAGGTGTCACCATGATGCTGAATGCCGCCGCCGAACATCGCTTCGAATCCATCGACTGGCGTCTGCACATCGTCGGCGAGTCGATGCCATGGCGCCAGGTGCTCAAGGCCGCGACGCAAGTGGCGGCCACCGACACGACGGTCCTCGTCACCGGTGAATCGGGAACCGGCAAGGAGGTGGTCGCGCGGTTCATCCATCGCGCATCCGCGCGCAGCAAAGGGCCGTTCGTGGCGATCAACTGCGCGGCGCTGCCCGAGCAGCTGCTGGAATCGGAGTTGTTCGGCTACGAGCGCGGTGCCTTCACGAGCGCGCAGCTCGCCAAGCCCGGCCACGTCGAGCTGGCCTCCGGCGGTGTCCTGTTCCTCGACGAAGTGAGCGAGATGACGCTCGCCGCGCAGGCCAAGTTTCTCCGTGTCCTGCAAGAGCGCGAATTTCAGCGGCTCGGCGGCACGCGCACGCTGAAGGCCAACATTCGCGTGATCGCGGCCACCAACCGCGAACTCTCCGAGGCCGTCGATCGCGGCGCCTTTCGCGAGGATCTGTTTTACCGGCTGAACGTGTTCGACATCCCGATTGCGCCGCTTCGCGAGCGGCCCGATGACATCCTGCCGCTGACCGACGCATTCCTGCAGGAGATCACCCAGTCGCTCGGCCGCCGCGCCGTCGCGCTGACCGTGCATGCTCGCGAGACTCTGCTCCGGCACGACTGGCCGGGCAACGTCAGGGAGCTGCGCAATGCGCTCGAGCGCGCCGCAATCGTCTGCGACGACAGTCTCATCCGGCCGGAAGATCTGCGATTGAACAGCCGGCGCAGAACGGCGAGCCCGCAGACGCCGATGCCTTCCAGCACCGAGCTCGCGGTCATCGAGCGCGAAACCATCGCGAGGGTGCTGCGCGAGACGTTCGGCAACAAGTCGGGTGCGGCGAAGCGCCTTGGTCTGTCACGGATGCAGCTCTACGCGCGACTCAAGAAGTATGGACTCGACGAGGCAATCGTCAGCGGCTGACCCGGCAACCGTGTGCGATCGCGGCCGCACTCGGAAGATTCGGCGAAACCGATACCAAAGTCTGATGGACGATCCCGCCTGCGGCTGCCATCCTCTGGCTCGTCATCAGCCGGACGTTGAGTGATCCTGAACCGCAAACGCGTCGTGCTGCGCTAGCCTGTGCGGGCCCGCTCGATGGGCCGACCACGCATGGGAGGGGTTTGCCATGACGCCGGGAACGGACGCAGGCACGGGGCTCCATGACTGGCTGATCGATCTGGTCGGTGTCTCGACACTGCCTGCCCTGCAGGCGGCCGTCGAGCCACGCGACATTGCGAGCGCCTTGCAGGTGGCGCTTTTGAGCACCCGTCGTCTGGCCTGCGTCGTCGTGCGGTTGACCGATCCCCGGGGCGGACCGTCGATCGAGATGATGCGAGACGCTGAATCGTCGGACGACGCCGGCCGCGCCGACCTGTCTTTCGCCACCGCGCGGCTCGGCCTCGACGGCGAACTCGGCATCGTCGTCACCGGCTCGAATCGGCTCGACTTCCCTCACGGCGCCGATACTCTGCTTCTCGATGTCGCGGCAGCCCGCGCGACCATCGCGCTTCAGCGAGCGCACCTCGCGGCCGAGCAAAAGCGAGCGGACGATGCCGTGCGCGAAGCCGGACGCGAGTCGCGCTCCGTCATGGACAGCCTCCCCGCCGGGCTCGCGCTCCTGGCACCTGATGGCGCGGCCGAATGCGTCAATCAACAACTCCTGACCTACTTCGGCAAGACGTTCGACGAGCTCAAGGGCTGGATGACGGCCGACGCCGTTCATCCCGACGATCGTCCGCGCGCGGTCGAGCGCTTCAAGCATTCGATCGCGACCGGCGATCGGTACGACAACGAGCAGCGGTATCTCCGCTTCGACGGCGTCTATCGCTGGTTCCGGGTTCTCGGCGTGCCGCTTCGCGACGCCAGCGGCCGTGTCACGCGCTGGTCGCTTCTGCACATCGACATCGACGAGCGCAAGCGCGCCGAGGCCGCCCGCAACGAAAGCGAGCGCGAGTCGCGTCTGATCGTGGACAGCATTCCCGGCCTGGTGGCCGCGTTCACGCCCGGCGGCGAGGTCGAGTACGTCAACCGTCAGGTGCTCGAGTACTTCGGTCAGACGCTGGAACAGCTGAAGCGCTGGGACAAGTCGACGCATCCCGACGATCTTCCGCGCGTCGTCGAGCTGTTCACGCGTTCAATCGCGTCCGGCGAGCCATTCGATTTCGAAGTCCGCGCCCGCCGTTTCGATGGCGTCTATCGCTGGTTTCAGTCTCGCGGCTTTCCGCTTCGCCATTCGAATGGTCAGGTCGTGCGCTGGTACAACCTCCTCATCGACATCGACGAGCGCAAGCGCGCCGAGCAGGAGCTGCGCCGCAGCGAAGCGTTCCTGGCCCAGGCGCAGAGGCTGACGCAGACCGGCAGCCTCTGGTGGAAGGCTTCAACCGGAGAAATCGTCTGGTCGGAAGAAAGCTACCGCCTCATGGAGTATCCGACGACGGTTACGCCGACCGTCGACCTGATTCTGAACCGTGTGCACCCGGACGACCGCGCGCTCGTTCGAGACATGATCGATCGCTCGGCCCGCGAAGGGACGAACATGGATTTCGAACACCGGCTGCTGCTGCCGGACGGTTCGATCAAGCACGTGCACGTCGTCGTTCAGAACGTCTGGCTCGAACACGGTCAACCGGAATTCATCGGCGCCTTGACCGACATCACGCAGCGAAAACGCGCAGAGGAGGAGCTCCGGCGAGCCTACGATCATCTCACCGAGGCCCAGCGCCTCAGCCAGACCGGCAGCTTCACGTCGGATCTCGAACGAGATGTGCATTACTGGTCGGACGAGTTCTACCGAATCTGCGGGTTCGAGCCGGGATCGACGGTGACCATCCAGCGGCTCGGGGAAATCGTTCACCCTGAGGACGTGGCGCTGTATCAGGGCGCGATCGGGCGCGCGATGGCCGGCACCGACCCGGATTTCTACTTCCGCATCGTCACCTCGCGCGGCGTCGTCAAGCACCTGCGCGGCTTCGCTCACCGCGTGGCCGATCGGCCGGTGTTCGTCGGCGCCGTCCAGGACGTGACGGCGAGCAAGATCGCTCAGGAGGCACTGAACAAGGCCGGCGCGGAGCTCGCTCATGTATCCAGGGTCACGACGCTAAGCGCACTGACCGCGTCGATCGCGCACGAGGTCAACCAGCCCCTCTCGGGCATCATCACGAACGCCGGCACGTGCCTGCGAATGCTCGACAAGACGCCGCCCGACATCGACGGCGCCCGCGAAACGGCGCGGCGCACGATTCGCGACGGCAATCGCGCCTCGGAAGTGGTGGCACGGCTCCGCGCGCTCTTCCGCAAGCGGGACTTCACGCTCGAGCCGATGGACGTCAACGAAGCCACCCGGGAAGTCATCGCACTCTCGTCGAACGAGCTTCAGCGCAATCGCATTCTCCTGCGGACGGAACTGGCACGCGACCTGCCCATCATCGCTGGCGACCGCGTCCAGCTCGAGCAGGTCATCCTCAATCTGCTCCGCAATGCCTCTGACGCGATGGTCGCGGTGCAGGATCGCCCGCGCGACCTGCTCATCAGAACCCAAAGCGAAGCCGGCGACCGCATCCGCGTGACGATCCGCGATGCCGGCATCGGCCTCACCACGCAAAACATGGACTCGCTGTTCGGCGCCTTCTACACCACCAAGAGCGGCGGCATGGGCATCGGCTTGTTCGTCTGCCGTTCCATCATCGAGCGACACCAGGGTCGGCTCTGGGCGGAGCCGAACGACGGGCCCGGCGCCACCTTCGCATTCTCGATTCCGCGCAACCCGGCAATCGTGGGCGAACGGGCAGATGGATCGAGGATTTCCTGATGGACAAGCCTTCTCTGGTCTCGGTGGTCGACGACAGCGAGTCGGTGCGCGAGTCGCTGCCCGACCTCCTGCGGCATGTCGGCTTCGACGTGCAGGCGTTCGCATCCGCGGAGGAATTCCTCGCGTCCGACGCGGTCGACGAAACGAGCTGCCTGGTGCTCGACGTCGGCCTGCCGGGCATGAGCGGTCCGGATCTTCAACTGGAGCTGAAACGCCAGGGGCGGCGGGTGCCGATCGTGTTCATTACCGCGCAGGGCGACGCCTCGCTCCGACCGCGCCTGCTTGCGAGCGGTGCCGCGGCCTGCCTCTTCAAACCATTCACCGATACCGTATTGCTTGACGCGGTCAACGCCGCACTGCAGATGAGGTAGCGGGCGGAGGCGATGTTTACACGCGGCGCCCCGCACGGATCCTATACTGAGCGCGCGTCGACTCCCGCCGGAGGGATCGAGGTCGTCAACATGCCAGATGCGACCGCCATCGTGTTCGTCGTCGACGACGACATTTCGGTGCGCGAGTCGCTGGAACTGCTCGTCAAGTCCGCCGGCTGGAAGGCCGAAACGTTCGAGTCCGCGAAGGATTTCCTGTCGCGCCCGCGTGTCACTGTCCCCTGCTGTCTGGTGCTCGACGTGTCGCTGCCGGGGCTGAACGGCCTCGAACTGCAGCAGCAGCTGGCCGAGCGGACCGAGATGCCGATCATCTTCATCACCGGCTACGGCGACGTGCCGATGACCGTGCGGGCGATGAAGGCCGGCGCCGTCGAATTCCTGACCAAGCCGTTCAAGGCCGACGTGCTGCTGGATGCCATCCGTCACGCCATCGAGCGGAGTCGCGCCGCCCTTCAGCACGAGTCGGAGCTGCATGCGCTGCGCGACAGCTACGCCTCGCTCACCCAGCGCGAGCGCGAGGTGATGGCACTGGTCGTGGCGGGGCTCTTGAACAAGCAGGTCGGCGGCGAGCTCGGCATCAGCGAGATCACCGTCAAGGCGCATCGAGGGCAGGTGATGCGCAAAATGAAGGCCGACTCGCTGCCCGATCTCGTGACGATGGCCGCGCGCCTGGGCCTGAGCGCCGCGTCCAGGTCCTGACGCCCTACCTACGGATCGCCGACACGTTCGTCCAATAGCCGTCGATGTTCATGATCACACCGCGTGGACCAGCGGCATGTCGACGACGTGTTCGGCCACGAACCAGACCTGCAGTTCGTTCGTGCGGATGACGTTGCTGACCAGCAGGTCGTTCGTCCCGTCGTCTCCGGCCGCGGCGGCGCGCTGCGCCATCGCGCGGGCTTCTTTCAGGATGATTTCGTGGGCGTGCAACAGGCGTGAGATCTGGACCGGCACCTCCTCGCGGCCCTTCGGCGGCCTCGGAACCAGCGTCGTCTCGGCGACGTCGTGCGCCATCGCGATGCTGATGCCGCCGAGCAGCTGAATGCGCTCGGCGATCGCGTCGACCAGTTCGGTCTGCTGCTCGTAGTGTTTGTCGAACAGCAGGTGCAGCTGGTAGAACGTGGGACCCGCCACCTGCCAGTGATGCTTCTTGTACAAGTCCCGCAGCGTCGTCGTGTCGGCCAGCAGCTGATTGAGATTGTCGACCGCCTCCCTGCAGGCGGTTTCCGACAGGGCAATTGGCATCCGGACGACATGGCCGAACGGCTGAATCTCGTGCGCCTGCTGATGCGCGAGCGGCGTGGCCCGCGCGATGATCGTGTCCGCGTCAAGCGTCTTCATGGCACTCTTCCTCCGTGGCTGATGCCGGATCTCGTCCCTGCCATGACACCAGACACCGGACAACGAATCCATTAGACGAACGTATCGGGCGCACTACGGCCAATACCAAGGTCTTATAGACCTGACGGAGCGGGTCGGCGCATGCTTGGCCCACGAGTCCCGATTCGCCGCCCCCTGCGAGCTCGGTATGCGTACCCTGAATTGAAGGCTTCGTGATGGACAAGCGCCCGCGGGTGGCAATCGTCGACGACAGCGAATCGGTGCGGGAGTCGCTGCCTGATTTGCTCGAGCAGTCCGGTTTTGCCGCCACAGCGTTTCCGTCGGCGGAGGCCTTTCTCGAGTCGGACACGCCGGGCACGACTGACTGCCTGATTCTCGACGTCGGACTGCCCGGTATGAGCGGGCCCGATCTCCAGCGGGAGCTGATCCGGCGGGGCGATGCGATCCCGATCGTCTTCATCACCGCGCAGGGTGACGCGTCGCTGCGTCCCCGCCTCGTCGCGATGGGCGCAGTGGCGTGTTTGTTCAAGCCGTTCAGCGACACCGAGCTGATCGACGCGATGAAGGCAGCGTTGGGCTGAGCGAGGGTAATGACATGTTTCCAGACACCGTCTCACGGCAGGCGAATGCTGCGAGCCTCACGGCCATGAACTCCCTGACGCCGGTTGTCTTCGTGGTCGACGACGACATCTCGGTGCGCGAATCGCTGGAACTCCTGATCACGAGCGCCGGCTGGCGATCCGAGACGTTCGCCTCGGCGCGCGACTTCCTGTCGCGCCAGCGCGCCACGGTTCCCTGCTGTCTCGTGCTCGACGTGAGGATCCCGGGGCTGAGCGGCCTGGAGCTGCAGCAGCAGCTCGCCGCGCGGACCGACATGCCGATCATCTTCATCACCGGCTACGGAGACGTGCCGATGACCGTGCGGGCGATGAAGGCGGGCGCCGTCGAATTCCTCACCAAGCCGTTCAACGACGGTGTGCTGGTGGCCGCGATCGAGCATGCGATCGACCGCAGCCGCGCGACGCAGCGCCGCGATTCGGAGATGGAAGCGCTGCGGTCCTGCCACGAGTCGCTCACCCCGCGCGAGCGTGACGTGATGAAGCTGGTCGTGTCTGGTCTGCTGAACAAGCAGGTCGGCGGAGAGCTCGGCATCAGCGAGATTACCGTGAAGGCGCACCGCGGTCAGGTGATGCGGAAGATGAAGGCCGACTCGCTGGCCGATCTCGTCAGGATGGCGGGCCGCCTCGGCCTGAGAGCACAGGCGTAGCGTCGTCATCGAAACGGCACCACCACGCGAATCGTGGTGCCGCGTCCGTGTGCGCTGTCGAACTCGAACGTCCCGTTCAACTGCCCCGCCCGTTCGCGCATTATTACGAGTCCGAGCCCGCCCGACGTGCCGAGGCGGCTGCGGTCGAAGCCGACGCCATCGTCCGACACCGTCAGCGCGATGGTGCCGTTCGTCCGCGCGAGCCGAATGCTGATGTGCTTCGCTTTCGCGTGCTTCGCCGCATTGCCGAGAGCTTCCTGCGTGATGCGGAACAGCGCGAGCGCGGCGCCGCGCGACAAGTCGCGCGCGCTCTCGTCGAGCGTGCAGTCGATGGCGATGCCCGACGCCGTGCCGAACTGCTCGCGGTACGAGCGCAGCGCGCCGGGCAGCCCTTCGTCCTGCAGCAGCGGCGGGTGCAACCCGTGCGACAGCTGACGGATGTCCGTGCCGGCCTGGATCACCTTCTGCTGGATCTTCTCGATCGACGCCTCGGCTTCGGTGGGGTTGCTGGCGATCTTCCGCTTTGCCGTGCCGAGCATCATCGTCAGCGCGAGCATCTGCTGCATCACGCCGTCGTGCAGCTCGCCGGCGATGCGAATCCGTTCCTGCTCCTGTGCCTTCATCAGGCGCTCGTTCAGCGCGCTGATCTCCCGCTCATGCCGCTCGACGATGCGAAACCGGACGCGATGTGTGCCCCACACGAGCGCGAGCACCAGGCTGCCGACAAGCGCAGCAAACCACGTCGTCTGGTAGTACGCCGGCGGGATGGAGATGTCGATAGAGGCTCCCGTCTCGTTCCAGACGCCGCTGTTGTTGCTGGCGATGACGCGGAACCGGTAATTCCCCGGCGGCAGATGGCCGTAGAACGCCTGCCGCCGATTGCCGGCGTCCTGCCAGTCGCTGTCGTACCCTTCGAGCTTGTAGCGAAACCGATTCTGACTCAGATATGCCCTGACACCATCGGTGCTGTCGAACATCGTCGGGTGCACCGCGCCGATCGAATCGCCGAGCTCGGCCTTCTTGATACGGGCGATGCCGCAGTTCGTGGACAGCCACAGCGAGCCGAGGCCATCGTCGACTACCCACAAAATGATGTCGCAAGGCAGGCCGTTCTGGCGATCCCACGTCACGACGCGACCGTTTCGCAGTCGGCTCAGTCCGCCTTCGGTGGCAATCCACAGCGTGCCGTCGGCCTCGAGGGATAGCCAGCGCACGGTACCGTGCCCAAGTCCATCAGCCGGAGAATGCCCTTCCCGGATACGGCCGTCCACGTAGTAGGCAATTCCTTTTGTGTCGAAGCCGAGCCAGACTCCGCTCTTTCCTGGATCGGCGGCTGCCGCAGTGACGACAGGTTGATGCCACTCGACAGACTCGACGAGATGCGCATCGGGCGACACTCGAAAGATCCCGGCCTGATTGATGACCCACACGTAACGACTGTCTTCGACAATCGCGCGCGTGAGGCCGCCAGGCAAGCTGGCCACGTCTACGAAGCGTCCGGTCTCGATGAACCCGACGCCACGGTCGGCTCCCGCCCAGATCCTGCCGGCTCGATCCTCGAATATCGACGTGACGCCGCGCGCCGGATACCGGATCGGCGAGCCCGGACGAAGGCGCTGCAAGCCGGCCGTTGTCGCCGCCCAGATGCTGTCGTCCCTCGATGCGAGCACTGAATCGACGAGGTCGTTCGCAAGTCCTTGCCGGCCGGACACCACGGCGCCGACCGCCTCGCTGAAGCGATCGAGCCCGCCGCGTGTGATCACCCACACGTTGCCTTCGCGGTCTTCGAAGAGCTGGTGGACGAGATCGCCCGAGAGTCCGTCGGCCTTGGTAAGCACATCAACGACGCCCTCGTGTACATGGACGACGCCTGACGAGGTCGACACCCAGACACCGCCGTCTCGGTCGCGGAGCGCTCTTCGTGGATTGGACGCCCCAATCGTCGCCGAAAACGGAAACGCCTCCGTCACTTCCCCATCCGCCACGCTACTTATCCCGGTCGCGGTGACGACGCGCAACGAGCCATCGTCGGCGTCGTATAAGCCGTCGTGGAGTCCACTCTGTTTACGTCCCATCGGATATAACCGCGGTTCGCCGGGTTTCCACCGCCAGACACCGTCGGGGGTGCCGACCCACAGCGTGCCGTCGCGACCTTCATGGAGACCGATTGCGCCGACGCCTGGACCACCGTCCTCGCCGAAGCAACCGATGCTCGTGCGCTGCATCCGACAGAGCATCCAGGTCGGCCCGCGCCCGTTGGTCACCCAGAGCGCGCCGTCACGATCCCTGAGCATTTTGCCGATGTAACGGCCCGCGAAACGGTCGTACACGGTGAGCGAGCGACCGTCCCAGCTCGCGAGTCCGCGGTTCAATCCAATCCACAACGTCCCGTCGGGCGTGGCCAACAGAGATTGGACGTAATCCGAGGGCAGGTGTTGATTCGACGGCGGATGCCACGCGGTGCTTTTCACGCCGTCGAAGCGCAACAGGCCGGTCTCTGTGCCCAGCCACAGATATCCGTCCGGTGTCTGCGCAATCGCCAGGATCATTCCTCGCGTGAAGCCGTCGCTGACCTTCCACGACGCGTGCGCGTATTGGCTGACGTCTAGAGACGGGTTCAGCGCGAGCGCGGACCGGCACCACGCGAGCAGGGCCGCCGCCAGGACGATGCGGCGTGCGATCATCGAAATGGAATGGCGACGGTGATTGTCGTGCCTCGTCCGGGCGCGCTGTCGAACTCGAACGTCCCGTTCAACTGACCCGCGCGCTCACGCATCATCACCAGCCCGAGCCCGCCGGACGTGCCGAGGCGGCCGCGGTCGAAGCCGACGCCATCGTCCGACACCGTCAGCGCCACGCTCCCGTTCGTTCGCGCAAGGCGAACGCTGATGTGCTTCGCCTTCGCGTGCTTCGCCGCGTTGCCCAGCGCTTCCTGCGTGATGCGGAAGAGCGCGAGCGCCGCGCCGCGCGACAGGTCGCGCGCGCGCTCGTCGATGTCACAGGCCACCAGGATGCTCGACGCAGCGCCGAACTGCTCGCAGTACGAGCGCAGCGCGCCGGGCAGCCCCGCGTCCTGCAACTGCGGCGGGTGCAAACCATGCGACAGCTGGCGGATCTCGGTCCCGGCCTGAATCACCTTGTGCTGAATCTTGTCGATCGACGCCTGGGCCTCTTCATTACCGGCAGCCTTGCGCTTCGCGGTTCCCAGCATCATCGTGACGGCGAGCATCTGCTGCATCACCCCGTCGTGCAACTCACCGGCGATCCGAATCCGCTCCTGCTCCTGCGCCTTCATCAGCCGCTCGTTGAGCGCGCGGATCTCCCCCTCGTGTCGCTCGACGATCCGGAGTCGGACGCGATGCGCAGCCCAGACGACTGCGCCCACAATGGCAGCCGACAGCGCTAGGAACCATTTGGTCTGGTAGTATGCGGGTGCAATCGAGAAGTCCCGCGCCGCGCCGGCTTCGTTCCACACGCCGCTGTTGTTGCTCGCGATGACCCGAAACCGATAGCGGCCCGGCCGGAGATTCGTATAGAACGCCTGACGACGGTTGCCGGCGTCCTGCCAATCGCGGTCGTAGCCTTCGAGCTGGTAGCGGAACTGATTCTTCTCGGGCGCGACGAGGCTCAGCGCGATGTAGTCGATCTCCAGATCGCGCACCAGCGCCGGCAGCTGAATGGCCTCGCCTGACGGAGACGCGGTCTCGTACGCCTTGCGATCCGCGACGACGTGCTCGATGTACACCGGCGGCGGACGAGGGTTGATGGCGAGGCGACGCGGATCGACGACGCCGAGACCGTCGGGCGAGATGAACCATAGCCGTCCGTCGGCAGACTTGACCGTTGGAGCGGTGTACGGGAAGAAATCTCCGGGCGTTCTGACTCCATCCGCGTCGTCGAAGGTCGTCAGTCGAACGCTCCCACCTCTTTCAATCCAGCGACCGATTTCGTCGCGCGTGATCCTTGTGACGCCGCATGGACTTGTCACCCACAGCGCCCGGTCGTTGTCCTGCACCAGCCAAAGGATCATGTCGCAAGGAAGCCCGTTCTCCCGCGTCAGCGTGGACACGTGGCCGTCCTTCAGCCGGCTTACGCCGCGAGCTGTCGCTGCCCAGAGTGTTGCGTCTTCATCGGCGAACAGCTGCCGCACCGTCCCGGCGCCCAGTCCTTTCGAGGTGTCGTAGGAGGCTTGGACTCGGCCGTCAACGATGAAGACGACGCCACCGTTCATGAAGCCTAGCCAGACGCCTTTGCGGCTCGCGTCGGCGGCGGCGGCGGTGATCGGGTCCTGACGACTCAGAGTAGCCCTCGGTAAAGGCGTCACGCCCCGTCCATCAGGCGAGACACCGAACACACCTGCTTCGTCGTTGACGACCCACAGCCGCTCGCTATCCTCGACGATCGCTCGTGTGGATCCGCCAGGCAGGCCCTCGATTGAAACGAGGCGATCGTTTTCGAGATACCCGACGCCGCGACGGACAGCCACCCACGTTCGTCCTCTGCGATCTTGAAACACAGCCGTGGGATGGTCGGCCCATCCCGCCGAAACCTCGCGCGCGAGCCGACCGTCAGGAAAGAGGGAGCGGCGCATGAGGCTTTCGCTTCGCTCGCGGTAGATCGTGGTCTCGCCGTTCCGGAAATTGAGCACCGCGCCGATACTGGTCGCCCACACGCTTCCATCCATCGACGGAGCCAGCGCCGACACGCGCGAGTTCGACAGACCTTGCCGAACCGTAACTGTCGCGCCCGCTCCCTCGCGAAATCGATCAAGTCCGCCGCTGGTCGCGACCCAGATATTGCCCTCAACGTCCTCGAAAACGTTCGATACTTGATCACCCGAAAGCCCATCCGCCTGCGAGTACACATCCGTGATGCCCTCGTGCACGTGCAGGAGGCCAGACGTTATGGTTCCGATCCACAGGCCGTGGTCTCTGTCGCGGAGAATGACGCGCGCAGTGGCGGATGGCATCGATGACGGAAGCGGAAGCTTCATGTCGATGCGGCCGTCGGCCAGCCGGGTGATGCCACCAGACGTGGCGATCAACAACGAACCATCGGCGTCTTCCGAGAGCGCATGAACGTCGGCCAGATCGCTCGGTAGCCGATAGAACACGGCTGGGCCCGGTTTCAACCGCCACACGCGGCGATCGAGCGTCCCAGCCCAGACTGTCCCGCGGCTGTCCTTGAACAGGGAAACGACAGAAGCGTCGGGGCCGCCGCATTGAAGCCGGTCGCGTTCGACGCGGCAAGTGCTCAGCCATCCGACGTCATCACGTTCGCTCCCGATCCAAACGACGCCATCGTCATCCTCCACAAGCGGTCCGATCCGTCGGCCGTCCATTTCCTCGTAGCGTGCCAGCGTTCGACCGTTCCACCGAACCAGCCCGCGAGTCGTCCCGATCCAGAGCGTACCGTCGCGGGCGGCGAGCAAGCTCCAGACGTTTTCAGAAGGCAGCTTCTGGTTGGCCGATTCCCACCGAGCGACCTTCACGCCATCAAAGTGGAATAGTCCGACGTCGGTTCCGAGCCACAGATAGCCGTCATTGGTCTGTGCGATGGCATAGATCAGTCCCTTCGCAAACCCGTCGCGGGTCTTCCACGCCGTGTGCGCGTACTGATTGACGTCCAGCGAAGGGTTCAGGGCGAGCGCCCGCGGGCTCCACGCGAGGATCAGCACTGCGAAAAGGAACCGTTTCACAATCCGGAAGTCAGAACTGCAGCCGTGCTGCGAGCTGGATCGAGCGCGGTCCACCTACCTGGTACAACGGGCTGAACCCGCCGCCGGCCACACCGCCCGCACCGAGGCTCGACGCGACCGTGCGCGTCGCCTGTCCGAAGAGGCCGCTGCTGAGTACGTTGGTGGGCGCACCGAGATTGGTCTGGTCGAACACGTTGAACGCCTCGGCGCGCAACTGTACCTTGACATATCCGCCGAGCGGGATGTCGCGGTGCACGGCGAAGTCGACCTGGCTCATCGCAAATCCGCGGAGGGCATTTCGCCCGACCGCGCCCTGCCGCAGCGGATTACCGCTCGCGTCGAGCGGCGGTGTCGTGAACGCCGATCCGTTCAACCGTTGTTCGCCGGGCGCCATCGCGTCGTCTACATACAAGGCCACGCCGGGAACGAGATCGGGTCGCAGCGCGTTCGAGACTCCGAAGGCCGTCGTGCCGGTGACGACGTTCACGGGCAACGCCGACCGCGCAATGACGAGGCCGTCGACCGACCAGTCGCGCAGCAGCACGTTCCACCACGATTCGCCGTGCGCGCCCGGGATCGCGTATGTCGCGCCAGCAGTAAACGTGTGCCGCACGTCGAAGTCCGACGGCCCCCAGTCACGTTCTGGATCGACGCGCATCGCTGGCAGTACCGCGATCTCGTCGTTCGACCCGTTGTCCATCGACTCCGCCAGCGTGTACGACGCGAGCGCCTGCAGGCCGTGCGACATCCGACGCGTGTATTTCAGCTGCAGCGCATCGTATCGCGAGTGACCCGAATTGGTAACGAGGATCACCTGCTGAAATTGTGGCGTTGGGTTCAACAGGCGCTCTTCGCGCAGCAAGCGGCGGCCGAACGCCCCGACGTACGACACGGTGACCATACTGTCGACGCCGAGCGCCTGCTCGACTGCCGCGTTCCATTCGTTCGTGTAAGGCAGTTTGAGGCCCGGATCTGCGGCGATCAGAAAGTCCGCCGGCGCGCCTGGTGCTATCGTCGGAGGTGAAAGGAGCGCCGGCGCCACCGGAAACGTGACATTCGTCAGCGTGCGCCTCGCGACGAACGGAAACGACCCGCCCAGGTTCTCCATCACCGAATCGCTGCCGATGTCGTAGAAAATGCCCCACCCGCCTCTCAGCACGGTCCGGCCAGCGACGCTGTCACCGAGCGCGTACGACGCACCAACACGCGGCGCGAAATTGTCGTACGTCGTCTGGTACATTGGCGTGCCAGGTGGCGCGAGCGCGAGGTTGGCCGGATCGGCGGTCGCGAGCGTCAGCGCACCGCGACTGTCGCCACTCAGTCCCGGCGGCGGGTTCAGTTCCCATCGCAGGCCGTAGCTGACCGTGAGGCGGGGTGTCACCGACCACGTGTCCTGACCGAACAGCGAAAAATTCGTGGCGTGAGAAAAGTGGTTCGTGCCCGGAAGCGCGTTGATGAACACTAACGAGGCGGTGCCACCAAGCGCACCGGTAGCGCCCGCGAACGTGTACAACTGCACGTAGTTCAGCGGGGCGTAGACGGGCAGCAGACGACGGACGTCGATGCCAAGTTTCAGCTGGTGGCGCGCTCTCGACACCAGGAGCGAATCGACCACGTTGATCTGGCGTTGGGCGTTGTTGGAGTTCAGACCGTCCGCGAAGAGCGCCCCGGTTCCACCGAGATTGATTTGATACGCACTGGGGCTCGGCGCGAACGACGGATGCAGCATCGCCACGGGCGGCGCTACCGCACCACCGAAGTCATCCATCGACTGGTAGTTGTTGCCGACGTTCCGGCTCCAGTTCACGCGGAGGTCGTTGCTGATCTTCGGCGTCGCGATCCAGGTCGAGCCGAGCGTCAGCGTCTGCAGACTGTTGTCCAGGTAGCCGATGGTGTTCGCGCCCGCAATCGCGAAGCTGCCGAGCCGGCTGGACGCGCTCGACGGCGCGTAGTTGTAGCGGCCGAACACCGTCAGCGCCGGCGTCACCGTGTGATCGATGCGGACACTCGTCGCATTCAGACGCGAGGGATCGCTGTAGCTCGCGGAGAACTGTGAAAGCCCGGTTCTCGTGTCGGGACCGTTCGGCAACGGAAATCCAGCAAATAGCGGCTGCACTGCCGCCGATGCGGCGGCGCGAGACGCGAGCGACGGCACCTCGGTGACGGCGCTCTTCGGCTGATCGAGCCTCAACCCTTCGTACGACGCGAACATGAACGTCCGATCCCGTTCGATCGGCCCGCCCAGTGTGCCCCCGAAGTCGTGCTGCCGCTCCTGCGGCTTCGCCAGCCCCTGCCGTACTACGAAGTAATCCGCCGAATCGAGCGCGTCGTCGCGGAAGTATTCGAACAGCGTGCCGTGATACGCGTTCGTCCCCGACCGCGTCACGATCGAGACCTGCCCGCCCGGCATGCGGCCGAACTCCGGCGCGTAGGTCGAGCTCTCGATGCGAAACTCCTGCAGCGCGTCGACCGACACGAGGCTGTTCGTCCCGCCCTGCGCGCTCAGGCCTGGCGCGGCGCCCGCACCCTGCACGCCGACTCCAGTCCCGATGGCGACTCCGAGGTTTGCGCTGACGCCATCCACCATGAAGTAGTTCGCGTCCGAGCGCTGGCCGTTCACGCTGAACTGCCCGGGGCTCGTGCCGCTGGCCGGCGTCAGCACCACGCCTGGCGTCATCCAGATCAGCGACTGGAAGCTCCGGCCGTTCAGCGGCAGGTTGCCGACGAACGTGCGGTCGACGACGCTGCTGACCGACGCCGACCTGGTATTCAGCAGCGGCGCGCTCGCTTCGACGGTCACCGCGTCGGTGACGCCGCCGAGCGCCAGCTCGAGGTCGAGCGTCAGCGCATCACCGACGTGGACGATGACGTCGGGCCTGAGCAGCTTGCGAAAGCCGGTCTTCTCGACTTCGACGCGATAGGTTCCCGGCGCCAGATTGGTCAAGACGTACTCGCCCTCGCCATTCGTGCTCGCGTCGCGGACGGCGTTGGTCTCGGCGTTGATCGCGACGACCATCGCCGCGACGATGACGGCATGCGACGAATCCGCGACGCGGCCGGCAATCGACGCCGTTGGCGCCTGCGCGGAGGTTGTGCCAGCGACGCACATGAGGAAGACGAAGACAAGACCCGGAACGCGATACACGATCGGTCAGCCCTCCTGCGCAAACGCTCTTGGCGAAGGCTGCAGTATCGACCGCTATCTGGTCCCCTCGCAATAATCCCTTGGTATTGGTGTCCGGGTTCGCGTCAGACCCTCAGCTCTGCCAACGTGATCGTCACAGCCAAGGCGGCCCCCAGCGCGCCGACGCCCAGGCGGCGCGGTCGGCCGCGAACGACGAGACCCCGTGAGCCAGCGTGCCTCGAGGCCCAGTCCCATGCGAGTCGCGACGGCCAGGAGATGGTTCAACGGTTCCCGTAGTCGGTGAACACGTAGTCCCGCGCCTTCGCTCTCGAATGGCACGCGAACCCGCACTTCGCATCGTTGCCCTGCGGCGGCGTGCCGGCGGTGGTGCCGGGCTTGAACGAGTCAGTCGCACCGTCGTAATCGAACACGGCATATCCCCAGCCGCCGCTATCCGCGAACCGCTTGCTGTCCTTTTCCATGAAGTCCACGTTCAGCAGTTTGTCCGGCACCGTTGCGCCCGGAGAGAACTCGCTTGGCTTCTGGATCCAGTGGATCTTGGCCATCTTGGCCCCGTCAGGAATCGCCTGGCCGTTGGCGGGAAAGCCGGCCTTGTAGGCCTCGATCATCGCGGGATTGCCGAGGATCACCGCGGCCACCCGTTCGCTTCGGCTGAAGGAGATCGCCTGCCATCCTTCGTAACCCTTGAACTCCAACATCGAAAGCCCGCCCGGAACTGTCACGTCGTGCTTGTCGTGCGTGTCGTGCGCGGACACCGCATAGCCGCCCAGAACGGCGAGCCACACCGTAATCCCGATGGTCCACATGCTCGTGCGATTCATCGCCACACCTCCTGACGTGAACGATAGACGCGGCGACGCTTCGCACCAATCAGACGATGGTGTCGTACATACCAAAGTGTCGACGATACGTTCGTTCAATGGATGCCGCGCTGGCCATGCGCCTAGATTCGTCGCAGGCATTCACGATCATGCGCGGAGTCTCCCGGCGGCGTCGGAGAGACGTCAACGTCGGTGATTGCGCCGGCGGTCACCAACGCGGTGTTCGCCGCAACCGGCGTACGGATCCGAACGCTGCCGATCGATCCCGCGCTTCTTAAACGGCCGGTGACAGAGACGTAGGAGGCACGGCCTTGATCACACGCGTCAACAGCATCCAAGGAGAGATGACATGAAACCCATCGGAAGCAGCGATCGCGTTCGGAGGGGCGCCGAGTATTACCCATGGTGGCTGGACAATCTGGCCGACGACGCCACCGGAGAGGGCGCGGCGATGCAGGGGATCGTCCACGGCGCCGAGGCGGTCCGAACGATCGTGAGCGACGCCCGCAAGCTGTATGAGGGCCAGGAGTTCCACTTCACGGGCGACTACGGCGACAACGGCTTCCTCGAGGAATACACGTGTCGGATCCACGGCGAGCCCACCAGCGTCGTCGTGACGGTCAAACGCAACGCCGCGGGGCAGGCCGAGCACCTCGTGGTGAACCACCGGCCGCGCAGCTCGGTGCTGCTGTTCGCCCGGCTGATGGGCGAGAAGTACGCCGGCACCCCGTTTGCCAAGTACTTCATTGCCAACGAGCGCGAAAAAGACCTGCTCACGCCCACCGGCACGTAGCAGCCTGAACACCGCGTATGCGACCGAGGCGGCGGGCCGACACCGTCGATTGTCGGCCCGCCGCGACGCGTACGACTGGCGCAAGGATTTGAAGCCGATTGTTGGCGCATCGTAGAGCTCGGCGGGGAAACCGGGATCTGGATGCCCTTCGGCGTGAAGAACGCGACCTTGTTCTCATCCTTCGAACGCACCTGAATGAAGTGGATGTCGAGACTGTCGATCTCGGTGATGAAGTTCGGCACGGAGTTGAAGTCAGCTGCGACGTCGCCTCTGTTTGCAGGAGGCGCGCGCTGGCCAGAGGCTATGTAGATTTGATCATCGAAACGGGATCACGATTCTCACCGAGGTGCCGCGTCCCGGCGCGCTCTCGAGCTCGAACCTGCCGTGCAGTTGGCTGGCGCGCTCGCGCATCATGATCAATCCGAGCCCGGGTGAGGTGCCGAGACGGCCCGGATCGAACCCGACGCCGTTGTCCGAGATCGCCATCGACACCTGACTGTCGAATTTCGTCAGGCGAACGGTGACGCGCGTGGCCGTCGCATACTTCGCGGCGTTCCCGAGCGCTTCTTGAAGCACGCGGAACAGCGTGAGCGCCGCCCCCGGTGACAGCTCGCGCGCGCCGTCGTCGCAGTCGCACGACACCGGAACGCCGGTGCTCGCACTGAATTGTTCGCAGTACCCCTCGACAGCCCTCGGCAAGCCCGCCTCCTGCAGGAGCGGCGGATGCAGACCGTGAGACAGCTGACGCAGATCCATGCCGACCCGGATCATTTTTTCCTGGGCGGTGTCGATCGTCGCCTTCGCGGGCGAATCACCGGGAATCCGGCGCTTCGCCGTTCCCAGCATCATCGTCACGGCCAGCATCTCCTGCATCACGCCGTCGTGCAGTTCGCCGGCGATGCGCATCCGCTCCTGTTCCTGCGCTTTCATCAATCGTTCGTTGAGCGCGCTGATCTCCCGCTGATGCTTCTCGACGATGCGCAGGCGCACGCGGTGGCCTGTCCATATCATGGCGAGGACCGACACGACCGAGAGCGCCAGAAACCACGGAGTCTGGTAGTACGCGGGCGCGATCGCGAAATCCACCGACGCGCCAGCCTCGTTCCACACGCCGCTGTTGTTGCTCGCCATCACGCGGAATCGGTACGCGCCTGGACGCAGGTTCGTGTAGAAGGCTTGACGCCGGTTGGCGGCGTCCTGCCAGTCGCCGTCGAGGCCCTCGAGCTTGTAGCGAAACCGAATCTTCTCCGGCGCGACGAAACTGAGCGCCGTGTAGTCGATCTGGAGATCGCGGACAAGGGGTGGCAGGCGCACGCGGCCGCTCACCGCCGACGACGGATCGTAGCTGACGCGATCCGCCGTGATCTGCTCGACGTTCACCGGCGGGAGCATGCTGTTGAACGACATGTGGCGCGGATCCATGACGCTCAGGCCTTCCAAAGGAAAGAACCAGATCCTTCCGTCTATCGCCTTCGCGACGTGCGGACTGAACGGCCCGGCGTTGGCGCGGCTCCGAACTCCATCCGAGCTGCCGAACACGGTTACCGCAACGGTCCGCGGCTCGGGCTGCTTCGCGCCGGCCCGGCTGACCCATGCCTCGAGTTCTGCACGCGCGATTCGTACCAGACCGCACGGCATGGAGACCCAGAAATCGCCACCGTCATCTTCCATCGTCCAATGCGCCGCGTCGCAGGGAAGTCCGCCGCGAGAGGACAGGGTCACGATGTGCCCATTTTTCAGCCGGCTGAGGCCACCCTCGCCTGCTGCCCACAACGCACCATCGCGGCCGAAACGAAAGTCGTTGACTCGCCCCGGAGCGAGCCCCTCGGCAGGGCCGTACGAGGCGCGGACCTCGCCGTCCTTGACGAACTCGATGCGGCCGGCAAAAAAGCCCAGCCAGAGCCCGCCCGTCGAGGGATCGACAACAAGAGCATCCGCGTAATCGGCGTGACCGAGCCGAGCCCACGAAACCTGGTCGACGAGGCGCTCGCCGGCGACGTGAAGCAGCCCTCGCGTCTCATGCGCGACCCACAGGTCGCCGTCGCGATCACCGGTGATCGCATGCACTCTGCCGCCCGGCACACTGGGGACGACATGGAACCGGCCGTGGTCGAAATATCCTATGGACCGGACCGTCGACACCCAGACCCGGCCGCCGACGTCCTGAAAGAGAGCTCCCCCCGACAGTGCGAGACTGTTGACCGTGTCCTCATCGGCCGGCGTGACTCGCGCCTGCGAACCACTCGAAAGGTCAGGAGATTCCCGGTATGTCGTGACGTGTCCATCGGCCCAGTGGTCCACGCCGGTCGCGGTGCGGAGCCAGATGCTGCCATCTGTCGACGCAACGACAGACAAGACGCGGAGGCTCGAGAGGCCCTGCTGCAACGTGAACGGCGTGACGGGCAACGCGCGAAAGCGATCGAGTCCGCCGTGGGTCGCGACCCAGATGTTCCCCTCGCGATCCTGAAAGAGCCCTGCGACGCTGTCGCTCGACAATCCGTCGGATTGCGAGAACTGATCGATCCGCCTGTCGTGCAAGTGGGTCAGGCCTCCTCCCAACGCACCGAGCCACAGCGTTCCGTCGCGATCGCGAAGCGCCTCGACAACGGTCGTCAGCTGTCCGCTCGCGCCGGGCAAGCGGTAGACCTCCCTCAGCGTTCCATCGACCAGGCGCTGGATCGTTCCCGAAAGCAGCACCAGAAGGACGCCGTCGGCATCCTCATCCAGAGCCTGCACGAACTTGTCGGTGCCGACTGGGTAGAACCTCGGCGCGCTCTGGTTCCACTGCCACACACCGTGCGGCTCGCCGAACCACAGCTGCCCCTTACGATCTTCGTACATCGTCGTGATGCGTGCGCCGAACCGGCCGTCTTCACCCCAGCACCGCACGCTGCCGTTTCGAATGGCGCACAGCTTCCCGGTCGGCGGCGTCAGCGCGCGCAGCCAGATCGCGCCGCTCCGATCCTCGAGCAAGCGATCCGTGATCTGGCCTGCGAACTCTGCATAGACTGTGAGCTTGCCGTTCTTCCAGCTCGCAAGTCCCTTCGACGTGCCAATCCAGAGCGTCCCATCGCGGCCCGCGAGCAGCGACGCGATCTTCGAGGAAGGGAGAAGCCGATCCGATTCCCACGGCGTCGTGCGGACGCCGTCGAACCGAAGCACACCGAATTCGGTCCCCAGCCAGAGATACCCGTCGGGCGTCTGCGCGATGCTGTAAATCGCGCCCTTTGCAAAGCCCTCGGCGACCGTCCATTCCGTGTGCGCGTACTGACTGACGTCCGGGGTCGGATTCGACGCGAAGCTCCGCGAACACCATGTCAGCATCGCGAGAGCGACAGCAGCGCGCAGCACGACCGGGCGCGTTCTTTCACGCATCGCTACCAGACCAGCTTGACACCGAGCTGCAGCTGACGCGGGCTGGTGGACAAGGTCGTGATCTGTCCGGCGAAGCTGACCGGCGCACCCTTCGCGTCGAACAGCCTGTTGTTCGCCAGCGGCGGCGCGAAGTTCGCGCGATTGGCCAGGTTGAACAACTCGGCGCGGAACTGCAGGCGCGCGTCCCGGCCGACACCCGCGATCGGGATGTCCTTGATCACCGAGACGTCCGCGGAGACGAGACCCGGGCCGACGAGTGAGTTCCGCCCGGCGTTTCCGAAGCGGGTGCTCGGGGAAGGAAACGCAAAGCAGCTCAGGTTGATGTACTGCGACGGATTACCCGGGTTCACGGCGTCGCGACAGCCAGGAAGATCGAGCCGATCCGGCACGTCGAACAGACTCTGGTTCCCCTGTCCGAGCGCGTCGCCGGAAATCAGCGGCGTAAACGGCAGGCCATCGCTCATCGTCAGTACGCCGGCAATGTGCCAGCCGCCCCACGGCTTGCCGCGGCCGATCGGCACTGCCCACGTCCCGCTGCCGTTGAGCGTGCGGCCCACGTTGAAATCCGAGGGCGCGCGGACGGGCGCGAACAGAAACTGCCCCGACACGGAGTTGAGAAACGGCCCACCCGATCCAACCGACGAGCCGGTGTCCTCGCTGTGTGACCACGTGAACGAGAGCTGCGCGTCGAGGCTTCTCGCGAAGCGCTTCCGGGCGCTGAGCAGCAGCGCGCTGTAATTCGAGCTGCCATTCCACACCTGGCCGTCGATCTGACCAAACGCCGGATTGAATCGCGCTCCGCCGCCGGGCCTGCTGCACAGGCCATTCGTCACATCGCCGGCGCACGGCCACACCAGGCCTTCGGGAGTCGTCGACGGGATCGCGCCGTTCGCGTCGGTCGTGCGCATCGCGTTGTGCACGCCCCGCGATCCCGTATAGGCGGCCATAATCGTCACGTTCTGCAGAATGTCCCGCTGCAGGCTCGTGTTCCACTGCATGACATAGTTGCGCTGCGGCTCGAACTCGATGAACGAGGTTCGCAGGCCGCTGCCCAATTGCACCAGCGACACCGCACCGGTCGGGAACGATCCGGGCGGCAGGCTCGACGAGCTTGCAATCTGCTGAAACGGCAGCGCCGAAACCTCCATCAGGTTGAACTGGTAGGTCAGCGGCAGCACGTCGAAGATGCCGAAGCCTCCGCGAACGGCGGTTCTTCCCGTCTTGAACGGATCCCAGGCGAGGCCGACTCGCGGCTCGACGTTCCAGAGTGTCGGATTCTCAAAGAGCGGATCGCCGGAGTGTATCTGCGCCGATCCGAGCGTTCGCAGGCTCGCCAGCTTCCCGTCCACCTCCGTGGGGACGGTCGCCGGTTCGTACCGCAGCCCGAGATTCATCGTCAGATTCCCGGCCGGGCGATAGTCGTCCTCGACGTAGACACCGAATACGTTCTGGCGCAGCGCGCGCGGCGTCAGGGCGCCGTACTGAAGCTGGAGCGATGCCGGTCTGTTGGACAGAAAGTCCACGAGCGTGTTGAACCGGAAGACACCATTCGGATTCGCTGCCAGGACGAAATCGGAACGGATCCGTTCGAAGGCGAATCCGCTCCTGATCGAATGCTTCCCGACGCTCCAAAACGCATCGTCGTAGGCCTGCCACGTCGTGAACCAGTAGTTGCCGTACGACGTGCCGTTCAGACCGCCGCCGAAACTCGTGAGGCTCGTCACCTGGATCACCGGCGCGTACATGCCTGTGGCAATGCCGAGCGACAGGTCCGATCCCAGCGGGTTCGCACCAGACGCCGTCTGCAGCGTTGCCGCCACGACGCGGTTCGCGCCAAGGCGCACCGTGTTCGCGAAGCGCGAGCCGAAGACGTGCGTGTCCTCGACGGCAACCACCTGGCGTGTCGTCTGGTTGGAGTTCAGGACGACGTTCAGTGAATCCGGCTGGGTAGTGGACCCTCGATCGAACAGATACGTACCGTGAAGGTTGTTGCGGAGGGAAATCGCGTGGTCCACGCGGACCGTCAAGAAGTTTTCCGGGACGACAGCATTGCTGGCGAACCTGTATAGGCCGGTATCGCCGGCGACGGAGCCATTCGGCAATGCGAACAATCCGAGGTATCGCCGGACCGCGGGATCGACGGCGATGTCGCCGCTCGCCAGTCTCCCGCTGCGAGCGGATGGCGAAGGGACCGTGGCGATCGCCGTCGTCGTCTGCGACTGCCGCAACCCTTCATAGTTGGCGAAGAAGAAGGTCCGGCTTCTGACGACGGGACCGCCGACCACAAAGCCGAACTGGTTGCGGCGAAACGGCAGTTCCGCATCATCGAAGTATCCACGCGCATCGAGCGCATCGTTTCGGAAGAACTCGTACGCCGACCCATGGAGCTCGTTTGCACCCGCCCGTGTCACCGCGCTGATGACACCACCGGAGGCCAGACCGTACGACGACGAGTAGTTGCTGGAGATCACCGAGAACTCGGCAATGGCTTCCGCGCCGAGCGTCAGGCCATCGGTCGCGCCGGGCGATGAGTTCGCGTAATCGTTGACGCTCACGCCGTCGAGGCGATAGTTGTTCTGCTGCGGACGAGCGCCCGCAATCGTCAGCTGGGAACCGAACCCGCGGTTGCCGCGGTTGTTCAGGCCGTTTGCGTCGGGTTGCGTGCGGATCAGGCTGACGCCGGGCTGCAGCATCGCCAGCTGGGTCCAGTCCCGGCCGTTCAACGGCAGATCGCGAGCCACGCGGCCGTCGATGACGTGGCTGATGGCCGCGCTGCCCGGCTCCAGAATGCCTGCGCCCGCGACAACGTCGACAGTCTGTCCAATCGTCGCGAGTGTCATCTGAATGTTCAGGATCGGCGTTTCGCCGACGCTGAGGACCAGCGTCGGAAGCGCGCCGGAGGTCAGCCCGGGCGCATCGGCTGAAACGGTGTACTCACCCGGACGAAGATTCGGCGCGACATACGCACCGGCCGTGTTTGTTTGAACGACCGTCACGACATCCGTTCCCACGTTCCGGAGCGTGACGGTCGCGTTCACGACGGCAGCACCGCTGGGATCGACGACCGTTCCGGCGAGGATCGCTCCGTCGACCTGCGCGTGGGCGGCGCCGGCGAGCAGCAGGACGATCGGAACAGCCAAAGCGGCGCGCAGGCGGTGCGGAAGGGCCGTCATCGAGCCTCGTTGATCGGTTGGACCAGATCCTAATCGAAGACGATGCTGCGGCAGTCAGACCCGATACCAAAGTATTACCGGCGTGTACCATCTCCGGGGTCTCTTCCGCCGCTGCGCCGGCGATGAGCTCGTTCAGCCACCGCCGCACTCGCTGGTGGCTCACTTTGGCCGGCCTCTTCACGCCGATCATCAAGTTATCCGTGGGCGCGACCAGCCACTGTTCCGCGCCGAACGGGAACATCCGCCAGCGGCGAGCCGCAATTTTCGGTCCGATCCGGCATCTGCGGAAACCTACGCGATGGCCGTCACGACGCGGTTCGCTGCGGAAGGTCGCCAGTCGTCACGAATTCCAGAGAGAAACATCCAACGGGTTCCTTGCGAGTCTAACGAGTCAAGCGCGGGGACATTTCTAACGAGCTTCGACGAACCAGCCGGAGATTCGAACGGCGTGGGAAACGCTTCGCCTGCTCGCGCACGGCATCGAACCGCGACCGACGCGAACGGGTGCTGCCTGGAACCGCGAGCAGCGGACACGCGAGCATCCGCCAGACGCAGCGCTACCTGAATGCGACGGATGAAGAACTGAGGAAAGGACTAGAGGTGAGATGGAACAACAAAAGCCGACCCCTTCGACTCGCCTCGGGAGCTTGAGTGCTCTACCGAAACGAGGAAGCGATGCCAGCCTGCAGCGTTGTCACCCGATTGTCACCCAACGGCTCTGGGACGCTCGAAATTCTAGTATAGCCGATGAATCGCACGCTCGCCTGCGCGTGAATCGACGACCGGATATGGACGTTACGGTTCGTCGTCCTTGCCACGGTGGACGACAATCCAGGCCGTCAGAAGTAGCGGGCCAACTTGAATAGCAGGCTGCCGCGCTGAGGCAGGCTCCCGAAGTCTGAACCGGGTCCGCCTACGTTGACGCTGGCCTGAACGCCCACCGTCCATTTGCTCGATGCGAAGTAATCGGTTGCGAGCTGTACGAGGCTTGACCCATCGTACAGATCCATATTGACGAAACCGGTCAGCTCGAGGTGTCGGATGAACGCATCGACCCAATCCGCGCGAACAAAGAGAGAGTGGCGCGTGAGTGGATCTTGGCGGTCGAGCGCATAACTTCGAATGAACCACAGCTCCCTAGGCGCAAGCGATGCGCTCGTTGCGCCTTCACCGACATTGAACCAGCGCTCCCAGTCTCGTCTGTCGAAACCGGCCTGGTGGAAGTGGTACTCGACGTTGAGCGTGAGTTTGCGGCTGGTCGAGAATGACCCGCCCACCGAAAGATCCTGCCGAAACCTCGGCGCGGAATCGTCTGCCAGCACGCTGGGCGCGCCAACCGGCAGAACGTGCGTGTCGCGGCCATCGGCCAGCGCGTCGTCGATCACGTTGGGTTCAGCACCTCCCGACCATTCCGCGTAAGCCACGACGTTTTGGCCGATTCCTCGGGTGAAGTTCAGGCCGAAGCGGATCCGATCGCCTTCGCGATAGACGAGGAGTTCGGGGCTGAAGTCGGCCGCCACGTTGATGCTCCCCTTCAGGAGCAGTCGGGTCCGGGCGTTCGTTCGATCGAATGAAGGACCAACGGACGGCAGGTTGGTGTCGGAGTAGATCGGGCTCACGTGAGATATTGCCGGCGCGAAGGCTACCGTCATCGCGCCGCCCGTCCAGATGCGCTGTGCGCGGAGCATGAGCGTTCCGAGTCGGTCTTCGCGGAGAACCGACGGATCGGACGAGAGGGGCTCGACGACCGCCCGCGTTTTGAAAAAATCGGTGGGGTTGAATCCTAGGGCCGCGCCGCTCTTGACGTTGATGCGGCCGGCGTCGACGTACATGTTGTCGGAAACCTCCCAACTGAGAAACCCCTCCCGCCACTCGTTGATCACGCTCTGCTGAGTGGGAAAGGCGAGATCGTTTTCCGCGCGCACGTTGAGGCGATCGCTGAACGTCAACGTGAGGCGCCGGCCGGCGGGCCATTCCCGGCGCACGTCGACGAAGACACGGTCCTGCCAGGTTGAAGCCGTCGACTGCGGAACTGGCACGAGAAGCGTGCTTCGACCGGTCGAACCCGTGAAGGCATTTTCGACATACAGTCGCTGATTCCCGTTTCGGCTCTGTGCAACCTTCGCATCCGCCGAAGACTGCGGGTTCGGGATCTTATCGAGGTCGTCATTTTCGGTCGTGCCAGGAGACGGCGTCGCCGGTTTCTGACCATCGCCGGCCGGGGGCTGCGCATCTGTCTGTTGCTGAGCGCCCAGCGCGGCAGACCGGGAACTCAACCCAACCAGTGCGACGATCAACAACGCCGCGGCTGCCGCTCGTGCGTTCATTCGGCCCTCACGCGCGGCAGGTAGTCGCGTTGGAACCATGCATCAGGAATCTCCTGAAAGCGATAGTCGGAGTAATTGATGGTCGTGGCGAGATTGCTGTTGACGGCGTCGATGAGGATCACCTCGGTCGGACGCATCCCCCCGAGTTGCTGCTCGTAGTTGTGGTAGTACGCGATCTTCAAGAGGCGCCCGCTATCGGCATAGAACTTCCCTTTGACCGACCGATACGTCCCGCGCTCCACCCAGTATTCGATCCGGTTGTAGGCCGCATCGGGCGTCGCCGCCTTCAGCTCCAGGCGCCAACAGTCACGGCTCTTGTGATCGGCGTCCTGGAGGCTCTCTTCGCCGACGATTGTCGTCGCGTAATCGCGCGCGAGGTTGACCGTGAGCACGTCGCCCTCGGAGGCCTGGCCCGTCAACCGCTGCTGGGGGGAAATGCGAATGCTCGCCTTCGACGCCGGATCGTAGAACCACAGATTGCCGCCTTTCAGCAGCACCAGCTTCCCTGCGTCGCGGGGCGGCTCCGCGTACCGCACCAGGTTGTTGAACTGCCCGGATTGCTTGTCCTCGCGAGAATAGACGATCAGGCCCGTCCGATCGCGTGGCTTGTTACTGAGGTATTCGACGATACTGAGCGCGACGCGAAACGGCTGATCCGGATTCCGTACGCGATCCACCGCCGTGACCACATCCTGCGGACTCGGGGTCCCGCCGGTCGTTGGTGCCTGCGTGGAACCGACCTCCGGAAGAAGCAAAAGCGTCGTCGCGATGAACGCGACGACCAAGAACGTCTTGGCCATATAGCACCACCTCACACATGTCGAAGGGCATCCACGACCGGCAACCGCGCCGCGCGATTCGCGGGAATCAACGCGGCCGCTGCCGACACGACGAGCAATCCGATCCACGTCAACACGACGAGCGCGTCAACGCCGTTGGTATACAGACGTAGGGGAACCGGGGCTCCGGCGCCTGGCGGGGTCCAGGTCAGGCCGGCATGGTTCACGCCGAACGCGACGAGTTGGGCTACGAGGACACCGACGGTTGCGCCGATCGCGCCGAGCACGCTTCCCTCGACCAGAAACTGCTCCCGGATGCCTTGCCGGCGCACCCCCATGGCGCGCGTCGTGCCGATCTCACCGGTGCGCTCGATCACGCTCATGCTCATGGCGTTGCTGACGGTGAAGAGCACGACGATCCCGATGATCAGCGTGATGAACGAGAAGATCGATCTGAACAGACCGATGATCTGCTTGTATTGCGGATTGAGGTCGGTGAAGTCCCGCACTTCGAGATCGAGCCCGCGCTCCTTGAACAGTGACAACAGTCGCGAGCGGGCCGCGGTGAGATCCTCCGTCCGATGCAGTTGCAGGACGATACCGGTCGCTTTGTGTTCGCCTCGTCCGTAGATCAGGTCCTGCGCGAGACCGATGTTCATGCCGACGTAGTTGTCATCGAGCTCTTTGAACGGTTGTATTTCGACGTTGGCAACCTGCAGGGTGACGACGTTGGGTGCGCCGCCGGCGGTGGCTGCCAGGAGATCGATTGTCGGATTGACGTTCGTCGCCGCGTCACCGTCGGGTTTGTCGCGGCTCGCGAGATCCGCAAGGTTCGCGGATGGTGGCGGGTCTTCGCCCGCGAACTCGGACGGCGGCGACGGCCGCTCGATCGCCCGCGAGCAGCTGTCGAGATGCAGCCGATCGCAGAGGCCCAGGATTCGCACCAGACCCATACCAGTGACGCCCCTCGAGAGGTCGTTATCGTTCAACCCGGAATGCTTGAGACCTCGCGGCTCCGTTCCATACTCGTCCCACTGCTTCATCCGATCCCGTTCGGACGGCACAAAGCCGACGCCGAAAAACGTCTTCGACGTGTTGTTCTCAAAGTTCCCCGCGATGCCCGCGAGGGACTGAATCGGCGTGACGATGGCAGAGAGCCGCTGCAGGGTCTGGTCGTTCCGGATCAGGCGCAGGACCGTCGAGTAGTGATCGATCCCCCAGGCACCGGGCGACGCGGTTCCAAAAGCGAAATACCCGTTGCGGAACACCTGAAGGTGCCCGGTTTGCTGGACGGCGTTGGTCTGGACGCCGTACTGGATGTACGTGATGTACGCGCCGAACACCATCACGGCCGCCGCCCCAATCGTGATCGTGCCCAGCGTCGTGACCGATCGACGCGTATTGCGGAACAGGTTGCGAGCGGCGATCTTCAACATCAGCATGACGTGGCTCCTGTCACGTGATCCATGAGCACGCCGTCGCGGATCGTGAACGTTTCATCCGCGTGAGACATGAGCTGCCGGTCGTGGGTGGAGAACACAAATGTCGTCGCATACTGCTCCTGCATGCGCCGCATCAACTCGATGATTGACGCGCCCGTGTGCGAATCGAGATTGGCCGTTGGTTCGTCGGCGAGCACGAACTC
>DATFXR010000365.1:0-5297 GCA_035315685.1 Vicinamibacterales bacterium | reverse complement strand
CGCGTCGCGATCATGCTGCCCAACTGCCCGCAGTACATCATCGCGGCCTTCGCGATCCTGCGGCTGGGCGCGGTCATCGTGAACGTCAATCCGAGCTATACGGAACGCGAGTTCCTGGTCATCGCGACCGACTCGACGCCGCGAGTGCTGATCACGCTCGACGCGCTCGCGCCGATGGTCCAGAAAGTTCGTCCGCAGACCACCATCGAGCAGATCATCGTCACCTCGGTTGCAGAATACTCAGCCGCCGCCGCGCCGCCGCCGCGCCTCGACGGCATCCAGTCCCTCGCCGACCTGGTGTCAGACACCGGTCCGACACCTGTCCGACGCCGGTCTGACACCGTGCAGATCGGGCCGGACGACCTCGCGGTCCTCCAGTACACCGGCGGGACGACCGGGACCCCGAAAGGGGCGATGCTGACGCACCAGAACATCTTCGCGAACGTCGTGCAGACGATCGCCTGGACGAACCCCGCCTACATCTTCAGCGGCGAAGAACGTTATCTCGTCGTCATCCCGTACTTCCACATCTACGCGTTCTCGGTCTGCATGATGATGGGGTTGTGGATCGGCGCGCTGCAGGTGATCCATCCGAAGTACGACCCCGAGGCCGTGCTCGCCTCGATCAAGCAGTTCCGCCCGACCTACTTCCCCGCGGTGCCGACCGTGTTCGTGTCGCTCCTCAATCATCCGCAGGTCCGCGAGTTCGGCCTCGATCGGGTGCGCCATTACAACAGCGGCGGCGCGCCGTGCCCGGTCGAAGTGATGGAGGCGTGGGAGCGCACGATCGGGCGCCCGCTGACGGAAGGCTACGGGCTCTCGGAAACCTCACCGGTGACCCATTCCACGCCCCAGCTCGCGATGCGGAAGCTCGGAACGATCGGCTTGCCGATTCCAGACACCGACATGAAAGTCGTGGACGTCGAGACCGGCACGCACGAGGTCCCGGTCGGCGCGGCCGGCGAGCTGTGCATCTCCGGGCCGCAGGTGATGAAAGGCTATTGGAACAAGCCGGACGAGAGCGCGCGCGTGCTGCGCGCGGACGCCGACGGCCGGATCTGGTTCCACACCGGCGACATCGGCACGATGGACGCCGACGGGTTCTCGACGATCGTCCAGCGCAAGAAGGATCTCATCATCGTCGACGGCTTCAACGTCTACCCGTCCGAGGTGGAGTCGGTGCTGTACTCGCATCCTGCGGTGCGGCTCGCGGCGGTGATCGGCGTGCCGGACGCGTATCACGGCGAGACAGTGAAGGCGTGCATCGCGTTCAAGCCGGGCGCGGGCGCCACCCCCGACGAGATCATCGCGTTCTGCAAGACCAGCCTCACCGACTACAAGGTACCGCGCGCCGTCGAGGTCCGCGAGACGCTGCCGATGAGTGCCGTCGGCAAGATCCTCTACCGCGTGCTGCGAGAAGAACACGCGACCGCTGCCGCCACCCGGTCATGACCCACGTCGAAGCGCGCCGCACGATGAGCGGCCTCGAGTTCTTCCGGAAGATGCTCGCCGGCGAGATGCCGCCGCCGCCGATGATCGACCTGCTCGGCATCCGCCTGGCCGAAGTCGAAGCCGGGCACGTCATCTTCACCGCGCAGTGCGAGGAGCGGTTCTACAACGGCACCGGCGTCGCGCACGGCGGCTTCGCGGCGACGATTCTCGACACCGCGCTCGGCTGCGCGATCAATTCGGCGATGCCGGCCGGCCGCCGGTTCACGACGCTCGAGCTCAAGGTCAACCTCACACGTCCGATCACGAAGGAAGTCGGCCAGCTGCGCTGTGAAGCGCGCGTCGTGCACGTCGGCGGACGCACCGCGACGTCCGAAGGCCGCATCGTCGATCGCAACGGCAAGCTGTACGCGCACGGCACGACGACCTGCATCATCGTCGAGGCGCCGCGGGGCACCCTCGAACCATAGGAGTCCTATGCCGCTCGTGAACTACGAGGTCAAGGATCGGGTTGCGGTCGTCACGATCGACAATCCGCCGGTCAACGCGCTGAGTCCGGCGGTCTGGGAGGGCATCGATCAGGCGGTGCAGCGCGCGACCGCAGACGCCGCAGCCGATGCGATCGTCCTGATCGGCGCCGGCACGACGTTCATCGCGGGCGCCGACATCAAGGTCTTCGACTCGTTGAAGACGAAAGAGGATTCATTCGCGCGATCGGCCGGCACCCACGCGTTGCTGCGGCGGATGGAAGACGCGGCCAAGCCGCTCGTCGCCGCGATTCACGGCAACGCGCTCGGCGGCGGACTCGAAGTGGCGCAGGCCTGTCACTTCCGCGTCGCGGCAAAGGACGCGAAGGTCGGCCAGCCCGAAGTGCTCCTCGGCATCATCCCCGGTGCCGGTGGCACGCAGCGTCTGCCGCGCCTGGCCGGCACGAGGCTGGCGCTCGAGATGTGCACCGACGGCAGGCCGGTATCCGCCTCGAAAGCACAGGCCGCCGGCATCGTCGACCAGATCGTCGAGGGCGATCTGCTCGCCGGCGCGATCGCCTTCGCGAAGGCCAAAGCCGCCGCGCACGAGATCCGCAAGAGCCGTGAGGTGCCGCACGCGGACGCGGCGAGCGCATCGCACGAGGCGGTCGCCGCGGTCCGCACGGCGCTGAAAAAGACGGCGCGTGGGATGCGCGCACCGTTTGCCGTCGTCGATGCGATCGAAGCGGGCATCCAGAACGGGTTCGACAAGGGCTCGGAGCGCGAGCGCGAGCTGTTCGCGCAATGCGTTGTCTCGACCGAGTCGAAGGCGCTCAGGCATCTGTTCTTCGCCGAGCGCGAAGCCGCGAAAGTGCCCGACATCCCGAAGGACACGCCGACGCGCGACATCAGGCGCGCCGCGGTGGTCGGCGCGGGAACGATGGGCGGCGGGATTGCGATGAACTACGCGAACGCCGGGATTCCGGTGCTGCTGAAGGAGGTCGATCAGGCGGCGCTCGACCGCGGTCTTGCGACGATCCGCAAGAACTACGACGTGACGATGTCGAAGGGCAAGATGACGCACGAGCAGGTCGAGAAGACCATGGCGCTCATCACGCCGACGCTCACCTACGACGGCTTCGATCAGGTCGACATCGTCACCGAAGCGGTGTTCGAGAACATCGACCTGAAGAAGCGGACGTTCGCCGAGCTCGGCACGGTGTCGCGGCCCGACTGCATCCTGGCGTCGAATTCGTCGACGCTCGACATCGATCAGTTCGCGCAGGCGAGCGGGCGGCCGGCGCAGGTGCTCGGCCATCACTACTTCAGCCCGGCGAACGTGATGAAGCTTCTCGAGATCGTCCGCGGCCGCGACACGAGCAAGGAAGTAATCGCCTCGTCGCTGAAGCTGGCGAAGCGGCTCGGCAAGGTCGGCGTCGTCGTCGGCAACTGTTTCGGGTTCGTCGCCAACCGCATGCTCGCCTACTACATGCGCGAGGCCTACCTGCTGCTCGAAGAAGGCGCGAGCGTCGAGCAGATCGATCGCGTGCTGACCGGCTTCGGACTGCCGGTGGGGCCGTTCGGCATGCAGGACATCGCCGGCATCGACGTCGGCGCGCGAATCCGGCAGTATCTCGCGTCGATCGGAAAATCACGCGCCGAAGGGCCGCAGTCGGCGGTGCCGGATCGACTCTACGAGATGGGGCGCTACGGCCAGAAGACCGGTGCAGGCTGGTACAAGTACGACGCGCCGGGCAGCCGCAATCGGATGCCCGACCCGCTGGTCGACCAGATCGCCGCGGAGGAAGCGGCCAAGCGCGGCATCACGCGTCGCACCGTGGCCGATGAGGAGATAATCGCGCGGATCACGACGGCGCTCGGCAACGAAGGCGCACGCGTGCTCCAGGATGGTTTCGCGACGCGCGCCGGCGACATCGACGTGATCTACGCCTACGGCTTCGGTTTTCCGCGGCAGACCGGCGGACCGATGTTCTACGCCGAGACGATCGGGCTCGACACGGTACTGGCGCGGGTCAAGGAGTATCGCGCGCGCTTCGGCGACTACTGGGAACCGGCGCCCCTGCTCGAGCGCCTCGTCGCGGAAGGTCGCGGCTTTTATGGCGAGCCCGCGCTCGCATAAGCCGGTCCGCACGACACAGCGCGAAGGCTCGAGCTGAGCGATCGATGATCACACTCGACGTTCGCACGCTAGGAGATCGCGTCGGCCAGGAGATTGCCGTCGGCACGTGGACGACAATCTCACAGGCGCAGATCGATCAGTTCGCCGAGGCAACCGGCGACCGGCAGTGGATTCACGTGGACGCGGCACGGACGAAAGCGGAATCGCCGTTCAAGACCACCATCGCGCACGGTTTTCTCACGCTCTCACTGTTGAGCGCGTTTCTCCGCGAGGCGATCGAGTTCACCGGCCTGCGCATGGCGATCAACTACGGCCTGAACAAGGTGCGATTCGTGGCGCCAGTCGTCTCAGGATCGCGGGTGCGCGCCCGGATCGTGGCCGGCGCATTCGAGGAAGTCGCCGGCGGCGCGATTCAGGTGACCTGGGCGATCGCCGTCGAGCGCGAAAACAGCGAAAAACCGGCGTGCGTCGCGGAGTGGATTGTTCGCTACTACCCAAACGGCGACTAGGGACTGGGGAGTGGCCGCTGGGGCCGCGGACTCCGCTTCTCCCAGTCCCCAGCTCCCAGATCCCAGCCTCGGCCCAATCGCCAGCTTCCCGCCGCCGAGCCCCGTCTGCGTTAGAATGAGAAGTGCCAGCCAAGCCGCCTGAGTAGTCGGGTCTGCCATGAGTTACACGAAGCCGCTCTCAATTGTCTGCATTGTCGTTTCGTCCTTCGCCCTGCCGGCGGTTGCGTTCGCGCAGCACCGCGGTGGCGGTGGCGGGCACGCCGCAGGAGCCGCCGGACCGCGTGGCGCGGTGGTCGCCGGGCCGCGAGGTGCGGTGGTCGCCGGACCGCGCGGCGCGGTCGTCGCGGGCCACGGATACCCCGGATATCCGGTCTATGGGTACGGACATCCGCGTTACGTGTACCCGCGCGTCGTCGGCGTCTACCCGTATCACCCCTACTACTATCCGTACCGTCCGGGCATCACCGTCGGCTTCTACGCCGGCTTCGGCGTCGGATTCGGGTACGGCTACCCGTACTACGGCTACGGATATCCCTATCCGTACTACGGCTACCCCTATCCATATCCGTACTCGTACTACCCGTACGCCTCTAGCGCTCCTCCCGGCTACCCGTACGCCTCTAGTGCCCCTCCCGCGCCCACGAGCTACGTGACCTCGCAGCCGGGCGTGGCGTATGGCGGCG
Organism: Vicinamibacterales bacterium; assembly: GCA_035315685.1. Lineage (GTDB taxonomy): Bacteria > Acidobacteriota > Vicinamibacteria > Vicinamibacterales > CAVVIG01 > QHWK01. The sequence goes on along the minus strand of DATFXR010000365.1, from coordinate 49 downwards.
TGCGGATCGAGGGAGCTCCGAGGGACGCGCAGGTCTTCGTCGACGGCAA
>DATFXR010000364.1:0-6127 GCA_035315685.1 Vicinamibacterales bacterium | reverse complement strand
GTGATGTCGGCGGCGGTGTTCCACGGCACGGGACACGAATCGGTGGCCGACATCGGCGACGCCTATCAGCTGCTCTCGCCGCTGCTGGGTACCAAGGCGGCCAGCGTGCTGTTCGCGGTTGCGTTGCTCTGCTCGGGACAGAACGCGACGCTCACCGGCACGCTCGCCGGCCAGATCGTCATGGAAGGGTTCATCAACCTCCGCCTGCGGCCGTGGCTGCGCCGGCTGATCACGCGGCTCATCGCAATCGTGCCGGCGGTGATCGTCGTCTCTTTGTACGGCGAGCGGGGAACGGGTCAGCTGCTGATTCTCAGCCAGGTGATCCTCAGCCTGCAGCTCTCGTTCGCGGTGTTCCCGCTCGTGATGTTCACCAGCGACAAGCACAAGATGGGATCGTTCGTGAGCCCATGGTGGGTGCAGGCGCTCGCGTGGCCCGTCGCGATCGTGATCGCCGTGCTCAATGCGTACCTTCTGTGGCAGACTTTCGCCGGCTAGGAGCATCATGAATCTCTGGATCGACGTCGCCGCGATGGCGACGATATTCGCGCTCGGCAACATCCTGTTCGGCCATTTCGAGGAGAAGACACCGAAGTGGCGCCGCGTCCTGAAGTTTTTCGTGTTGACGGGCGCGTTCACGCTGATTTCGGCGACCGCCGGACGTGCCTGGTCAATCGCGCTGGTTGGCGCGATGTTTGCGGGCGTGGCGGTGATTCACGGCTGGTGGCTGCCAACCAGGCACGGCATCAACGGGTGGACCGCCGAGCCGAAAGAGAAATACTACGCGCTGCGCGGGTGGAAGGTCTGATGTACCGCCGCATCCTCGTCGCGGTCGAGAACTCCGGCGCGGATCGCACGATCATCAATCACATCAGCGAGCTGGCGAAGCTGACGGGCGCCGAGCTGCTGCTCGTCCACGTCGCGGACGGCTGGGCCGCGCGCAATTTCGATCAGCTGCAGCTGCGCGAGTCGGAAGAAATGAAGGCGGATCGCTGCTACCTGGAGCGGCTGCGCGCCGAGCTTGCCGCGCGCGGACTCACGGTCGAGACGCGGCTCGCGATGGGCGATCCCGCGACCGAGCTGATCAAGGTGTCGCAGGAAGGCAACATCGATCTGATCGCGATGTCCACGCACGGCCATCGCTTCGTCAAGGACGTCCTGCTCGGCGCCACTGCCGATCGCGTCCGCCACGTCGTGAAGGTGCCGGTATTGCTGTTGCGCGCCCAGCCCCAGCCCCCTAGCCCCTAGCCCCCGGCCCCTGGCCCCGCCCGTCTTTGTGCTATAAAGCTCGACGTGTCCCGCACGATCGAGCCGATCCACGCGCATGCGGCGGAGAACCTGCGCTTCATCCGCGACGCGATGTCGCGGGCGAGCGAGTTCACCGCCGTTCCCGGCTGGGGCGGCGTTGCGATGGGCGCGACCGCACTCGTCGCCGCGGCGATCTCGGGGCCACCGGACAACTCCCTCCGCTGGATTCTGATCTGGTTCGCGGACGCCGCCGTCGCAACCACGATCGGGCTGGTCGCCATCGCGCGCAAGGCGCGCGCGTCCGGCACGCCGCTGTGGACGCCGGCCGCGCCGGCGCATCGCTTCGCGCTCGCCTATGCGCCGCCGCTGGTCGCCGGGATGATCCTGACGCCGGTGTTCTCGCTGCTCGATCTCGCGGCGCGCCTGCCTGGATGCTGGCTGCTGCTCTACGGAACGGCCGTGGCAACCGGCGGGGCGTTCTCGGTTCGCATCGTGCCGTTGATGGGCGTCGCGTTCATGGTGCTGGGGACCGTGGCGTTCGTCGTGCCCGCGGCGTGGGGACATTACTTCCTGGCCGCCGGCTTCGGTGGCTTTCACATCATCTTCGGCGTGATCATCGCGAGGAGCTACGGTGGCTAGGGCGGCTTCCCGGAAAGCGGACGTCAGAAGTCAGAGAATCGAAGGCAAAGGCCCGAAGGCGGACGTCAAAGGCCAGCGGGCGGAGAAGAATCGCACCGCGCTCGACCTGGACCGCGTGATTCACGAGCGGCTGCGCCTCGGAATCATCAGCGCGCTGGCCGCGAACGACCGGCTCACCTTCAACGATCTGAAGCGGCTGCTGCAGACGACCGATGGGAACCTGAGTGTACATGCCCGCAAACTCGAAGAAGCGCAGTACATCTCATGCGAGAAATCGTTCGACGGGCGCGTACCGCGAACCGAGTTCCGCCTGACTGCCGCCGGCCGCCGCGCGCTCGAGAAGTACGTCGCGCACATGGAGTCGATCATCAGGGCGGTGCGCGAATAACGTGAGCACGGCCGAAGACATCCGCGCGCTCTTCGACCGCGTACGTGACGCGTACCAGCGATTCGACCCGAAGGCGCTCTCCGCCAACTACACCGACGACTGCAGCGTCGAGAGCCCGATCGGCGGCCGCGTCGAGGGACGCGCCGGCGTGGAACACATCGCGCGGATCACCTTCGATGCCTTCCCCGATTTCCGTGTGGAAATCGAGGAGACGCTGGTGATTGGCGACCGCGTGGTGGTGACGCTGACCATTCACGGCACTGACACCGGTGGACTGTTCGGGTTTCCGCCGACCGGCAGGCGCATCCGTGTGCCGTCGGTGTTCCTGCTCACGATCCGCGGCGGGCAAATCGCGCACGAACGGCGAACGTATGACTTCAGCGGCTTTCTGCTCCAGCTGACCGGCGTCGGCAGCGCGATCGCCAGCGCGCGTCTGTATCAAGGCATCCTCCAACACGCTCAGACCGAGCGCGAGGTGCGCGTCGCGGCCGAGATCCAGCGGGCGCTGCTGCCGGCGCAGCGGTACCGCTCCGAGAGCGTCGACATCGCCGCAGCCTCGGTGCCGTGCCGCGCGATTGGCGGCGACTTCTTCGACTACTTCGAGCTCGCCGGCGGCGCCGTCGGCTTCGTCGTCGCCGACGTTTCGGGCAAGGGACCGCCGGCGGCTCTTCTCACCGCTGTCCTTCAGGGCATCCTCGCCGTCCACGCCTACGGCAGCGACTCGCCGGCGACGACAATCGCGCGGGTGAACCAGGCGCTCGCGCGCCGCGCGATCGAAGCGCGCTTCGCGACGATGTTCTACGGCGTCGTGGAGATCGACGGCCGGCTGCGCTACTGCAACGCCGGACACAATCCGCCTGCGATCATCAGCGCGTCAGGATGCCGACGCCTCGACGTCGGCGGGCTGATGGTTGGCGCCTTCAAGGATGCCACGTTCGAAGAAGGTGCCGTGCGGCTGGCGCGCGGCGATACGCTGGTCGCGTTCAGCGATGGCATCACCGAGGCGGTGGATCGCGGCGGCGCCGAATTCGGCGACGAACGGCTGATCGCGACCGTGGCAGAGGTGAACGAGCTCGAGCTGCCGGCGCTGGTCGATGCCGTCTTCGATCGCGTCCGCGATTTCACCACCGACGCGCCGCAGGGCGACGACATGACCGCGCTCGCCCTGCGCTACGTCGGGAAAGCAACCGCAGAGACCGCAGAGAGCGCAGAGCAATTCTGATCACCGGATTCCTTGAGAAAAATGCTTCTGCGGTCTCTGCGATCTCTGCGGTTGCTCTTCGCTCACGCGAGCGGACGGCCTTTGATCTTCTCCAGGATCCGTAACGGCGATCGTTCCGGATGCACCATCGCGTCGACCGGCAGCAGCAGCGTCTGCTCCAGCTGATACTGCCCCGACATCGCCGCATGACTCACCGAATCGGTGAGCGCGAGCCAGGTCGAACTCGCGGGGAAATCGACGGCAGTCTGCGGCGACTCGCGCTGGAAGGCGTCGTCCTGCTTCATCCGGTCGTGGAGCTGCAGCATCAGCGCGTCGTATGCCGTGCGCCTGGACTTCGTCACGCGGAGCAGCGCCAGCAGATGTCCACTGCCCGGCAGCGGCACGCGCAACTGCGGCGCGAAACGGCTCGCCACCTTGTCGAACGTGTCACCGACGCGCCAGGCGCGCGCGCGGCCGTCCGGATTGACATTCGTGAACACGCGCAGGATCCGCCGCCCACCGGTCGGAGTCGCCGGAAAACTGTCGACGTGGAGCCGCGTGTCGTCCTTCCGCCACGTCGTCTTGCGGCCGGCAATCTCGGCGGGACGGAAGCTCGCTCGGCCGCGCGTCAGACGACCTCTGTAGCGCGCGAAGAGCCCGTCAACGAGCGCGGCCGCAGCTGCGCTGAACCGCTCCATCATCTCGTGCAGCCTCGCCGCGTCGGATCCGTTCACGGTCGTTCCGCCGAGCTTTCCCGACGACGGATCGAAGCTGGCGTTCTTCGCGGTGCCGAGGATCGCGGGCGTGAACAGTCCGGTTTCGACGGGGAGAACGTGAAAGCGCAGAGTCGGCAGAAAAACGACCGCGCCCGCCTCGAGCGCGTCGACGGCGGCGGACTGAATGGCCGGATCCAGCACGCCATTCCAGTCGTAGATTTCCGCCGTCCACAGCTGATCCATAAGTTTTTTGCAAAGAGACATCAAATGACGATCTGTCCGTAAATAGTCCGCGGCAAGGCCCAGTATCCTCTTGTACTTATGCCTCGAGTAGGTTCTCTGCACATTCTATGGGTGGGCCTTGCCGTCGCCGGCGCGGCCTGCACCAGCAATACGTCGGCCGCGGGGCCGGGCGGCGGCGGACGCGGCGGTCGCGGCGGCCGTGGTGGTGATGGCGGTCCGGCGCCGGTCGTCACGGCAAAGGCTGTCGAGAAGGACGTCCCGGTGGACCTCGCGGCGATCGGCAACGTCGAGGCATACGCGTCGATTTCGATCCGTTCTCAAGTCACCGGTCAGCTGCAGGACGTTGCGTTTCGCGAAGGCGACTTCGTCAAGAAGGGCGATCTGCTGTTCACGCTCGATCGGCGTCCGTTCGAAGCCGCGCTCGCGCAGGCCGACGCCAACCTCACCCGTGACAAGGCGCTGCTGGCGCAGTCGGAAGCGCAGCTCGCGCGCGACGCGTCGAACGCCGAATACATGCAGCTCAGCGCCGAACGGCAGGCGCAGCTGGTGCAGCGCGGAATCATCTCGCGCGATCAGTCCGAGCAGGCGCGCGCCCAGGCCGATGCGACCCAGGCGGTCGTCAAAGCCGATCGCGCGTCGATCGAGAGCGCGCGCGCGCAGCTGGTCGCGCAGCAGGCGGCCGTCGACGCCGCGCGCGTGAGCCTCGGCTACACGGAGATCAGGTCGCCGATCGACGGACGCACCGGGGGTCTCGAGGTGAAAGTCGGCGGCCTGGTCACGGCGAACAACACGGAGCTCATCACCGTGGCGCGCGTCCAACCGGTGTTCGTCACCTTCTCGATCCCGGCGACGCATCTGCCGACGATCAAACGTCATCTCACCACCGATCCGCTGCAGGTGATCGCAGTGCCGCAGGATGCGGACGCAACGCCGGCCACGGGCAAGCTCACCTTCGTCGACAACGCGGTGGACATGACGACCGACACCATCAAGCTGAAGGCGACGTTCGAGAACGCCGACCGGCGGTTGTGGCCGGGCCAGTTCGCGCGCGTCACGCTGCGTCTCGCGACGCTGTCACACGCGCTCGTCGTCCCGTCGCAGGCGGTGCAGACCGGACAGGACGGCCAGTACGTGTTCGTCGTCAAGCAGGATTCGACGGTCGAGCAGCGCACGATTACACCTGGCCAGCGCGTTGCCGACGATATGGTCGTGCAGCAGGGGCTGCAGGCGGGTGAGACGGTCGTCACGGAAGGACAGCTGCGGCTGGAACCGGGGTCGCGTGTGACGACCGATCTGTCACCGCGCGGAGGAGGTGGCCGCGGCGCCGGAGGCCGTGGCCAGGGCGGCGGTGGGCGCCGGGGCCAATGACATGGCTAAGGGCTAATGGCTGATAGCTAGGGTAATTCGAAGATCAAGGCATGAACCATAGCCATCAGCCTTCAGCCATCAGCCATTGACGCGACGATGAACCTCTCAGAAATCTTCATCCGGCGTCCCATTGCGACGAGCCTGCTGATGGCGGGCATCGCGCTCTTCGGCATCGTCGCGTACCGCGCGTTGCCGGTGAGCGATCTGCCGCAGGTGGACTACCCGACGCTGAACGTGAACGCCAGCCTGCCCGGCGCCGATCCGGGCACGATGGCCTCGTCGGTGGCGAGTCCGCTGGAACGGCAATTCACGACCATCGCCGGACTC
>DATFXR010000363.1:0-7804 GCA_035315685.1 Vicinamibacterales bacterium | reverse complement strand
ATGCTGCTCGGCATGTGGACGACGGCCGCCACCTTCTACGGATTGATGTTCGTGGACTTCCCGAGCCTGCAGCAGCTTGGCCGGCTGCTCGGCCACAGCATGATGGCGTGCGGCATGCTCACGCTCGTGATGGTCCCGGCGCTGCTGCCGAGACGCGCGCCGAAGCGGCCTGCGCCGGTCCTGCTGATGCCCGGGCTTGCCGACTGGATCGTGAACCGCCGCCGCACGCTCCTGGTCGCCAGCGCGCTCGTCACTTGCGTGTTCGGGCTCGCCGCGACGCGGCTGCGGATCAACCCGACATTGGATCGCCTGCGATCGACCACGCCGGCCGCGCTGCTCGAAGCGAAGATCGGCCCGACCTTCGGCCTGCCGAGCGACATCTACGTCGTGCTCGACGAAGGGCCTGCCCTGGACCCCCTGCTGGCGGCCAACGAACGTCTCGCGGCGATGCTCGCGCGTGATCTTCCGGACGTCGCCGTTCAACCACCATCGCGGCTGCTGCCGTCGCTGGCCTCGCAGACGCGAAGCGCGCAGCGGATCGAACAGTCGCATCTGACGGCGGACGTGGTCCGCGCGTCGCTCGATCGCGCGCGAGTCGCCGCCGATTTCACGCCGGGCGCGTTCGACCCGTTTGCCGAACGGCTGCCACGCCTGCTCGATCGATCGGGGCGTCTCACCCTGCAGGGGTACGTCGCACACGGGCTCAGCGACGTCATCGATCGCTTGGTTGCCTCCGATCACGATCGCTGGACGCTGGCGACCTACGTCTTTCCGACGAGCGCGGAACAGACCGCGCGTGTTCAGCAGATCGTCGATGCAGTGAATCCGTCGGCGACGCTCACCGGCCTGACGCTGGTGAACCGGGAACTGGCCCGCAGTTTCCTGCCACAATTCGTCAAGGGACTCGTGATCGGGACCGCCATCGTCGTCGCGCTCGTGGTCGCGGCGTTCCGCGGCTGGCGCCTGTCGCTGTATGCGCTGCTGCCGACGGCGATCGGCCTCGTCTGGGCGGCGGGAGTGCTGGGGATCGCGGGTGTGGAGCTCGACCTCTTCGCGGTGTTTGCCGTCGTCACGTTCGTGGGCATCGGGGTCGACTACGGGATCCATCTCGTTCACCGGTATCGGGAGCGCGGGGACGCGACGCGGGCGACCGCGGAGCTTGCACCAGTGATTCTCGTCGCCGCCGCCATCACGATGCTCGGCTACGGGACCCTGGTCACCTCGTCGTACCCGCCGCTGCAGTCGATGGGCGTTGTGTCAGTCGTCAGCACGATCACGCTCGCCGCGGCGTCGGTGATCACGCTGCCCGCGTTGTTGATGCATGAACGACATAGCGCGAAGATGTCCGCCTCCGCTGAAGCCACGGCGGACAGGTCAGGCGAGCGTCAGCCGCTCGGCTGAAGGCGTTGCATTACGTTTCGTACGAGCATGCGAGTGGCAGCCGTGATTCCAGCATTCAACGAGGCGCCGTCGATCGCACGCGTTGTCGCAGGCCTCGACGGAACCGTCGAACGCATCATTGTCGTCGACGATGGATCGAACGACGGGACTGCCGAGCGTGCGCGGGCCGCGGGCGCCGACGTGGTCGTGCACGGGGCCAATCGCGGCAAAGGGACGGCGGTGCGAACCGGTCTCGCGCGCGTCTTCGACGGCGACTATACGCATGTACTGCTGCTGGACGCCGACCTGCAGCATCTGCCGGGCGAAGCGCCGTCGCTCGTCGCCGAAGCGGAGCGCAGCGGCGTGGACGTCGTCGTCGGCGAGCGGCGGTTCGATCGCGATCGGATGCCGGCCGCGCGGTATCACGCGAACCGCCTCGGCAGCCGTGCGCTGTCGTGGTTCGTCGGCGTGCCGGTCCGCGACACGCAGTGTGGCTTTCGAGTCTTTCGCGTCGACGCGCTCCGGCCGCTGCGCCTGACCGCGAGCGGCTACGAGATCGAAACGGAGATGTTGATCAAAGTCCGGCGGCGCGGCGGGCGCGTCGCCGGAGTGCCGGTCACGGCGGTGTACGGCGGACAGCGCAGCAAACTGCGCCCGATCCCCGACACGACGCGGACCTGTTTTCTGGCGGTGTACTATCGCTTCCTCGAACGCATCTGAGTCGCTCGCGACCGGCGACGGCGCCGCGGATCGACGCGACGCGATCCCGCGACGCTGGACGCTCCATGGCCTGAACAACGGCACGATTTTCGGGGCCACCTATCGTGGCGTCAGCATCCTGCCGCGCCAGGTGTCCCACGCGATCGGACGCACCGGTACGTGGCTGGCGTGGCGCTTGATGCGCGAGACGCGCGCGGCGATCGCCGACAACCTGCGCCCTCTCTTTCCGGGCGAATCGCAGACGGCGCTCGAGCGGCGCGCCCGGGCAACGCTGGCCGCCTACGCTGACGATGTCATCGACTTCATCCAGTCGCTACGCGCATCTCCGCAAGATCTGGAGCGCATCTTCGAATACGTGCCCGCGGACGCCGAGCGGTTCCTCGATCAGCTCGGGAAGGGCAAGGGCGTGATTCTCGTCAGCGGGCATTACGGCAACTGGGAGGCCGGCGGCGCCTTTTTGCGGCGTATCACCAGACTCCCGGTCGCGGTGGTGGCGATGCCGGAGGCTGATCCCGAGGTGGATCGCGTGCGCCGCGAGATCCGCCAGCTGCTGGGCACCGACACCATCCACGTCGGTCAGTCGCTCGACACGGCGCTCCAGATCCGGCGTCGACTCGCGGAGAACAGCATCGTCGCGTTTCTGATGGATCGCCACGTCGGTCGTGACCGCGTCGAGGTTCAGTTCATTGGCCGCCGCGCCTTCTTTCAGCGAACACCGGCACTGATGGGCTTCATGACCGGCGCCCCGCTCGTGCCGTCATTCATGGAACGGGTTGGACCGTCGCACTTCATCGTGCGAGTGGGTACGCCGATCGTCGTGGACCGCGGTCGGCCGCGCGACGAAGCCGTGCGAGCGGCCACACAGCAGTTCGCCGATCAGCTGGACGCCCGCGTTCGCGCGCACCCGGAGTTCTGGTACCACTTCTACCGCTACTGGGATGCGCAGGCGGAACCGGACACCCAGTTCACCTGATGGATCCGCTCACTCATGTCGTGATCGGGCGCGCGGTGGTGGCGGCGGCGCGTGAACCGCACCGCAATCATGCGATCGGCTCCGCTGCGATCCTCGGCGCCTTGTCGCCGGACATCGACGGCGCGATCGCGCTCACGGGATGGGACCGCTACGTCCGCGCGCATCAGTTCGGCACGCATTCGCTCGTCGGTGCTCTCGCGATGGCGTGGGTCACCGCGTTCGTCGTCGGACGCTCGGCTAGAGCCGAGCGATTCGCGGCGCTGGTCTGCGCCGCCGCCGCAGGCGCGCTCAGCCACGTCGCGCTCGATCTGATGTCCGGCGCGCGCATCGCGATCCTGTGGCCGTTCGTCGATCGCCGCGTCTCGCTGCCGCTCGTCGCGATGGCCGATCCATGGGTGATCGGGATCTGCATCGCCTGGCTTCTGCTGCTGTGGCCAGCGCGGATCCCGTTGCGGCGCGCATCACAAGTGGTGATCGCGGCGACAGTGGTCTTCCTGTGCTTCAAGGCCGCGATGCTGGGGATGGCGCTCCGCCAGCTGGATGGGACACGCCACGAGCCGAGCGCGCTCGACGCCCGCTGGGGATCGCTGACCGGCTGGTTCGTCTTCGAGCGACGACCCGATCGAGTGAGCGCGTCGGTCATCGCAAGCCGCGGCGGTCCTCCGACCTTCGTCATGACGCGGCCGCTCGCCTCCGACACGCCGTTCGTGCGCGCGTCACGCTCGCTCGACGACGTGCAGAACTTCCTCGCTGTTCACGAGTTCGCCTTCCCAGCCGAGACCGCCGCCGGCGGCGGACGCGTGTCAGTGATGTGGTCGGATCTGCGCTACTGCTCGCCGACCCGTTGCGACGTGTGGGTCGGCGGGACGTTCGACGCGAACGGACGGCCGATTGCGCAGGAGGTGCGGGTAGGGAGCGTAGTGCAGCAACGACACAATTAGGAATTAGGAATTAATTCCAAGTTCTTAATTGCAGGATGCTGACTTTGTCAGTCTGAACAGGATGTTGGCAAACGGCGTGCCCTGGCCCATCGGGCGCGCGTCGACGTCGAAGCCGTGGTGTGCAAAGCACTCGCGCCACTCTGCTGTTGAGCGAGGATGAAACGACTGCTGCCGCCAGGTGCCCGTCACGAATGCCTTCAGCCGGTTGCCGGCGTGCACCGCTGCGAATCGCCAGCCACCGCCGGGATCGGCTTCGCGCACGAGCACGACACCGCCCGGCTCCAGGCGCGCGGCGATTGACGCGATCAGCGACTCCTGGTCCTCCGGCGGCAGGAGATGCAGGACATCGAAAAGGAGCACCGCTCGCGCGGGTTCGAGCTGTACCGTTCGCGCGTCGCCTTCGATGACGGTGGCGGCGCCTTCGAGCGCGTGGCGCGCGATCGCCGCAACCCGCCGCCGCGTGTCGATGCCGATCGCGCAGTCGAATCGAGGCGGCGGCGGCCAGTCGCGCGGCCACACGCCCCGTTCGAATGCGAGGCGTGCCTCGGCGAGCAGCGCGAGCGTCAGACCCTGCCCGCAGCCAACGTCGAGGAGGGTCCCACCCGACGGCAGGAGGTCGGGTGAGAGCGTCGCGCGATAGACCGGATCCATCCGCAGCTTGCCACGCGCGAACTCCCACGCGGTGATGCTCGCCTCGAGATACCGATCGGCCGCCTTTCGAACCAGGTCGGCAAAGGGCCGATCGGCGCCCGATCCGCGCACGAGGGTATAGGTGCCGGTGGCGGCCAGCGCGGCCAGCACTGCGCCGACGAACAGGCTGCCCACCACCGCATCGATGCCGAAGACCGTCAGTGCCGTGGAAGCAATGGATTCGCGCGATAGCTGATGAAACGATCCGCGGCGGAGCCACGCACCCGTCTGCACTTCCGCGACAATCAACCAGGGCGCAACGAGGGGGTTCGAGATGTTCGCGGCGAGATACATCTTCAACCGGTTCAACCCGAAGACGACTCCTATGACCCAGCAGAGCAGGAGATGGAAACCGTAGACCGGCAGGCAGCCGACGAAGACGCCGAGGGCGATCGCCGCGGTCTCCCGGCCTGCGCCGGCGCCCTCGGTGCGCAGACCCGTAAACGTCCGCCGAAGCTCAACCGACAGGCTGCGCATGTGACGTGTTGCCCTCAGGCTCGGTCGGTGAGCGTCACGCTTCCGGTCGCAACGAGAACGCCGTCGGCTGTCACCGTGCCTTCGATCTTGTAGAGGCCGCCCATCCGCCCGACGACGCGGGCGCAGGCTTCGAGCGTGACGCCGGCGGACGCGGTTGCGGGAAACTTGAAGGGACCGATGGCGGCGACGCGAAGCTGAAGCGGACGATCCGGCTCGCCCGCCGCAGGCGCCGCAACGGCGATGCCGCCGATTTGCGCCAGCATTTCCACCAGGATCACCGCCGGCACGACGGGCTGCCCCGGAAAGTGTCCCTGAAAGTAGAAGTCGTCAGAGCGCGCGAAGCGCCGCCCTGTTGCGCTCTCGCCGTGCCGGATCTCGACCACCTGTTCGAGCAGGCGCATCGGCGGCTGATGCGGCAGGCAATCGATCAGCGACATGCGCGGCGTAGTATAAAACCCTCCCCGATGAGCGACCCCGCGCTGGCCGCGCTGCTCTTCATTCAGTTCGCCGTCATCCTCGCGTGCCGCGCGCTCGGCTGGGGCTTCGCACGCCTTCGCCAGCCGCTCGTCGTCGCCGAGACGGGACGTCGATCCGCGGCTCCCATTAGGAATTTGGAATTAGGACTTTTGAATTCGTGATGACGCGCATTCCAAATTCCAACTTCCGAATTCCAAATTGCACACATCTCGAGCCGTGAGCACCGTCCTTGCGCGCTTCGCGGACATCTGTCGCGACGATCCGGCGCGACCGCTGATCCATCTTCCCTCCGTCGATCGCCGGATCACTGCATCCGAGATTTGGAACGCACACCTCGAGTATGCCGATCGGCTCGCGCAGGCGGGCGTCAGTGCAGGGCGGCTCGTGATTTCGGCTGCGGGCAACACGCCTTCCTTCGTGACGCTGCTGCTCGCCTGTCGGGCGCTCGACGCGGCCGTGCTGCCGCTTGACGCGGAGGCGCCGCCAACGGACATCGAGGCGCTGGCCGCGCGGTTCGGCGCCGCCGCAGTGGTCACACGCAACGTCGTGCACGCCGTCGAGCGCCGCCCGCAATGCTACGCCGGCCTCGCGATGCTGAAGCTCACGTCGGGTTCGTCCGGCTCGCCAAAAGCCACGCGCACGACGGAAGCCCAGCTGGTCGCTGACTGCTCCCACATCGTCGAAGCGATGGACATTCGCTCAGACGACGTGCAGATCGCCGCCATCCCGCTGTCACACTCGTACGGCCTCGGCAACCTGCTGCTGCCGCTGCTGCTGCAGGGCACGGCGTGCGTGCTGCGCGAGTCGTTCGTGCCGCAGCTGCTGGCGGACGACGCGCGGCGATCTGGCGCGCGCGTCTTTCCCGGGGTTCCGTTCATGTTCGAGTATTTCGTGGACAACCCGCCCGCGGATGGCTGGCCGCCGCGGCTGCAGCGTCTGATCTCCGCCGGCGCGCCACTGGCGCCCGCGACGGTTCGCGCGTTCCGCGATCGCTTTGGCATAAAGATTCACTCGTTTTACGGATCGTCGGAAACCGGCGGCATCGCGTTCGACAGCGACGACGACGTCGGCGACAGCGGAGCGGTCGGTCATCCGCTTCCCGGCGTCGCGGTCACGATTCGCAATTCGCGGGTTCATGTGCGGAGCGACGCGGTGTCGAGCGGCTACGTGGACGGTCCGGGCGACGGGTTCGTCGACGGCGGCTTCATGACTGCCGACTGTGGCGAGTGGGACGCGCAGGGACGGCTCCGGCTGCGCGGCCGCGTGTCGTCGTTCGTGAACGTCGCCGGCCGCAAGGTGCAGCCCGGCGAAGTGGAAGCGGTGCTGCGGACGATGCCCGGCGTCGCCGACGCTCGCGTCGTCGCGGCACCCGACCCGCGGCGCGGCCAGCAGATCGTCGCGTGCATCGTCGTCGCCACCGCCGGCGCACCGGCGATCACGACGCTCAGCGTGCGCCGCTACTGCGCGGCGCGGCTCGCGCCGTACAAAATCCCGCGCGCGATCGTCTTCATCGACCGAATCCCGCTCACCGCGCGCGGAAAAACCGATCGCGACGCGCTCGACGCCGCGGTGCGCGCCCGTCTGCGCGAATAACTGGTGTGGTATATTCCGGTTCCGCATGAATGCGTGGAAACCGCTCGAGCTTGCCCTCTCCGGCGGCGCCCGAATCCTGTGGCCTGCGTTTCAAGCAATCAATCGACGAATCGACGCGACGCGGTTTCAGCCGGCATGGGCGCCGGCGCCGCTGCTGAACAGCCGCGAGCGCAGCAAGCCACCACTCGGCTGGCCGCGCACCACCGACTCCCTCTGCCCGACCTGCGTGCGCGAAGCGCGCGCGCGCATTCTCGCGGGCGACCAGGCGATTGAATCGCTCATCGACGATCACGTCGGCGAGATCAAGGCACAGATCCTCGAGCGCGATGGCAGGGTGATCATCGAGAAGACGTGTCCGCGCCACGGCACCTTCGTCGACACGCTCGCGGTGAACCCGGCGTTCCTGCGGCGTCTCGAGTCGCTGTTTCCCGGCCGCGATTTTCCCGCGATCACCGACACGCTGCACAACCACGGCACCTCGTCGATCAGATACGGACGCGGCGCGGTGCTGACGATCGACCTCACCAACCGCTGCAACATGATGTGCGATCCG
>DATFXR010000362.1:0-11585 GCA_035315685.1 Vicinamibacterales bacterium | reverse complement strand
CGTCCGGGCTTTCCCGACGCAAAGCTGGACTCGGAGATGTACAAGGCGCTCGAAGCCGCCGGCACGCGCGTCTACAACGCGCCGACGCTGCCGACGATGAGCACCGGAGCGACCGACATGGCGCAGCTGCGCGCGAAGGGCGTGCAGTGCTTCGGCATCGGACCCGCGGTCGATTTCGAGGACGCGCCGAAAGGCTTCGGCGCGCACAGCGATCAGGAGCGGCTGCTCGAGAGCGAGCTGCATCGCTTCGTGCGATTCAATTGGGATGTCGTGATGGCGATCGCAGGAGCGAAGTGATCGTGAGGGGAAAGCAACCGCAGAGCACGCAGAGACCGCAGAGAAAACGATTCTCCTCGGAAGGAGTGAGAAAGATATTGTCTGCGCTCTCCGCGTTCTCTGCGGTTGCTTTTGAGCGGCTGCTCGAGCGCGAGCTGTACCGCTTCGTCCGCTGCAACTACGAGGTCGTGTCCGACCTCGCCCGTGCAAAGTAGGAGGATCGCATGCGCTATTTGACCGTTTCCGTCGTGCTCTTCGGCGCGCTCGCGATCGCCGCGTTCGCCGGACAGCCACCCCAGCAACCGCAACAGCCGCCGCCGCAACCGCAGCCGCAGCAGCCGGCGCCCAACGCCGATCCGTACGCCAACAATGCGGCGCCCGGCGCAACGCAGTTCCCGCTGGCGGCGGCCGCCGGCAAGGACAGCAACGCCCGCAACGTCGCGCCGGCCGGCGCGATGAACACCGGCCCGTTCGATCCGACGAAGTGGAAGGACGGCCATGCGTTCGACCCGCCCGCCGGCTCGAAGATCTGGAATCCGGTGAAGCTGAAGATGATGCGCGGAGAGAAGGTGACCGGCGGCACGCTGTTCAGCGCCACCGATCCGGCGACCTACTGCGCGATGGCGAACGCCGGCTACGACTTCATCTGGACCGAGATGCAGCACAACGATCGCGACTGGGGCGCGGTCGCGCGGATGTGGCGCACCTGCCCGTACGCCAAGGCGGTGCCCGGCGTGCGCGTCGCCTACACCGACGAGCGGGAGATCCAGCACGCGCTCGACGCCGGTGCGCTGGTCGTTGTCGTGCCGACGGTCGATTCGAAGGCAGAGGCGATCGAAGCGCGCAACTGGACCTACTTCCCGCCGCTGGGCCGGCGCAGCAACGGCGGCGGTCAGGCGTTCGACCCCGGCATGTGGGGCGGCGTGCCGGGCGGCTACCGCAATACGATCAACGACAACGTCGTGCTGATCGAGATGATCGAGACGCTCGAAGGGCTGAAGGACGCCGACGAGATCGCCAAGGTGCCGGGCGTCACGGCGGTGTTCGCGGCGAGCGGCGACCTCGGGAACTTCTCAGGATTCCGGCAGGGCACGCCGGACTACGAGCGGGCGATCAACATCGTGCACGACGCGGCGATCAAGGCTGGCGTCCGGCTGTGCGGTCCGTTCGCGTGGCGCGATCGTCCCGACTTCACATGTTTCCAGGCGGGCAGCGAGACCGCGGCCATCGCGCGCGGCGTCGCCGCCGAGCTCGGCAACCTCGCGAACACGCAAGGCAAGCCGGAGGTCGGGCCGTTCGCGGTCACGCAGACGTCGCGGCGGTAGCGGGCGCGGTGGCACCGCGGTCAGAACCGCAGAGACCGCAGAGACTGCAGAGGAGAGCGCGCGACGCGGCCGGCGGAACCCGGCCGCCGCGTGAGCCCGCTTCGCGGGCGTCGCGCGCGAGCCTTTTGCGTCACGCTACTTTCGTTGTCCGCCGCGCGATGTCCGATGAATCTGCCTTCGTGCCTTCGTGGCGACCCGGCCGGCGCGAATGATTGCGCCTGAGCCACGTCCGCACGCGCGAACCTTCGCGTCACCTGTCGAGCGTTTGTCGGGAGAACGCCGCCTCGTACCGTTCGTTTCTTTGGAATGTGGTCCGCGACGAGCGGAGCCCCAGAGCCTCAGCGCCGCCCAGCTCCCCTCGAGGCGCGATGCCTGCGACGCCGCGACGTGGCGCGAAGGCCTCAGCCGAGCGTAAGATCGATCCCGCCAGCAACCTGCACTTCGTAGGGATTTCTTTATGTACGGCTCTCGTGCGCGCGCCGGGACGTGTGGTGTTCTGTGCGGGCTCTGCCTGCTTTGCGTGTCCGCCGCGCCGCTCGTCCGCGCACAGCAGGCGACGTTTTCGACGGGCAATCGTACCGTCGCGATCTACGCCACGGTGGCCGACGTCGGCGGCCGGCTGGTTCCCGATCTCACCCGCGATCGCTTCCAGGTCGATGACAACGGCAAGCGCCAGGAAGTGACCCTCTTCGCCAACGAGGTGCAGCCGATCACCGTGGTGATGCTGCTCGACCGCAGCGGCAGCATGCGGCGGAACTTCGGCCTCGTGGAGAAGGCGGCCGAGGCGTTCGTCACCGAGATGTCGCCGGCGGACAAGGCCCGCATCGGCAGCTTCTCGAACCGCATCCAGATCGATCCGCCGGACTTCACGTCCGATCGCGACGCCCTGCTCAACATCCTGCGCACCGAGCTGCAGCCCGAAGGGCCGACGCCGTTGTGGAACGCGGTCAACGTCGGCATCACCGATCTGCTGCATCAGGAGGGGCGGCGCGTCGTGCTGGTGTTCACCGACGGCGTGGATGCGCCGATGAACTTCAGCCAGACCAACAGCAGCATGAAGGACGTGATGAAACGCGCCGAGGAAGAGAACGTGATGGTGTACGCGATCGGTCTCGCCGGCGGCGGCGGGTACGGGCGCGGACATGGCGGGTACGGTGGCTACGGCGGCCGGCGTCCCGGCGGCGGCGGATGGGGCGGCGGCGGTGGCATTGGCGGATTCGGCGGCGGCCGTGGCGGACACGGCGGGTTCGGCGGCTACGGTGGCCATCCTGCGCAGGCTGACAAACCAGATGACGGCCTGCCGAAGATCGCGGCCGCCACCGGCGGCGGCTACTTCGAGCTGACATCCACCGACGATCTGGCGTCGACCTTCACGCGCGTCGCCGACGAGCTCCACCATCAATACGCCCTCGGTTTCACCCCGACGAGTCTCGACGGCAAGATGCACAAGCTCGCAGTCCACGTGACCCAGAGCGGCGCCACCGTCCGTGCGCGGCAAAGCTACAAGGCCACGGCGCCGCGCACATAGGCCTCGCGGACGCGGCAAGAAACCGCAGCGACCGCAGAGCGCGCAGAGGAGAGCGCGCGACGCGGCCGGCGGAGCCGGCCGCCGCGTGGACGAAAAAGCCGCCAAAAACCCAAGCCACTCGATCCAGACGCTTGTGTTTCCGGCGGCTTTTCCGTCCACGTGAGCCCGCTTCGCGGGCGTCGCGCGCGACCTTTCACGTCTCGCTACCTTCATGTCTGGAGCGTGCTGGCTTCGTGCGTCTTCGTGTCTTCGTGGCGAGCCCTTGCGTCGCGCTACGCTGCTGTCGTGCGCTCACCGTCCTGATGCGCCTTTGTGGCTGCCGTGAGTTCGTCGGTATTCTCTGCGCTCTCGGCGTTCTCTGCGATTACACGTCACGGGTGGCAGATCACGCTTGCCGCCGTGCGACGCGGCGGCGTACCCAGCCGACGATCAACGATGCGGTCGTGATGAAGAGGGCGAGCAGGACGATCGCGACGACAGCGGCGATGTGGGGATGGTTCAGTGCGACGTACGAGAGGCCGATCGCGACCGCGTCTTCGGTGAGGCTGAGGAGCCAGTTGCTGAACGGCTCCGGCGAGGTGTTCACGGCCGCACGCGTCCCCGCCTTCGTCACGTGCGTCGTCATCGCAATCGACCCGCCCAGCAGCGCCGCGAGCGCGGTGGCGAACGGCGACGCGTAGCCAATCGCGTTGACCGCAATCAGCGCGCCGCCGACCGGGCGGATCACGGTGTGGACGGCGTCCCACACCGAGTCGAACCACGGAATCTTGTCGGCGACGAACTCCACGAGATACATGACGATCGCGACGGCGATGATCGCCGGGTGATCGAACGCCTTGAACTGCTCCGGCAGGTCGACGAGGTGGAAGTGCTCGCACAGACCGAGCACGGCGACCGTCGCATACACGTTGAGGCCGGACGCGACCGCGAGCGGAATGAGTTGCGCGAGCGCGGCGGTCATCATAGTGCCGTCTCGTAGACGAAGGGCCCGGGCGGCAGCTCGACGCCGAACTCCTCGAACGCCACCCGCGACATCTCCGGTCGCGCGATCGGCGTCTCGCTCATCCTGCCCGCGTCATAGCGGGTCAGGAGTTCACCGCGCAGAATCGTCCGCCGATCCTGCTGCGTGCGCTGGATGGTCAGGGTCTTGCGGAAAATCGATTCGGGATGCGTCGAGGTGAAGTGATTGGCGACCTCCACATCCCACGGTGTTTGCGGATCGTCGGGGAACTCATAGAGATCCATTTCCGCTTCCGCATCGCGCGCCGACAGCACCCATAGCACGTCCTCGCGGCGCAGGCGGAACGTGAACCCGCCCTGCGTGGCCGTGGCGCCGTCGCGCAGGGGAATCGGTTGAAGCAGTCCCATCGCGCCGAAGCCGACGTCTGCCAGCCAGACTTCGCCGTCGAGGGCGATGCGCAGCACCATGTGCGTGCGGCACCAGCGGTGCGGTGGACCGCGGCGGACGCGGCCGAGGAGCGTCGCGCTGTCGATCCCGATCTCGCGGAGCGCCGCCGCGAACAGCGTGTTGTGCTCGAAGCAGTAGCCGCCGCGCCGTTCGTCGAGGAATTTGCGTTCGAGATCGCACATGGCGAGGCTGATGTGCCCGCCGGCCTGAATCGTCAGGTTCTCGAACAGGAAGGCCTCGCGGTGAGCGATGTGGAGCGATCGCAGCGTGCGGGCGTCAGCGCCGCAAGGCGCCGCCAGACCGAGCCGGCTCACGTAGTCGTCGAATCGCACGTTTCGAAATCATAGCGGGGACTGGGGACTGGGAGCTGGGGGCTGGGGGCTGGGGACTCGTGTCCTTCAACATCCTGGCGTCCCACCTTCTCGACAACCTCCAAGCTACCAGCTCCCAGCAACAAGCCCCCAGTCCCCGACTGGACGGCGCGACGCGAGAGCGACGCGCCGCTCACGTACCTCTTGACCGACCAAAACGGTCGGAGATATGCTCAGCTTCTGAAACTGAGACTCAGTCTCACTTTGAACGGACTGACACGCGCCCGCCGGGTGCCTTCCACACCCGGCGGGTTGCCGAACGTGGTCCCCACGACTGAAGACCGCTCATCAAGCGTGCGCATGACGCATTCGGCCTCCTCATTCTACCGGGAGCCGCGGTCATGCGACGCCACACGAGGAGGCGCGGCATGACACGCAAGGCTCGACGTAAGCGACTTCGCGAGCAGAACCGGTTGACGGTGCTCGTCGGCACGCTGGTCGCGACGACCGCTTTTCCGCGAAACGCAGGTGCCCACGAACCCGGCGGCCGCGACGAGCGCCGCGCCGTGATCACGCGGTCGGCCGCGCTGGTCGACGCCGGCGCGACCGGCGCCGATCAGAGCGGTGACGTGGGCGCCCGGGTGCAGCAGTTCGACATCCCGCCCGGACCGCTGAAGACGGTGCTGGCGGCCCTGCACCAGTCAACCGCGGTCACGATTCTTCTTCCCGATCCGGCGGTCGGCGAGATCTCCTCGCCCGGCGTCTCGGGCCGGATGACCGTACGGCACGCGATCGAGGCGGCGATCGCCGGCACATCGCTCACCTTCAGCTTCGCCGCGCCGACGCTCGTGCGCCTCGATTTCCGCACGGCGAGCGAGTCGGTGACGGTGACCGGCGTTTCGCCGGCGATGCTCGGCACGCCGAAGTTCACCGAGACGCTGCACAACACGCCGCAGTCGATCGACGTCGTGCCGAGCCAGGTCCTCGTCGAGCAGGGCGCGACGACCCTGCGCGACGCGGTGCGGAACGTCGCCGGGATCAGCCTGGCGGCGGGAGAAGGCGGCGCGCAGGGCGATAACCTCACGATCCGCGGCTTCACCGCGCGCAACGACATCTTCATCGACGGCGTGCGTGACTTCGGCAGCTATTACCGCGACCCGTTCAATCAGGAAGAAGTCCAGATCCTGAAGGGGCCGTCGTCGGTTGCGTTCGGCCGAGGCACGACTGGCGGCGTGCTCAATCAGGCCACCAAGACGCCCGGGCGCGACGCGTTCGTCACCGGCACCGCAAACATCGGCACCGACCTCACACGGCGCGCGACGCTCGACCTGAACCAGCCGCTTGGCGGACGTGCGGCGTTCCGGCTGAACGTGATGGGCACGATCGCCGATGTCGCCGGCCGGGACGTCGCGGAGAACCAGCGCTACGGCATCGCGCCGTCGCTGTCGCTCGGTCTCGGCGACGCGACGCACCTGACGGTCACCTACTTCCACCAGGCGGAGAACGACGTGCCCGACTACGGCATTCCCTGGCGCTTGAATGCGCCGGCGCCGGTCGCGCGCAACAACTACTACGGCTTCGCCAGCACGAACTTCCTCGACACGCAGGCGGACATCGCGGGAGTGGCCATCCAGCATCAATTCGGAACGACCGTGAGCGCCACCAACCGGACGCGCTACGCGAGCTACGGCCGCGACCTCCAGATCAGCGAAGCGCGGATGCCGGCCAACCTCACGCCGGCGACGCCGATCGAGGCGATCACCGTCGATCGCAATCAGATCACCGCCGAGAGCACCGAGACGTTCCTCCAGAACCAGTTCGACCTGACCGCTCGCTTTCGGACCGGAGGCATCGGGCACACGCTGGTGAGCGGCATCGAGGTCGGGCACGAGACGTCGGATCCGGTTCGCCGCACATTTGCTGGTGTGCCGCCGACCAATCTCGCGCATCCGAACCCGTTCCAGCCGTTCGCCGGCACGCCGACCGTGACGTCGCGCGTGGACGCGAGAGCGAACACGCTCGGCGTTTACGCGCTCGACACGCTGCGGCTGACCGACCGCCTCGACGTGATGGCCGGCGCGCGCTGGGATCGATTTGTCGCCGACGTGTCGCAGTCGGTGGGCAGCGCCACCGCCTTCTCGCGCGTGGATCAGAAGCCCAGCTGGCGCGGCGCGATCGTCTTCAAGCCGAGCGCCGTCGCGAGCGTGTACTTCGATTACGGCACGTCGTTCAATCCGTCGGCGGAGGCGCTGTCACTGTCCGCCGCGACGGTGAGCCTGCCGCCCGAGAGCAACCGGACGCTCGAAGTCGGCAGCAAGTGGGACCTGCGGGCGGGACGGCTGTCGGCGCGCGGCGCGCTTTTCAGGACCGAGAAGCTGAACGCGCGCGAGCCCGATCCGAACAACTCGCTGCTCAACGTTCTGTCGGGGACGCAGCGCGTGCACGGCGTCGAGGGCGAGATCACCGGCCGGCTGATGGATCGCTGGCAGCTGATGGCGAGCTACGCGTTCATGGACAGCGCGCTGGTGAAATCGATCGCCTATCCAGCTGCGGTCGGCGCCCAGCTCGCCAACGTGCCGCGGCACACCTTCAGCGTGTGGAGCACCTGCGACCTGCCGCTCCACTTTCAGGTGGGCGGTGGCGGTCAGTACGTCGGCCTGCGCTCGGCGAGCACGACCGCGCCGATCGATCCGGTGACGGGCCTCGTGAAGGCGCTGCCCGGCTACTGGGTCGCCAACGCGATGGCGAAGCGGCCAATCGGCCCGCACGTCGAGGCGCAGGTGAACCTGAACAACCTCGCCGACGCGTACTACTTCGATCAGATTCACCCGGCGCACATCGTGCCGGGGCCGGGGCGATCGGCGTTGCTCGGTCTGGTCTTCAAGTTTTGAGAACGGTGCGTCGAGGTCGGGCGCGGGCAGCACTGACGGGCTGCGCTACCGAGAGTGTCGTAGGAGGACGAGGATGTTGCTGACGATTCCGGACCTGCTCACCGCCGACGAGGTCGCGCAGGCGCGGCAGGCGCTCGATCAGGCGGAGTGGGTCGACGGCCGGGTCACGGCCGGCACGCAATCGGCGCTCGCGAAGGACAATGAGCAGCTGCCCGAACAGCATCCGGTCGCGCGGCAGCTTGGCGACATGATCCTGAGCGCGCTCGGGCGCAACGCGCTGTTCATCGCCGCCGCGCTGCCGTCGCGTGTCTTCCCGCCGCTCTTCAACCGCTACCGCGGCGGCCATTCGTTCGGGACGCATGTCGACAACGCGATCCGCCGGGTCTCAGGCACCTCGCATCGCATCCGGACCGATCTCTCCGCCACGCTGTTCTTCTCCGCGCCTGACGAATACGACGGCGGCGAGCTGCAGGTGGAGGACACGTATGGCGTGCATAGCGTGAAGCTGCCGGCTGGCCATCTCGTGCTCTATCCCTCCACGAGCCTGCACCATGTGCAGCCGGTCACGCGCGGTGTGCGCGTCGCGTCGTTCTTCTGGATTCAGAGCATGGTGCGCGACGATGGCCAGCGGACGTTGCTGTTCGATCTGGACACGGCGATCCAGCGGTTGAACGGCGATACGCCCGACCATCCGGCCACGGTGCAGCTCACCGGCGTCTATCACAATCTCGTGCGGCGCTGGGCGGAGGTGTCGTGAAACCGACCGAGTTGCCGGGCTAACGCCTTCGCGCCACGTCCGTTCGCAATGCGCTGTGCGTTTCGGGCGATATCACCTGCACGCCGGCGCGCCCTGACGGCTGGCAGGCGTCCGCATAAAATTGTGGTAATCGATAAATTTTGATTGGTGAACGCGAAAAAAGTTGCGGTATTGTTCCTGCACACTCATCAACCGAATGCTACACTAGAGGCACCCCAACAACACCAAGGTCCCTTTGAGTCATGTCGCTCCCCCGGCGACGAACGGCGTCTGCGCCTCGTCGCCGCGACAGTTGCGAGGGTTGGGCTCGCGTCGGCGGGTCCGGATCCTGCTCACAATCTGCGTCACCCTGGTGACCATCGGCTTGCTCCGTACAGGCGCCGAGTGGGCAGCATCGCCGTCGGCCGTGCCGGGCCCCCTCACTGACGGGTCCACGCTGCTCCCCAACGGCTGGCGGCTGTCGCCAGCAGGAAAACACGTCACGGTTGGCGATCTGCCGCTCAATGTCCTGCAGACACCGGATTCGAAATACCTGATCGTCACGGCCAACGGGCTGGCGAGGCCGTCGTTCTCGATCATCGACGTCGCGTCGTGGACCGTGAAGAGCACGATGCCGCTCGATCAGGCGTGGCTCGGACTCGTGTGGGCGCCGGACGGCACCAAGCTGTATTCGGCCGGCGCCTCGCAGAACAACGTCCAGGAGTTCAGCTACGCGAACGGCGTGATCACGCGCGCGCGCACGTTCGCCCTGCCGGCGGCCGCTGGCGAAACCTTCGTCGGCGGCCTCGCGATCACGCCGGACGGCCAGACGCTGTACGCGACACGCGTGTACGCGCAGTCGCTGTCGGCGATCGACGTCGCCTCCGGCCGCGTGCTCAACACGATCGCACTGCCCGCTGAACCCTACACGTCGGTCGTATCAGCGGACGGCCGCATGCTGTTCGTGTCGCTCTGGGGCGGCTCCCGCGTGCAAGTCTACATGCTGCCGTCGCTCACGCTGCTGCAGGAGCTCGGCACCGCCGAACATCCGAGCGCGATGGCCCTGTCGCGCGACGGCGGCCGGCTGTTCGTCGCGTGCGCGAACAGCGCGAGCGTCTGGGTCTTCGATGTCTTCTCGGGCGAGGCGCTCGAGCAGATCTCGATGAGCCTCTACCCGAATGCGCCGGCGACGTCGACGCCCAATTCCCTGGCGCTGTCGCCCGACGGGAAGACGCTGCTCGTCGCCAACGCGGACATCAACGCCATGGCCGTTGTCGACGTCAGCAACGGAGGGCGCAGCTTCGTCAACGGTTTCGTCCCGACTGGCTGGTATCCAACCGGCGCGATCTTCAGCCGCGACGGCGCGTCGATGTTCGTGCTCAGCGGCAAGGGTCTCGTCCCGGCGCCGAAGCCGACCGACGGCGGGAGCGAGCTGAGGCTGCAGGGGGCGGTCTCGATGATCGCCGTGCCCGATCGTGTGACGCTCGCCGATTACACGCGGCGCGTCCTCGCGCTGACGCCCTACAGTGACGCCGCGAAGTTCAATCCGCCGGACGTGCCGATTGGCTCGCCGATCCCGCGTTCCGTGGGCGGCAGCTCGCCGATCAAGCACGTCTTCTACATCATTCGCGAGAACCGGACCTACGACTCGATCCTCGGCGACATGCGGCAGGGCAATGGCGATCCGTCGCTCGCGCTGTTCGGCGCGGCAGTCACGCCGAACGCGCACTCGCTCGCAGAGACGTTCGTCCTGCTCGACAACTTCTATGTCGACGCCGACGTCAGCTACGACGGTCACTCGTTCTCCACCGCCGCGTACGCCACCGACGTCATCCAGAAGACCTGGCAGACCTACTATGGCAACCGCGGCGGGATCTATCTCGGCGAAGGCGCCGGCTTCATGCGCAACGCCTTCGGCAACCTGACCGCGCCCGAGATGGGCTACATCTGGGACTTCGCGTGGCGCGCACGCGTCACCGTCCGCAGCTACGGCGAATTCGTCATCAATCAGACGCGGCAGGCCAACGGCGATGTCGTCGCGGTGCACGCGGTTCCCGGTCTGAGAAACGCGGTGGCGCCGTCGTTTGCCGCGTTCGATCTCGACATCACCGACAACAAACGCGTCGATACGTGGCTGCAGGAGTTCAACGGCTACGTCGCGGACGGCAACCTGCCGCAGTTATCGATTCTGCATCTCGGCAACGATCACACGCAGGGCACCCGGGCGGGCGCGCCGACGCCGCGCGCGATGATCGCCGACAACGACCTCGCGCTCGGACGCGTCGTCGACGCGATCTCGAACAGCGTCTACTGGAAGGACTCCGCCATCTTCGTCGTCGAGGACGATGCGCAGAGCGGTCCGGATCATGTGGACTCGCATCGATCGGTCGCGCTCGTGGCGAGCCCGTTCGCCAGGCGCGGGTTCGTCGATCACACGTTCTACTCGACGTCGGGCGTGCTGCGGACGCTGGAACTGATCCTGGGGCTGCCGCCGATGAGCCAGTACGACGCGGCGGCGGTCTCCCTCTACAACTCGTTCCAGGCGACGCCCAACTTGAGCCCGTATCGACGCATCGTGCCGGCGGTGCCGCTCGACGAGAAAAATCCGCTTACGGCCGCTGGCGCGGCGATCTCGCGGACGTGGGACTTCTCGGACGCCGACCTCACGCCGGAGGAACCGCTGAACGAAGTGATCTGGCAGTCGGTGAAGGGCAAGGACTCGCCGATGCCGCCGCCACGGCGCAGCGTCTTCGTGCACTGAAAGCCGCATAGGACGGGGCTCGGGGCTTGGCCCAAAGCCCCCAGCCCCCAGCCCCTCTAGCCCCTGGCGTAGTGTCCGGCTTTAGCCGGACCGTGATCAGTGACACGGCCCGGACTCCCCTCGTCGCTTCACGACCGCCGCGTGGCCAAACTGCGTGACGACGTCGATGTTGCTGCGGATGTCGCGCGGCAACGCGTCGAGATCATCGGTGATCGCGTAGGGCAGCCCGCCCGGCAGAATCCATCGCACCAGCGCCTTCTTCGGCTCGAACGTCTCATCCTCGATCGCGCGGCCGGATGCGCGCGGCTGGCCGAAGACCGCCAGGTGCAGCCAGTACGCGGTGTAGCCG
>DATFXR010000361.1:0-2232 GCA_035315685.1 Vicinamibacterales bacterium | reverse complement strand
GAGGTAGAAGGCTCCGGTGCGGGGGCCCCACTGTCCGCCCGCCTGACCGAGCATGACGAGCGAATCGCCGACATGGATTTCGGCATGCATGACCGTGTTGTCGGCATTCCTGTGACAACTGGTCTCGGTGGCGCCGAAAGCCGCCTTGAGAAACGCCAGCTCGGCATCGGCGTCGGGGACGATGAGATACGGGGTCACGGTGCGATAGGTCTCTTTTGTCTCGGGCATGGCGTTATCGTGCCAGAAGCGCGTCGAGGTCGGATTGTAGAAATTTGACGTGGTTTTGAAACGCGGTCCGTGCTGCCTGATAGGCAGTCGGCGTGAGGCCGGCAAACGACCGGAACTCGTGGATGAAGTGCGCCTGATCGAAGTAGCCGCAATCGAGCGCCACGCCCGCCCAGTCGACGTCACACCCCCGGTTCGCCAGGGTGACGGCGCGCTGAAAGCGTCGCACCCGGCAATAGCGCTTGGGGGTCGTGCCGACGTCGATCTTGAACCGCTCGATGAACCGCTTCGCGCTCAACCCGATGGCGTCGGACACCGCGGCGATCGTGGTGGTCGCCGGCACGCGATCGAACGCCGTCAACGCGAACGATACGGCGGGATGCGCGACGCGCGGCGCGCACGCCTCCCGAAGCTCGCTCTCGAGAACATCGAGCTTGCGATCGAGCGTGCCACCTTCGAGCAGGCGCTCTCGCAAGATCGCCGTGCGGCGCCGTCCCCAGAGCGCGTCCAGCGGCACGTCGGCGTCGATCGTTTCGTGCGCCGGCGGCTCGAAGAACGGCACCGTGCCGCCTGGCCTGAACACGACGCCGGCGACGTACTCCTGCTCCGACGTATCGATGATCTGGTAGCGCGTCTGGACGCCCGAGAGCACCGACCCCGCAGTCGTGATATAGCGACGCGGGCACTCGGGATCGTACAGGCGCGTCTCGTCCTCTTTGAGGTTCACGATCAGCTGCGCCGCGCCGGTCGGCAGAATCCGCTCGAGGGTGTGCGGCCGCGGATCGTTCCGGTACAGCCAGATCTGTTCGACAAACGAATCGAGCGGCGGGCGCGGCCGGCGATGGCGATAGTCCATGTCACCGTCGCGCCGCTGACGTGTTGGTCGAGTCCGGCACCAGCATCCGGATCATGCCGTCCTGCCGTGACGTGAGCAGCAGCTCGCCGTCGGCGCTGCGGCTGAAATGCAGATCGGCGCGCGTGGCGGTCGTGCCGTTGGTCGCTTCGATGAGCTCTCGGAACGAGACGCAGGTACGCGCGCCGCCAGCGCCGCGCATGGCGAGCTGCACTTCCTCGATCGGCGCCACGGTCTGCGGGATCCCGTCGTCGGCCTTCTTCAACGCGCCGACATCGGCGGCGAACACGCGCCCGCGGACGATGTCGCCGAAGATGAACTTGCCCCGCAGTGCGGGGATGCGGCCCTGGTAGGCGAAGCCACCCGTCACCGCCTGGCCGTCCGTGTGCGCGTACATGGCGACCGGATACGTGAACTCGTCCTTCGTGCGGCCGGCCAGGACGTCGGCGGACAACGGGAACAACTGATCGAGCGTGCCGCCCGGCCGCGTGACGCCGTTCTCGAACAGCCCCTCACGCTTCATCCACCCGTAGTTGTTCCCTTCGTGGACGATGTTGATTTCCTCGATGTTGTTCATGCCGATGTCCGATGCGAACATCGTCCCGTCGGTGAGGTCCCAGGACAGCCGGTGCGCGTTGCGGAACCCGTAAGCGAAGATCTCGCCGAGCGTCTTGGGATCACCGTCGGCGGCGAACTTGTTGATCGCCGGAATCGTGTAGTCGCCGAGTCCTTTCACGCCACCGGAAACGGACGGACTGCGTGGATCGATGCGCAGGATGCAGCCAATCACCGTGTCGAGCCGCTGCGCCTGGCTCGGATTGGCCTGGTGCGGTCCGCCGCCGTTGCTGAACCCGAGATCGCTGCCGCTCGTGTAGAGCAGACCGTAGTCCGGCGCGCCAGGCTTTGCCGTCGGATTGAACTCGACGTCGCCCATCGGGTGCGTCAGGTTCGCAACCACGTGCGCGACGCGAAGGAGCTCGCGTCTGGTGCCGTCGAACGTGTTCGCCGCCGGGTTCGTCGCATGCCACTCGGTGATCACGTTGTGGTAGGTCACGTCGGCTCGCGTGAAGCCGGGCGGGATGAAGTTCGGCGTCGCGGGATTACCGGTCGCACGCTCGCCGTGCACGGTGTAGAACAACCCGTTCCGCGCGAAC